>NZ_AP023355.1:6770021-7098358 GCF_016865425.1 Actinocatenispora thailandica | reverse complement strand
CGGCCACCTCGGCCCCCAGCTCGGGCAGTTGCACCACCGCCACGCCGGCATCGGCCAGTTCCCGGGCGCCGTCGCCGGCCACGAAGATCGCCGGCTCCCGCCAGGCGAAGACCACCCGATCCACCCCCGCGGTACGGATCAGCTCGGCGCAGGTGTGCGGCCGGGACGCGCGCTGCGAACACGGCTCCAGCGAGCTGTAGATCGTGCTGCCCGCCGGCACCCGCCCGACCCGCTGGCCACCCGACAACGCCACCGCCGACGCGGGGTTCACGGCGGCCAGCTTCGCCAGCGCCGACTCCTCCGCGTGCACCCGGTCGTCGCCCTCCCGCGAGTACCCGCGGGACAGCTCGGCGCCGTCCGGCCCGACCACGATCGCGCCCACCGAGAACGCCGTCGCCGACGGCGGGCAGCGCCGCGACTCCGCCACCGCCGCCGCCAGCCAGTCCCGATCAGCCATCCTCGTCCCCCAGCAGGTAGCGCAGCAGCACCACGTCGTCGAGCTGGCGCACCTGCGCCAACCGCATCCGGTGCCCGGCATCCCACCGGTACCGACCGGGGCCGACGAACCGTGGCGCCGACTCCTCGCCCACGAACAACGGCGCCACCACCAGCTGCAACTCGTCCGCCAGGCCGGCGGTCAGGAACGCGGTGTGCACCCCGCCGCCGCCCTCCACCAGCAGCCGTTCGATCCCCCGGTCGGCCAGGTCGGCGAGCAGCGCGGGCAGCTCGACCGACGCACCGGTGTCGACCACCGTGGTCGAACCGGGCAGCCGGTCCGCGAGCGTGGCCGCGGCGCCGCTCGGCGCGTACACCAGCTTCGAGGCGGGACCGAAGGTGAAGAACCGGGACTCCGGCGGCAGGTCGCCGGAGCCGGTCAGGGTCACCTTGACCGGTTGCGCCGGGCGGCCGTCGGCGGTGCGGTGCTCGGCCCGCACGGCGCCGACGACCAGGCGCGGATCGTCCGCCCGGACGGTACCGGCGCCGACCAGGATCGCGTCGCACTCGGCGCGCACCGCATCGACCCGGTCCAGATCGGCCGGGCCGGACAGGATGAGCCGTTCGTCCCCGGTGTCGTCCAGGAAGCCGTCGACCGACATCGCCGCACTGAGAATCACGTAGGGCCGGGAATCAGGCATGCCACCCCCTCCCGGCCGCGCGGCGGCCCCACCGGCACCGGCCGGGCCGCCGCACCCCCGGCAAACTCGGGGTCGATTCAGGGTGCCAGCACCATGGCGAAGCCGCTTCGAGCACGCACACTGGAGTCATGGGTACCATCATCGACCTCATCGCCACGGTCGTTGCCGTTGTCGGACTGCTCGTCGCGCTCGGCCACGACGGTTACCTGCTGCTGCTCGGTTCTGCCGCGAAGAAGCGGGCCGGCGGTGATCCGGTGGCCCGGTTCGTCCGGGGCCGCTGGCCGATCGCCGTGCTCGCCACCGTCGGCGCGTTGATCGGCCTCGCCTTCACCGGCGGCGGCGCGTTCGCCGACATCGTCGGCCTGCTGATCGGCGCGGGCAGTGGCTACGCCGCGGCCAAGTCACTGCAGAAGACCAGGAAGAAGTTCATCGACGGCCCGGGCTACCCCGAGCTGCCGGGGCGCTGAGCCCAGGCCGGATGCGGACCGGCCGATGCCGAGCCGACCGATGCCGAGCCGACCGGTGTCGAGCCGGCCGATTCCGAGCCGGCCCGTGTAGAGCCCGGCCGGATCGTCGGTGGCACGGATGCTGACCAGGCCGGAGACGCCGCCCGGGGCCGACGCTCAGCCGAGGCGCCAGGGAGCGCCGGCCGGCTCCCGGCGACCGCCCGGCAGGAACCAGGACGACTCACGCACCGCGCGCATCGCCTTGCGGCGCTCGGTCAGCTCCAACCGGTCCAGGTAGAGCAGACCGTCCAGGTGGTCCGTCTCGTGCTGCAGGCACTGCGCGAGCACACCGGTACCGCTGACCACCACCGGTTCGTTGCGCAGGTCGACGCCCCGGCACACGGCACGCACCGCGCGCACCGTCGGGAACCACAGCTCCGGCACCGACAGGCAGCCCTCGTCGATCTCCTGCCGCTCCTCGGACAGCTCGACGATCTCCGGGTTGAGCACGTAGCCGAACTGGTCGTCGACGTTGTAGCTGAACGCGCGCAGGCTCACCCCGATCTGGTTCGCGGCGAGTCCGGCCCGGCCGGGCAGCTCCACCGTCTCCAACAGGTCGGTGACCAGCTCCGCGGTACGCGGGCCGAAGTCGGTGATCGGATCGCAGATCGTCTTCAGCACCGGATCGCCGAAATACCTCAACTCCTGAACGCTCATGAGCGTTCCTCCTTCGTCGGAACCCTCACGAGGCACCCCACCGCACAGCACCCACGATTCACTCGCTCACGCTCGCTCATGAGCGTTCCTCCTTCGTCGGAACCCTCACGAGGCACCCCACCGCACAGCACCCACGATTCACTCGCTCACGCTCGCTCATGAGCGTTCCTCCTTCGTCGGAACCCTCGTGCGCCCCGACCGCACGGTGCTCCTGATGCGCTCGTTCATGGTTCAGTCCTTCGGCTCGGGTAGCGGCGTCTCGGGCAGCAGCGGGAACAGCCGGAGCACCGCGCCGACCGGGCCGGCACCGGCAGGGCGGGCGGCCGGGTCGTGCTCCCGCCCTGCGTACCGGTGCAGCACGGTACGGATCTCCCCGGCCATCGCCTGCAGCTCGTCCGGCGTCAGGTAGAGCACCGCGCTGTCGGCCGCGTCCCGCCGCCACTCCGGCGGTGCGTCGGCTCGCTGGGCCAGCCAGCGGCGGTACCCCTCGTCCTCCAGCTCCCGGGACAGCTCACCGAGCCCGGTGACCGGCGTCGGTTGCGGTGCCGGCACGCCGCGCAGCCGCCAGGGGCGCACCCGGCCGCGGGCCGGCGCCGGTTCGAGGTAGCCGTAACGGGCAAGTTGCCGCAGGTGGAACGAGCAGAGCCCGCTGCTGTGCCCGAGCCGGCGAGCGGCTTCGGTGGAGGTCACGGTGCCGAGCTCGCGCACCAGGTCGAGCAGCTCGGCCCGGATCGGGTGGCGGAGCGCCGCGTCGTCGACCCGCCGGGCCCGCTCCTCCTCCGTCATGCTTTGCAAAGCTACCAGCTTTGCAAAGAGCGTTGCGCCCGGACCGCGCCGGCCGCGCCCAGCACCGTCCCGGAGTTGCGCGCACGCCATCGAGCACGGAGCGTAACGGACAGGCGGGTCAGTGGCGGGCGAAGGTGGTCACCAGGTGCAGGTCCTTCGCCGGGCCGGTGACCGTCCAGTCCTGTACGAACGAGTCGGCCGAGGTCACCCGGAACTCGCCGGCGTACCCGTCCGCCCGGCACGGGTGGGTGACCGCCCAGGTGCCCTTTCGCAGGTCCAGGTCGTGAAAGAACCGGCCGTCCTCGAACTCGACGCGCACCAGTGCACCGTCCGCCCGGTACCGCAGCCGCCGCCACGCCGGGCCCCGGTGCGGGCCGAACGCCAACTCACCCCGTTCGGCGTAGTCGAGCCCGTCGGGTACCGGGACGAACTCGCCGACCCCGGTGAAGGTGCCGGTCACGCCGGCTCTGGCGTCGGCGAGCCGGCGGTCCAGCCGCCAGCGGCCGGCCAGGTAGCCGATCGTGTCCGGCACCGGGTGAGGCACGTCGTTCACCGCTCCAGCGTCGCATCCGGCGCGGCGGGCGGCGCCGCGGCGGCCGAAGACCTTGGTCGGTTTGTCCCGCACTGATACCGTCTGCCACCCGATGGCAGTGCGGCAGTCACGGACCCGTTCCAAGCGGACACCCACCCCGGGACTGCCCGGTCTGTGGCTGCCGCGCACGCGGCAGCCACGGACATCACTTGCCGCCGGACTGGGTGGCCAGACACAGCACGAACGACTTCTTGCTGTCCGAGTAGGAGGTGAACTTGTAGGTGTAGTTCGTCTGCGGCTTCGGGCACTTGGCGTCGTTGGTGGTGCCGTTGATCCGGTCGATGACCTTCAACGCACCCTTGGCCGAGCATTTCGCCGGGGTGACGCTGTTGCCGGTCTTGGGCGGCACCACGCAGTCGCCCTTCTGCACACCGGCCGCCTTCACCTCACCGCTCGCGCTGGCCGACGGGCTCGCCGAGGCCTTGCCCTTGTCGCCCTTCGCGCTGGTGGTGGAGTCGGACTTGCCGGGGCCGAAGAAGAAGTACCAGCCGGCGGCGCCGCCGCCCAACAGCAGCACGGCCACCAGCGCGATGACGAGGACCAGCGGGCCCTTGCCCTTCTTCGGCGGCTGCTGCGGGGGCGACATCGGCGCTCCACCGCCGTCCCACGGTGGCTGACCGCCGGGCGGGTTCGCCTCGAACCCGATGAATCCACCCTCCGTCGGGGCGGAACCGAAGCCGCCGTCCGCCGCTGGGCCGGGGCCGGGGCCGAAGCCGGGGTCCGGTGGCGGCGGGGCGCCGAAGCCACCGTTCGGTGTGGGGGCCGGCGGCGGGCCACCGAACGGGCTCGCCTCGTCCGGCATCGGGCCGGGCGGCGGAGGTCCGCCGAAACCGCCACCGGGCGGGCCGCCGAACGGCGACTGCTCCGGCGGGCCGGGGGGCGGCCCGGGCCAGGACCCGTCCGGCTGCCCGTACGGCCGGTCACCACCTGGCGGCCCGTAGTGCGACATCGATCCTCCTCGACAACATCCGCCTCCACGCGAACTGGACAGCAACGGTAACCGGCGCTGTCTCCTCGCCCGGTGCCGGTACGCACACCACACCGCCCGTCGGGAACGGCACTCGACGGACGGTGATGGTGCGGCTATTCAGGGTGTGATCGTGGCCGGGTCGAGGTCAGTCCTGCTTCTGCAGGCAGAGCACGAAGTCCAGGCTGGACAGGTCGCTACCGAACTTCTGGTAGTAGCTGCTGTCGGAGCCGGCCACGTCCTTGCACTTGTCGGTGTCGTGGGTGCCGCGGAACTTCTTCAGCACCTTGTACGTGCCCGCGGAGCAGTCGACGATCTTCAGGTCCGGCTTCGAGTCCGTGCCCTCGTTCTTGACGCACTGACCCTCCTCGACCGAGTACGCGTCGCCGCCGGGCAGCGTCACCGACGGGCTCGGCGACTCGGACGGGCTCGGGCTCTCCGAGCTCGGCGCCGGGCTGGCGCTGCTGCGCTGCGCGGTCGGGGTCGGGCCCGGGTCGGGTTTGTCGCTACCGCGCCCGAAGATCGCCCACGCTCCGACACCCACCACGCCGAGCAGCACGACCGCGACCACGACGATGATCGCGATCATCGGGCCCTTGCTCTTCTTCGGCGGCTGGTTGAACCCGCCCGGCCCCCAGCCACCGCCCCCGCCGTACGGCGGGGGGCCGCCACCGGGCGGCATGCCCGGACCACCCGGGCCACCGGGACCCGGCGGCATCGGTGCGGTCTGCCCGTACGGATCCTGGCCGTAGGGGCCGGGCTGACCGTATCCGGGCCCGCTGGACGGGTCGTAGCCGGCGCCGCTGGAGGGGTCCTGCCCGTACCCGGGCGGCCCGCTCGGCGGCCCGCCGTAACCCGGGCCGCTCGGCGGCCCACCGTAACCGGGACCGGACGGCTGGCCGTACGGCGGGGGGCCGGGCGGGTTCGCAGGATCCGGCGGCCCGTACGGTGAGGAACCGCCGGGTTGGCCGCCGCCCTGCTGCCACGGGTCCTGCGGCGCTCCGGGATAGCCGCCGGGCGGTCCGTAGTTCGACATCGTTCCTCCTCGCCACGGTCGCCGGCCCGAGGCACCCCGCCGTACCCCGCGTCGGTCGCCACACCGCTGCGAGGCATGCGACCGTTGTCCCCGTCACGGTAACCGGCCGGCACCTCCCGGTCGGAGACTGTCGGGGGATCGCACGGTCGGCGCGCGCCGGTTTCCGCTCGGCCGCCGGCCCGCACCGCCGCTCAGATGAGGCGCAGCTGCCGGGCCTGTGGCCGGCGCGGCTCCGGGTCGTCACCGATCCGGTCGTAGAGCCGGTGGTCGATCGCGGCGAGGAACGGTGAGGCGTCCGCCGGCCGCGGCTCACCGTCGCCACGGCGCTGCCGGCGGGCCGCGTGCGAGAGGTACAGCCGGTCCTTCGCGCGGGTGATCCCGACGAACAGCAGCCGGCGCTCCTCGGCGAGCTGCTCGTCGGTCGGTGGCCGGCCCGGCAGCCGGTGCGGCAGCAGCCCGTCCTCGCAGCCGACCAGGAACACCACCGGGAACTCCAGCCCCTTGCTGGCGTGCAGGGTGAGCAGCGTGACCCGGTCGGCGCGCGGGTCCCAGGTGTCCACCTCGGCGCCGGTGGCGAGTTCGGCGAGGAACGTCTCCAGGTCGGCGCCGCACCGGGCGGCGAGCGGCATCAGCAGCTCGACCGCGGTGTGGATGTCCGCGTCGGTCAGGTTCGCGTCGGGGCGGTCCCCGCGGCCGACGAGCACCTGGGCGGTGAGCCGGACCCGGGCCGCGATCGCGCCGTCGATACCGGTCGCGTACCGCAGCTCGTCGACGATGGCGGCCACCCCGGGCCGGTCCAGCAGCCGGTCGTGCGAGCGCTTCTGCACCGGCACCCCGGACCGCGACAGCGCGTCGATGATCGGCCCGGCCTGCGCGTCGGTGCGGTACAGCACCGCGATGTCGGCGAACGACACGCCGCCGAGCGGCCCGTGCTCGCGCGAGTCGACCCGGCCCGAGTCGAGCGCGTGGAACGACGAGCCACCGACCAGCGCATCGACGGTACGGGCGACGAAGTCGGCCTCGTCCGCCGGCGACGACGCCGAGTACCGGGTGATCCGGGCGCCGTTGATCGCGCCGCGCCGGGCCGGCGCCAGGCTGCGCCCGGCGACCAGGGTGTCCGGCGCGATCGCCTGCACCGCGGCGGCCAGGATCGGCGCGGTGGACCGGTAGTTGCGGGTCAGCCGGACCACCGTCGCGGTCGGGAAGTCCTCGGCGAACCGCAGGAAGTAGCCGACCTCGGCACCGCGGAACGAGTAGATCGACTGGTCCGGGTCGCCGATCGCGCACAGGTTGCCGTCCGCCGGGCAGAGCAGCCGCAGCAGCGCGTACTGGGTGTCGTCGACGTCCTGGTACTCGTCCACGAACACGTGCGTGAACCGCCGGCGGTAGGCGGCGACCAGCGCCTCGTCCTTGGACAGCAGCTGCACCGGCAGCCGCACCAGCTCGTCCAGGTCGACCAGGTCGCGGGCCCGCAGCGCCGCGGTGTAGTCCTTGACCAGGTCGGTCAGGTCGTCGGCGGGCTCGGGACGGTCGCCGGCGCCGGCGGTCGCCGAGCCGGGCCGGCCGTCGGTCGGTGCCGCGCCGCGAGCATCGGCCCGGAGCCGGCCGGCGTTCCGGCGGAACTCCTGCAGCTGCCGCAGCAGCCGCCGGGCCTGCGCGGTCTCGTCGTCCGGCAGGCCGGCCGCCTCACCCACCGCGTCGAGCTGCTCGTCCGCGTCGGCGATTCGGAAGCCGGCGGTCAGCCCGAACCGGTCCGGGTGCTCGCGCAGGATCGACAGCCCGAGCGCGTGGAACGTACTGACCGTCGCACCGGCCCCGGTCGCCGCGTCGCGCTGCTCCGGCTGCGCCGCCGCGAGCAGGAACCGCAGCCGCTCCCGCATCTCGTCCGCGGCCCGGCGGGTGAACGTGATCGCCAGGCACCGCTCGGCCGGCACCCCGCACTCGGCGATCAGGTGCCCGAGCCGCTGGATGAGCGTCCGGGTCTTGCCGGTACCCGGGCCCGCGATGATCAACACCGGACCGTCGGTGACCTGCGCGGCGGCCTTCTGGTCGGGGTCGAGCAGGTCGAGCAGCCCGGTACCGAGCCGCTCCATCCCGGTGATCACCGGCTCCACGTGGTCGAGGCCGGCGAGCGCCTCCGGCGGTGCCGTACCGTCGGCGGTCAGCAGCTCGTCCTGCGCCGGCACCGCGCGCTGCCGGGGCACCGACCGCGCCCTGGTACCGCCGGCGGAACGCTTGCGCGGCATCGCGTTCGGGTCCGGGCCCAGGTCGAACAGCGCGCCCGCGGACGGGTCGGACAGCTCGCCCGGCTCGAACAGCCGGACCCTGCCGTACTCGCCGTCGTACCCGCCCTCGCGGCGCACCTCGCCGCGGCGCAGCCGCGCGACGGCCTCGCCCAGCTCCGTGCCGCCGGCCCGGGTCACCTCGTCGATCGGCACCTCGGTGAGGATGGACAGCTCCGAGCCCAGCTCGGCGACCAGCGACACGACCTTCCCGTCGACGGTCTTGCTCTTCGGCCCGACACCGTGGATCTCGCCGAGGATCTCCGGCAGCGGTACCAGGTTGCGGAACGACGCCGCCCGCGGCGGCCGGTGCCCCTCGGGCCGGTCGGCGAGCGCCTCCACCCGGTGCAGGACGCCGACGGTCAGCGGCTTGTCGCAGGTCGGGCAGCGGCCGTCGAGCTTGCGGGTCTGCTCCGGCTCCAGCCGTACCGCGCACTTGCGGTGCCCGTCCAGGTGGTACTTGCCCTCCTCGGGGAAGAACTCGATGGTGCCGTCGAGACCGTCCCGGGTGCGCAGCGCGTCGCGCATCGCGAAGAAGTCGTACGGCGTGGTGAACCTGGTGGCCTCGCGGCCCAGCGCCGGCGGCGAATGCGCGTCCGAGTTCGACACCAGCGCGTACCGGTCCAGGGCGGACACCCGCCAGTTCATCGGCGGATCCGACGACAGCCCGGTCTCGATCGCGAAGACGTGGTCGGCCAGATCGGCGTAGCAGTCGGCGATCGCGTCGAACCCGGACTTCGAGCCGAGCGCGGCGAACCACGGCGTCCACACGTGCGCCGGCACCAGGTAGCCGTCCGGCGACGCGTCCAGGGTGATCTCCAGCAGGTCGCGGGAGTCCAGGCCGAGGATCGGACGGCCGTCCGAGCCGAGGTTGCCGATCCGGCCCAGCGCCGCGTTGAACCGGCCCACCGCGGCCAGATCCGGCAGGTAGACCAGGTGGTGCACCTTGCGGGTGGCGCCGTCCCGCTTGTAGATGGTGGAGATCTCCACGCTCAGCATGAACCGGGTGGTGCCCCGGCAGGACGGCGCGAGCTTCTGGTCGACCGCGCGTTCCAGCTCCGGCCGCAGCCGGTACAGGCCCGGTTCGGCCTCGACGAGCTGCTCGGTCAGCGCCGCGTGCCACGCCGGGTGGGTGAAGTCACCGGTACCCACCACGCCGATGCCCTTGCGCCGGGCCCACCAGGCCAGGTGCTCCAGGTCGCAGTCCCGGCTGCACGCCCGCGAGTACTTCGAATGCACGTGCAGATCAGCATGGAACCGGCAGCGCTCTGAAGAGCCCTGCCGACCAGAGGATGGGGCACTGTCGTGCGGCACGCCCGGCATCCTGCCACGAAACTCTGCGTAACCTGCCGGGGCTCGCCGGTACGGCACGGCCATCGGAGCTGGACGCTCGTTTGCCTCGGTGTCCGGCTCGATTCGAAGGCCCGGACCGACGCCGATCGCCGGTGAGCGACCATGACTGGGGTGGATGTGCTGGTGGATGGGGACCTGACGGTCCGGCCGATGGTCGACGACGACTTCGCGACCATGGCCGGATGGCTGTCGGATCCGCGGGTGTTGAGCTGGTTCGGCGGGCGGGACCGACCGATGTCGCTGCTCGACATCACCGCGAAGTACACGCCACGGCTCGCCGGCACCGTGCCGGTGCACTGCCTGATCGCCGAGTACCACGGGATGCCGGTGGGCTACCTGCAGTACTACCGGTGGCGTGACTTCACCGCGGACGCCGCCGCCCTCCGACTGTCCACTTTGGACAACCCGTACGGGATGGACCTGTTCATCGGCCGGCCCGAGCTGTGGGGCGCCGGGCTCGGCAGCCGGATGCTGCGGCTCGTACTCGACCACCTGTTCGGCACTCTCGGCGCTCGACGGGTGGCGCTGTCCGCAATGTCACACAACTACCGGGCCCAGCGCGCCTACCAGAAGGTGGGCTTCCGGCGGGTCCGGCTGGTTCCCGACGCCGAGGTGCACGAGGGCGTCGCCCGGGACGAATGGCTGATGGTCGCCGACCGCAACTCCTACACCCACCGCGACGCCGCGGACGCCACGCCCTGACCGGCCGCCGTCCGGATCAGTCGCAGTCGAGGAGGTTACGGGCGGCCGGCGGGGCGGTGCTCAGCGCGTGGCACGGGTACGACCCGACCGCCACCGCGTGCCAGCCGCCGGTGCCGTGCTGCAGCACCACCCGGATGGTGCCCGCCCGCGGCGCCGACAGGTCCGCCACCAGGTACTCGTCGGCGCACCGCCGGGACGCCACGGTGGTACCGGTGGGCAGCCCACCGGCCGCCTTCAGCGCCGCGAGGGTGAGGATCGTCCGGTCGCTCGGCGCGTACGCGGGGCACGCCGTCACGGCGGGCGCCGGCGGGCCGCCGATCGGACCGGTACCGGTGGGCAGCGGGATGGTGCCCGGCCCCGACGGGAGGCCGGTACCCGGCTGACCCGGCGTCGCCGACCCGCTCGGGCAGCCGGTCTCGCCGGGCACGCCCGGGTTCGGGGTGCCGATCCCGCCGCCGGTCGGCAGTCCGGTGGCCGGCGGACCGGCCGGCGGCCGGTAGCTGCCGGTCGGGTAGGGCGGGGCGGTGGCCGTCGGTGGCAGCGGACCGCCGGTCCCGCCACCGCCGCCGCTCGGCCGGGCGCCCGCGGTCGGCAGGCCGGCACCGG
The DNA here is from genome assembly GCF_016865425.1 of Actinocatenispora thailandica. Classification (NCBI taxonomy): domain Bacteria; kingdom Bacillati; phylum Actinomycetota; class Actinomycetes; order Micromonosporales; family Micromonosporaceae; genus Actinocatenispora; species Actinocatenispora thailandica. Next base: position 7,087,735 of record NZ_AP023355.1, on the reverse strand, counting down.
GTGTGGTGCCGTACGCACCGGGTGTCGGGCCGTCGGGCGTGACGCCCAGACCCGGCATCGCGGTCGGGGACGGGCTGCACCCGCTGGCGGACGGCAGCGGCCCCGGCGACTTGCTGATCACCGGCGACTCGGGCAGGTAGGTACGGACACATCCGGCGGTGACCAGCACGGCGCCGAGCGTCACCGCGCACAGTGCCGCTCGCCGGACTCCGCCTGCCATGCCCTGTGTGTACCGCAATCCGCGCCGAACCGAAAAGACCGCACCGATCTCATTCCGGTAAGACGCTGCAGAGCCACCGATCGGTTACTTGGCGACGACCACGACGAGCCGGGCGGTGTCCGTCTTGCCCTGCTCCTTGCCGGCCACCCCGACCTGCTCGTTCGCCTTGACCGCGGACGCGTCGGCGCGCTCCCGGTGCGCGCGGACCCGGGTGTCCCCGGTCAGCCGCCACGTCTCGGTGAAGCCGTCCGACGACTTGACGGTCAGTTCGGTCGAGGTCACCGACACGACCGTGCCGCGCTGCACCGCCACCGTCTGCGGACCCTTCTTCGTCTGCACCGTCACGGTGCCGTGCAGGGTGTGCCGCCGCAGGTACCGGCGCAGCCGCGGATGCTTTCGCCGGCCCTGCTGCCCGCCCGGCGAGGCGGACGGGTCCGGGCTCGCGGTCGCCGACACGTCCGAGGTGCCCGCCGACGAGATGCCGAGGGTGGACAGCGCCTGCTGGTCCACCGAGCTCGGGTCGGCCGAGGTGGTCGCGGCCGCGCCGCAGCCGGTGAGTACCACCAGGCCGGCCACGCCCGCCGTCGCGCCGAGCGCCCACCGCCGGCCCGTACGATTCCTGTCCCGCACCGCTCCTCCTTCGCCAGCCGATCACGACAGCCACAGCCTGCCGCCCGGTGGCGTGCCGGGCGTCAGGCGAATGTTCGGATCAGGTAAGGATCGGCAGCGTCACGGTGAAGGCGGCGCCGCCCTCGGCGGCATGGCCGGCGACGATCCGGCCGCCCAGCCGGGACACCAGCCGCGCCGCGAGCGCCAGCCCCAACCCGGTGCCGACCTGCCGGACACCGCGGTACTTGCGGTACAGCCGGCCCCGCTCGAAGGCGGTCGCGAGGTCGTCGTCGGACAGGCCCGGCCCGCCGTCGCGCACCTCCAGCACCGCCTGCCGCCCTCGGTACGCACCGCGAGAACCACCGGCCCACCCGCCGGGACCACCCGCAACGCGTTCTCCACCAGCCCGTCCAGCACCTGCCGCAGCCGGCCCGGGTCGGTCCGGACCCGGACCAGGCCCGCCGGTACCTCGGTGCGCAGCACCAGGCCGGTCGTCCGGCACCGGGGCGCCCAGGCGGTCGCCGCGGCGGCGACCAGCTCGACCAGGTCGACGTCGACCAGCTCGATCGGGAAGTCCTGCGCGGCCAGCCGGGCGAGCGCCAGCAGGTCGGTCACCAGCCGGTCCAGCCGCGCCGACTCGGCGAGCACGGTGGCGCCGGCGGAACGCACCGCGGCGTCGTCGGGCAGCACGCCGTCGGCGAGCGCCTCCCCGTAGCCGCGGATCGCGGTCAGCGGGGTGCGCAGCTCGTGCGACACCGACAGCAGGAACTCGCGCTGCCGGCCCTCGCTGTCGGCCAGCGCCCCGGCCAGCTGGTTCAGCGCCGACGACAGCTCCGCCACCTCGGCGGGGTCCTCCACCGGCAGCCGCACGCTCCGGTCGCCGGCGGACATCCGCCGCGCCGCACCGGCCGCCCGGCGGATCGGCCCGGACAGCCGGCGGGCCAGCAGCACCCCGGCCAGCAGGCCGGCGATCAGCCCGGCGACCAGCGCGAGCCCGACCGGCGGCACCGCCGCGGCGGGCAGCAGCCGGGGTACCGGCTGGGCCAGCACCACGCCGGCGCCGGCCCCGGTGGCCCGGCCGGCAAGCAGCAGGCGGCGCCCGCCCCGGCGGGTCGAGGCGTCCACCGCGTCGCCGCGGGCGACCCGGCGCGCCACCCGCGGCGGTACCCAGGCACGGTCGGCGGTGCCGTCCGTGACCACGGCGAGGTCCACCCCGGCCGCGCGCAACCGCCGCACCAGCATCGCGGTACGCACCGGCCGGCCGGTGCGGTTCGCCACCAGCGCGGCGACCACGTCGGCCTGCTGGCCGAGACCGCGCCGCTCGGCCCGGGTGCCGGCCGCGCGCGCCAGCGGTACCGCGACCGCCGCCGTCACCAGTACCGAGATCACCGCGACCGCGCAGGTCACCAGCATCGACCGCGCGACGATGCCGTGCCGGCCCGGCCGGCCGCGCGCGCCGACTCGTGCCCCGGGCGTACCGGACCCGGGCGGCACGGCGGCAGCCACCGGCCGTCCACCCCCGGACGAGCCCGACCCGGACGTCCCGGACGAGCCGGACGGGCCCAACCCGGAGCCCGACCCGGACGAGCCCGACCCGGACGAGCCGGACGAGCCGGGCCCGGACGAGCCGGACGAGCCGGGCCCGGACGAGCCGGACGAGCCGGGCCCGGACGCGCCGGACGCTGGACCGGATGGTGGACCGGGCGGCGGTGGGCCGGTCACGGCGCGGTCTCCGCGGCGTAGCCGACCCCCCGCACGGTACGGATCGGGCTCGCCGCGCCGAGCTTGCCGCGCACCTGCGCCACGTGCACGTCGACGGTACGGGTGCCGGCATGCGCGGCGTACCCCCACACCGCGGCGAGCAGCTCGTCCCGGGTGAAGACCCGGCCGGGCCGGGCCATCAGGTGCGCCAGCAGGTCGAACTCGGTGGCGGTGAACGGCACCGGCGCGCCGTCCAGGCTGACCCGGCGCCGCTCGGTGTCGACGCTGACCCGGCCCAGCCGGTACACCCGGTGGGTCGCCGGGCCGCTGGTGCGGCGCAGTACCGCGTGCAGCCGGGCGACCAGCTCGCGGGGACTGAACGGCTTGGTCAGGTAGTCGTCGGCACCCAGCTCCAGCCCGACCACCCGGTCCACCTCGTCGTCCGCGGCCGTCAGGAACAGCACCGGGGTCCAGTCGTCCGCGGCGCGCAGCCGCCGGCACACCTCGGTACCGTCGATGCCCGGCAGCCGGATGTCGAGCACCACGGCGACCGGCCGCTCCCGGCGCACCGCGGCCAGGCCCGCCTCGCCGTCGCCGTGGCAACTCACCCCGAACCCGTCCCGAAGCAGGTACATCCGGACGAGGTCGCTGATCGCCGGTTCGTCCTCGACGACCACGACCAGCCCGCGACGCTGCGTATCGGTCAGCGCATCCTCCCGAGTTCCGCCGGCCGGCACACCACTCGCCGGCACCGGTACCCGGCCATCATCCGCCGCGGGCCGCCCCGACGGGGGTCAGTGGACGGCGGCCGGGCCGGCCACCCGGCTGCGGCGGGCCCGGACGGCGCCGGCCAGCTCGTCGAGCACCGGCACCGTCGTCTCCCAACCCAGGCAGGCGTCGGTGACGCTCTGCCCGTAGGTCAGCTCGCCGGAGCCACCCTCGATGCCCAGCGACTGCCGGCCGTCCACCAGGAAGCTCTCCAGCATCACCCCGACGATGCCGCGCTGGCCGGCCGCCAGCTGACCGGCGACGTCCGCGGCGACCAGCGGCTGCCGGGCGTGGTCCTTGCCGCTGTTGCCGTGCGAGCAGTCGATGATCACCCGCTCCGGCAGCCGCGCGTCGCGCAGCTGGCCCAGCGCGGCCGCCACCGGCTCGGCGCCGAAGTTCGGGCCGGACCGGCCACCGCGCAGGATGACGTGGCAGTCCGGGTTGCCGGCGGTCTGCATGATCGCCGCCACGCCGTGCTCGGTCACGCCCGGGAAGACGTGCGGCACCGCCGCGGCGCGTACCGCGTCGATCGCCACCCCGACACCCCCGTCGGTACCGTTCTTGATCCCGATCGGCATCGACAGGCCGGACGCGAGCTGCCGGTGCACCTGGCTCTCCGCGGTCCGGGCGCCGATCGCGCCCCAGCTCACCGCGTCCGCCAGGTACTGCGGCAGGATCGGGTCGAGGTACTCGCAGCCCACCGGCAGGCCGAGCGCGCCGATGTCGAGCAGCAGCCGGCGGCCGAGCCGCAGCCCCTCGTTCGCCTCGAAGCTGCCGTCCAGCCGCGGGTCGTTGAGCAGGCCCTTCCAGCCGACCACGGTGCGCGGCTTCTCGAAGTACACCCGCATCACGATCGCCAGGTCGTCGCGCAGCCGGTCGGCCACACCCGCCAACCGCTGCGCGTACTCCAGGGCGGCGGCAGGGTCGTGCACCGAGCAGGGGCCGACGATCACGAGCAGCCGGTCGTCGGTACCGGACAGCACGTCGATCACGGCGCGCCGGCCGTCCCGTACGGTGCCGGCCACGTGGTCGGTGATCGGCAGCTCCTCGGCGAGCAGCGCCGGTTGCACCAGCGGGCGGACCGAGGCGATGCGGCGATCTCGGAGCGGTTCCATGGACTGACCTTTCCGCAGGCCGCACGCGGTCCCATCCGGCCGGCCTGCTGCGGGAAACACGAAAGGCAGGGGAGAATCCCCTGCCTTTGCCGGCTCTGGATGGTTGTCGAGGCGTCAGTGCACGGTGGCCCGCCCGACCCCACCCAGGGCCGGCGATGTAAACCACCAATACAGACGCGGCACGACGGCGACTCTACCAGCACGAGGCCGGTCCCCGCGGCATCGGGCGCCGGCCGGTCGTCGGGGCCGGTCAACGCTGGCGGGGGATGCGCCGGCCCGGCGCGTGCCGGCGGGCGGCCAGCTCGTCGGCGGTACCGGCGGCGAAGGTGCGGCCGAACACCCCGACGAGGTGCGCGAGCTGCCCCCGGTGTGGCGCCCGGACCCAGAGGTGATGCGCGGCGCCGCGGACCGTGAACCGGAAGTCGAGCAGCCCGAGCCGTTCCCGGGCGGTCCAGTCGATCTCGGCCAGCTCGGTCAGATCCGCGGTGATCAGCGGCCGGACCCGGTCGAACAGCCTGCTCTGCCGGGTGACGACCAGCCGCCGGCGGGTCAGCAGCAGGATCAGCCCGGCGTTGACGAAGCGGTCCGGATCGACGCACTGCGCCACCGCGAGCGTGGTGTCGTGTCGCCCGACGTCGCGACGGAACACCGGTACGTGCCGGCTGACGGTCAGCGTGTCGAGGCCGGCGTCGGCGGCGGCGGGCAGCAGCGAGAGCGAGAACGTGTCCATGAAGATCCTCCCAAATCCCGTACAACGGGGCGGAGCACCGTCGCGTCACGCGGGTCGACCGATCCGGTGACGGACACGCGGGGTCGGGCGACCCGGTGCCGCGACCGGACGGTGCCGGACAGGCGGGTCGCCGGTCTGCCGGCCCGGCCGATCCGGTGACGGACACGCCGAGGGCCCCGCACGCCGGTGCGGGGCCCTCGGTGTCGGCACTGCCCGGTCAGGTCAGCTTGTCCAGCGTGCCCTTCGCGCTCTCGATGGCCTGCGACCGCACCTTGTCCAGGTCGGAGTCGGACCACTTGCTGTCGTCCGAGTGGAACACCATCGGGCTCATCTGCAGCATGAAGGAACCCTTGAGCACCTGCACGTACAGGATGGCGCCGCCGTCCGAGCCGTCGCTCGACTCGCTGACGTACGAGCAGGCCTGGTCGCCGATGTCGGCGTCCTTCATCGACCCGCTCTTGACGTTGCTGGCGTCCGAACCGCAGTAGTAGCTGAACAGCTGGCTCGCGTCGCTGGCGGTGTCGAAGTACAGCCCGGCGACCGACACCGACGCGTACGTGGAGCCGCTGTAGCTGCCGAACGTCTGCGTCGCGCGCACCTGCGTCATGTTGTCGTCGCTCGACTTGCTGTTCGACACCGAGCCGGAGGACTTCCCGTACGCGTCCTCGAACGGCGACCAGTCGACCTTGTCGTCGATCTTGTCCGGCGGCTGGCCGGACGAGTCGCCGCCGTCGCTGCTCGCGCTGTCGCTCGGTGCGGGCGACGCGGACGCCGACGTCGAGGTGCTGCCCTGCGCGTCGGGCGGGGTGTCGTCCTTGCTGGACTTCGTCACCAGCAGCACCGTGATGACCACGATCGCCACCAGCACCAGCGCGCCGCCACCGATGATCCCGCCGATCAGCGGGCCCTTGTTCCCGCCGCCGGAGCCGCCGGTCGGCGGCGGCGGGTAGCCCGGCGCGCCGTAGCCCGGTGCGCTGGGCTGCCCGTACGCCGGACCACTCGCCGGATTGGCCTGGTAGCTCGCGTACGGGTCCGGGCCGTAGCCACCGGACACCGGCGCACCCGAGTTCGGCACCCCGGAGTACGGGGCGGCGTCCGGCTGCTGCCAGCCGGGATCCGGCTGACCGTAGCCGGTCTGGTCGTACGACTGAGGTTGCGGCTGGCCGTAGCCGGGCTGCTGACCGTACCCGGGCTGCTGACCGTAGTCGGGCTGCTGACCGTAGCCCGGCTGGTTCCCGTAGCCGGAGTACGGATCGTAGGGGGGCTGCGTCACGGCGATACCTGAGCTTTCGGACGGGTGGTACGCGATGGGGGTCTGGCGCGCCGCGGCCAGAGGGCCAGTGGCCCCGACGGCGGCACCGCCGGAGGCCCCGTGCGGACTTTCCTAGGCTCAGACCCTAGACAACCGGCGCCACTATCACATCATCGGCAGGCCGAGCCGGGACCAAGGACCCGGGGCGAAACCGGACGTCGATCATGCGAAGAGCGGAAACTGCGCCGCGGACGGACCCAGCAGCTCACGCTCCGTCGCGCTCAGCGGCGACCGGCCGGTGCCCTTCAACACATAGTCACGGTCCGTCCAACCGGGCCGGCGCACCCCGGCGCCGAGCAGGCCGTCGAGCGTGCGCCGGGTCAGCTCCAGCGGCAGCGGGTCCGGCGTCGGTGCCGCCAGCTCCACCGTCATGTCCAGCCCGTGTACGCAGGCCTCCACGGCCAGCGTGGCCAGCAGGTCGGGCAGCGTCAGGACGTGCTGCTGGGTACTGAGTCGCAGGTCGGCGTCGGCGGCCCGGGCGGCGTGTACCACCGCGGCGGACGTCTCCTCCCACAGCTGGATCAGGGTGCGCGGGCGGAACGCCGACGCGGCGATCCGGACCGCCCGCGCGTGCTCGTTCGCGCCGATGCGGGGCGACGCCGGGAAGGACCGCCAGTACGAGATGTAGTCGGTGTCGGCGACCCGGTCGTCCGGCGTGGCCAGCGCGATCAGCGCGCGCTGCGCGTCGAGCAGCACGTGGTAGAGCACGTCCAGCACCGACCAGCCGGTGCACCGGCTGGGGCGGATCAGGTCGGCGTCGGGGCGCTCCCGCACGATCACGGTGAGCTGCCGGTACGCCACGGTCAGCGCGGCGAGTGCCTGCTCCCGGGTGACCGCGGTCGGCTCCGCCGCCGGCGTCGGGCCGGGCTCCGGAGCCGCGGCAGCAAGGCCCGCCGGCCGGTGGCCGTGGCTGGCGTCCGGTTCGCGACGCGGGGTGCCGTCGCCGCCCTGCGGGGCCTGGGCGGCTCTCCTACCGTGCATGCGAACCAGCCCCGTTACAGTTGACAACGACCGATATAGGAAGAATATCCATCCAGCGGTACCGCTCGACTCTCGCACACCCGGCCAGGCCACGATGTCACCGGCATGACAGATCCACCGCGCCCGGGGTCGGCGTCATCGGGCAGCGCAGCTTACCGTTACCGAGGTCGAGGCGGGACCGACCGAGGCACCGAGGCGTAGCCCGCCGTACGGAGGGGCACCATGTCACGCATGCCGGAAACATACCGTTGTTACCGATATTGGCACCGCGCTGGGGCGGAAACCGCGGTCGTGCTCTGGCGTGTGCGTTGTCGGCCGCTTCCTCGATCGGGCACCCTTGAGCCGTGACGACGCAGCGGGACAGCGGCGTCGCGCCAGCCGGGGGGCGACAGTTCACCGAGGCCGGTCGGCAGCCTGAGCCAGGCGACCACCGCCCGACGGGCATCACGGAACCGAGCGGTTCCACGCATCGAGGCAACCCACCCGAGCCGACGCGCGCCGAGCGCCGGGAGCCGACGGAGCAGCATGCCCCGCCGGCCGCCGACCCCACCGCGCAGACCGGGTTCGCCGCGTCCGCCGTCCCCACCGGGACCGCTGGGCATGCCAGCCCCCGGCGGCCGGTGTCACCGGGACCACCGGCGCCACCGGGACCGCCGGGGCCGCCGGGGCGGAAACCGGCGCCGGCCGGCAGGCCGCCGCCGGTCCGGACGACCTCGGTAACCAGGTGCTCGGCGAGGCCCTGCAGCAGCTGCGGACCGCCGTCGCCGGCGCCCGGTTCGGCCTCGCCACCGCCGGCGCCGCACAGGCCCGCCAGGTGGCTCGGCGGGTCGCCGGCACCCTGGACGACTACCTGTCGCCGCGGCTCGCCGAGCTGGCCGGGCCGCTCCTGGTGGTGGTCTGCGGCCCCACCGGCGCCGGCAAGTCGACCCTGGTCAACAGCCTGGTCCGGGCCCCGGTCAGCCAGGCCGGCGTGCTGCGGCCGACCACCCGCGCACCGGTCCTGGTGGCCAACCCGGCGGACGCGTCCTGGTTCGGCCGGCCGCGGCTGCTCGCCACCTTCGCCCGCACCGGTGGATCCCCGCCGCAGGGCCGGCACCTTCAGGTGGTTGCCGCTCCGGCGCTACCCCGCGGGCTGGCGCTGCTGGACGCGCCGGACATCGACTCGGTCGCCGCGGACAACCGCGAGCTGGCCGACGAGCTGATGAGCGCCGCCGATGCCTGGCTGTTCGTCACCACCGCCAACCGGTACGCGGACGAGACGCCCTGGCAGCTGCTGCGCGCCGCCCGGGACCGCGACGCCGGACTCGCGGTCGTACTGGACCGGATGCCGGTCGGCGAAGCACGCCGCATCCGCAGCCACCTCACCCGGCTGCTCGCCGCCGACGGGTTGGCCGGCGTACCGCTGTTCGAGCTGGCCGAGTCCGCGATGGACCACGAGAACCTGCTGCCGGAGGAGCAGGTCGCCGGGCTGCGCGACTGGCTCGGCCGGCTGGCGGCCGACGGCGCGACCCGCGCCGCGATCGCCCGGCAGACGCTGGACGGGGCGATCGCCGCGCTGCCGGCGAAGCTCACCCTGCTCAGCACCGAACTCGCCGCGCAGCACCGCGAGTCGGACGCGCTGCGCGCCGAGGTGCGTACCAGCCACGCCCGCGCACTGTCCTCAATGGACGAAGCGGTACGGGAGGGCGGCCTGTTCGGCGGCGAACTCGCGGCCCGCTGGCAGGAGCTGGTCGGCGGCGGCGAGCTGGTCCGCGCCGTCCAGTCCCGCTCCGGCCGGCTGCGCGACCAGCTGCTGGTCTCGCTGACCGGCCGGGCGCTGCCCGGCCGGCACTTCGTCCCGGCGGCGCAGGCGGCGCTGCACAGCCTGATCGACGAGACCCTGGCCGACGCGGCCCGCCGGATCGCCGACGGCTGGCAGCGCGGCCCGGCCGGCACCGCACTACTGTCCGATGTGGACACTTTCGCCGCGCCCGACCTGGTCCGGCGGTGGTTCGACGACCTGCACGAACGGATCCGTACCGACGACGGGCAGCGCTCGGTGGCCCGGCAGACCGAGTACACCATCGCCGCCGTGCGGCTGCTCGTCCTGGTCGCGGTGCTGATCGCGCCCGCGCGTACGGACGCCACCGGATCCGAACGCGCCATGCTCGACACCGTCCTCGCCGACCCGGTGGTACGCCGCATCGCGGGCACCGCCCGCGACGACCTGATCAGTCGCTTCCGCGAGGTCGCCGACCAGCTGCGCAAGCGCTACGACGCCGTGCTCAACCAGCACGCGGTCGACGACGCCGCGGTGCTCGCGTTGAGCACGGCGGCGGAAGCACTGGTGCCCGCCCGTACCGCCGCGGCGCTGGTCACCGACCGCCGCTCGCTGCCACCGGTCACACCTCCGGCACCGCCGCCCACCCCGGCGCCGGCCGACGGGCTGCCCGGCCCGGACAGTCCACTCTTCCACCCCGCGACCGGCGCCACCGGTACCGACACCGGTACCGACACCGCCGACGGCGCGGCCGACACCGCAGGCGGCGCGGGCGCTGCCGACACCGCCGACGACAGCGCGGACAGGACCGCCACCGAGCCCGCACCCGCGGACGGCACCGCCGCGGCCCCACCCGCTATGGCGGAGGTCGAAGCCGACCAGAGCAGCACCGCCGACGGCCGCCCGACCACGACCGCCGCGGGCCAGACCAGCACCGCCCAAGCACGCCCGCGCGACGGCGCCGTGGAGCCGAGCATCCCGGCCGTCCCGCACCAGGAGGCCACCGGTACGACCGACTCGCGCCGGGCGGCCGCGACCGATGCGGCCGACCCTGGCGGCAAGGACGCCAGCAGGGGTGACGACGCTTCGAACGCCCGGGTCGATGGCGGTACGAGCGCCGGAGTCGACGACGGTACGGCGGATCCGGAGGCGACCACGGAGTCCGGCCCGGCCACGGAACCCGGCGTGTCCGCAGACCCCGACCCAGCCACGATGCCGGCCACGGCCGCCGGGCACCCGGAGACCACTGAGCCAGGGGAAACTCCTGAGCCGGGGCGGGCCGCTCACCGTGAGACGGAGCTGGGGAACGCCACGGAGCCGGCGGACGCCGTACCTTCCGGGAAGGCCACCGATCCCGGTGGCGCCGCAGATTCCGGGACGACCACGCATTCCGGCGATGCCGCAGCTTCCGAAGAGACCACCGATCCCGGTGGCGCCGCAGATTCCGGGACGACCACGCATTCCGGCGATGCCGCAGCTTCCGAAGAGACCACCGATCCCGGTGGCGCCGCAGATTCCGGGGCGACCACGCATTCCGGCGATGCTGCGGCTTCCGAAGAGACCACCGATTCCGCTGGCGGCACGGATTCCGGGACGACCACGGGGCCAGGGGACGTCGCGGAGCCCCAGGACGCCGCGGATGCAGCGGATGCCGGGGCGCCCGACGCGCCGCACCAGACCTCCGACTCCCACGCTGCCGGGAGCCGGATGGCCGCCCCGCACCCGGCGATGTCCGGGGGGCCCGGACGGACCGACGGCGCGTCGGCGACGGGTTCGAGGCCGTTCGCCGGCAACGGAGCCCCGGCGGGCTCGGCTGACCCGATCGGTGAGCGGGACGGAGCCGACGGCGGCGCATCGGCGGCGGGCGAGCCCGGCGACGTCGCACCGGAGGACGCGACCGGCGGGCCGGAGGAGGCAACCAGCGGCCCGGAGGACGCGACCGGCGGGCCGGACGGCGACGTGCGGCCGACCAGCGACGCTGCCGCCACCGACGACGGATCACAGGCCGACCACGACACCGCTCCGACGCCACGCGCCCAGGCCGAGACACCCGACCAGGCCGGCGGGTCGAACGACGCTGCCGCGTCGACGGCATCCGGCCAAGACGAGACATCTGAACGAACCAAGACCTCCGACCGGACCGAGGTACCGGGCCAGTCGGGCGAGTCGGGCGACAAGGCCGCGTCGACGGCACCCGACCAGGATGGGACGCCCGACCGGGCCGCGACGACCGACCGGACCGAAACACCAGACGCAGGAGAGCCAGACGACGCCGCCGCTCTGACGGCACCCACCGAGGCCGAGACGACCGACCGGGCCGAGACACCCGACCAGGCAGAACGGTCAGACCACGCGGCCTCTTCGACGGCACCCAATCGAACGGAGACACCCGGACCGGCCGACGCGCCCGACAGTGCCGGCGCGCCCGACGGGGCCGGCGCGCCCGACGGGGCCGGCGCGCCCGACGGGGCCGACGGGGCCGACGGGGCCGACGGGGCCGACGGGACCACGATGCTTGACGCCGACGGGGGGCGCGGCAAGGCGACCGGCGCGTCCGGGCCGAGTACATCGGTGCCCGAGGACGCCGCCGAGGGTGCCGGGGCGACGAGCCCGGCCCGGTCCGAAGCGACCGACGACGAGACGGCTCGGGGCGCGACCGAACCGGGCCACGGCGCGGACGAAGCCACCGCCGACGGCACGCCCGCCGACGCGTCGGCGCCGACGGACGGCGAGCGGAGCGACCCGGCCGGCGACGGCGGGGCCCACCACGCCGAGCGAGCCGCGACCGACCAGCGCACCGACGACGGTGCGACCGAGACGACGACCGATGGCACCGGCCAGGAGGACACGTGAGCCGGCCAGGAGCGGCGCGCACCGGCGCGGACGACGACGCCGATCCGGAGATGACCGCCTGGATCCAGCAGCTCTCCTCGGACGAGCCGCTGCCGGACGAGCAGCGGTCGGGCAGCGAGCCGGACGCGCAGCCGGCGGAGCAGGCCGAGCCGACCGCCGTACCGGACCGTGTCGGCCGGGCACGCCGGGGTTCGCACCGCCGTTCGAAGGCCAAGGCGCAGCCGGGAGACGACAGCGGCGCCGAGCGCACCGACAGTGACCGGCTCGGCGGCGCCGCAGCGGCGGCCGGCGGTCCGGAAGCGCCGGTCACCGCCCCGAACGGCCCCGACACGGCGGCCGACGCCGGCATCGGCCCGGCGGCCGCGCAGGGCGCGCCCTCCGCCGGAACCGACCCGACGAGCACCGCCGGCTCCCTGCCGCGGCACCGGACCGACCCGGCGGCGCCGCAACGGACCGACACTCGGTCGCCCCACCCGGCCGACACCGCGACGCAGCACCAGGCCGACACGACGCGGGGCCGGACCAGCGCGCCGCCGCACCAGACCGACAGCGCGCAGCGCCGGGCCGAGACGACGCCGCACCGGACGGACAGCGCGACGCCAGACCGGGCCGACCCCACGCAGCACCGGACCGAGGCGACACCGCGCCGGACGGACAGCGCGACCGACCCCACGCAGCGCCGGGCCGAGACGACGCCGCGCCGGACGGACAGCGCGACGCCAGACCGGGCCGACCCCACGCAGCACCGGACCGAGGCGACACCGCACCGGGCGGACAGCGCGACGCCAGACCGGGCCGAGGCGCCGCCGCACCGGACCGACAGCGCGCAGCACCGGGTCGACAGCGCGCAGGACCCGGCCGGCACGGCACAGCGCAGCGCGCAACACCGGGCCAACGAGACACGGGACCAGGCCGGCACGGTGGCGCAGCGGCCGGTGGACAGCACGGCAGCCGAGCCGCCTGCCGGAGGCGCAACGGAGCCGGCCCCGCCGGGACCGGCCGCGACCAGCGATGCCGGACCGAGCCGGCAGCCGGCGCCCGGCGCCGAGGTGCGCCCGGAGCCGGCGCCGACCGGCAGCGGTGCGCCGGCGGGCGCGGAGCCGGCGGAGCGTTACCCGGGCCCGGCCGCCAGCCAGGTGCCGCCGGGCGACCTTGCGGCGCGGCTGCGGGCGCTGACCGAGTTCGTCGAGGCCGCCGACGGGCGGGTGCCGGACGAGCGGCTCGCGCCGGTACGGGCGTTGCTCGCGCGGGCCGACGAGCGGCTGGCGCTGTCCGAGCGGCACACCGTCGTGGTGCTGGCAGGTACCACCGGGAGCGGGAAGTCGCGGCTGTTCAACGCGCTGACCGGGCTCGACCTGTCCCGCGTCGGCGCCCGCCGGCCGACCACCGCGGACCTGCATGCCTGCATCTGGGAACCGGCGGGCACGGGGCCGCTGCTCGACTGGCTCGGGGTACCGCCGGAGAACCGGACCGAGCGGGAGAGCGTGCTCGACGGCGATGCGCAGCGGGCGCTGCACGGACTCGTCCTGATCGACATGCCCGACTTCGACTCGATCGAGTACGGGCACCGGCCGATGGTCGAGCGGCTGATCGGCTCGGCCGACATGGTGCTGTGGGTGCTCGACCCGCAGAAGTACGCGGATCGCACCGTGCACGAGCACTACCTGTCGTCGCTGGTCGACCGGGACGCCGCGGTCACCGTGGTGCTGAACCAGGTGGACCGGCTGCCGGAGACCGACGTGGATCGACTGGCCGCGGACCTGCGCCGGTTGCTCGGCGAGGACGGCCTGCCGGCGGTACCGGTGCATCTCGCGTCGGCACGAACCGGGCTCGGCGTGGCGGCACTGCGCTCCACACTGGCCGACGCGGTCGCCGGCCGGCAGGCGGCCACCGTACGGATCGCCGCCGACCTGGCCGCGACCGTCGACGGCTTGGCGGACCTGGCCGACGCGGAGCCACCGACCGGCGTCGCCGCGGGGGAGCTGGCCGACCGGCTGTCCGCTCGCGTCGGGGTCGCCGGCCTGGTCGACGCCGCCGAGCAGGACCTGCGCCGCCGGGGTCGGCGGGCAACCGGCTGGCTGTTCATCCGCCGGGCACTCGGTGGCCGAAATCCGGACCGGATCCTCGCCCAGGAGCGGTACGACCTGGACTGGCTCGACGACACCACGCCGGCCGAACCGGCTCGGGCGAAGCCGGCGCTCGCCGGTGCGGACCCCCGACCCGGGCAGCCCGGCGTTCCGCAACCCGATGCCGCGCCACCCGAGACCGGCCGCACCGCGGCCGGCCAGACCGCAGCCGCCCGGATCGGAACGGCGCAGGCCGGGGATCTCGGGACGCGGGACGGCCGGGCCGGCGACGCCGGGGCGCCCGGGGAGGGCCAGCACCGGGACGAGCGCACCGGGTACGACCGGCCCGAAGGCTCCGGCAGCGGGGACGCGCCAGCCGGCGAAGCCTTGGCCGCGCCGAGCCCGGAGACCGGCGCCACCCGGGCCGGCGGCAGCGGAGCAGCCGGCACCGGCGGCGCCGCGAAGTCCACCGGTGCCGGCACCGGGCGGCAGGAGGCGGGCCCCGACCCGGCATCACCGGTACCGGAGGCGCGCCGGATCGACCTCGGTGGCGCGCTGCGGACGAGTCTCGGGCCGGTGTTCGAACCGCTCCCGATGCCCTGGCGGGACGCGCTGCGCGGCGCGCTGACCGAGCAGGTACCGGCGCTCGGCGGCCGGCTGGCGGGGCTGCCGGCCCAGGCAGCCCGCGGTACCCGGCCGGCGTGGTGGACGGTGCTCGGCGTGCTGCAGTGGATCTTCGGCGTCGCCGCGGTGCTCGGTGCCGGCTGGTTGATCGCCGCGACGGTGTCCGACGCGGTGCCGGACCCCGGGCTGGCGGCGCTGTGGCTGCTGGCCGGCGGCGTGCTGCTCGGCGTGGCGTCGTCGCTGGCCGCGCTGCCGCTGGTGGGCCGGGCGGCGCGGGCCGAGCGGGCCGGGCTGGACGCGGCCCTGCGAGCGACCGTCGCGGCCGCCGCGCACGACTGCGTGCAGGTACCGGTCGATGCGGAGCTGGCCGCCTACCGCACCGCGCACACCGCCCTGTCCGCGGCGCGGGGCCGGTAGCGGCTCGTTCCGCGCGGAGTTCGGCCGGGGCCGGCAGGCTCCGCCGGCGCACGCCGGAACCCGTTCGGCTCCGGTGCGTGCCCGCACCGGCAACGCCCGGAGCCGGCGGTGGTTGACGCAGGGCCGCCCGCCAGTGCGGCGCTGGCCGCCGCCCGAACAACGGTGGCCAGCCGCCGGGGTCGGTGCGGCCCGGCCTGCCGCCGGAGCCCGTTCGTTGGCCTGCGCGCGATGCCGACGGCGGGCCGGGAACACCCGACGGCCGATCTCCGGCACGGCCGCGGCGGTGGGTCGGAGCGCCGTGGCGGCCAACCGGGAGCGCGGCCGGCGACGGCGGGCTGGGGACGCTGCGGCGGCACGTAGGCTGGGCGGATGTCCGTCTCCGGGAAGCAGCAGGAATTCTTCGCGCCGATCCTGGCCGCGTGCGCGCCGATCGCCGACGTGGACACCGCGCTGGACGCCGAGTTCGCGGTGTCCGCGCTGCTCGGCGGGGCGTACGCGGCGGCCGACGAGGATCGCGCCGCCGCGGTCGCCCGGTTCGCCGACGATCTGGTGTCGGTGCTGGACGGCCGGGGCGACGCACTGGCCGGCGCGCTGCTGGCCGGGCTCTCCGGGGTGGCCCCGGCCGAGGCGGCCGCTCGGGCCGGCGCCGCGCTCGACGCGGAGAGCCGGCCGGCCTGGGCCGCCGAGATCGGTACCGCCCGGTGCACGGACGCCTGGGCGATGAGCGACGTCTACGGCGACCAGACCGAGTTCGTGCTGATCTTCGAGTTCGCGGACGGCCGGTTGGGTGGCGCGCCGCACGCCTGCTGCGTGCTGACCGACGCGAATCTTTCCGTGGTGAAGGACTGCTGGGCGTCGACCGAGCCGGAGCGGGTGTTGGCCGACTGCCGGCGCAGCGCGGCGGACAACCACGACCTGCGGCTCGTCGAGGTGGCACCGAGCACCGCCCGGTCGACGATCGAACCGCTGCTGGCCGGTACCGACGAGTTGCCCGAACTACCCGACTCGACGGAGTTCGCCGAGGACCGTGCGCTGCTGCTGGCCCGGCTGGCGACGCTGCCGGCCGCGCCAGCCGCCGGCGCCGGGGCGGCTGCCGACCCGGTGGCCGAGTTCCTGGCCGCGCCGGAGGCGTCGATCGAGGACGCTCCGGACGGCGTGGTCGAGGCGTGCGCCCGGCTGATCGCCGAGTACGCGCCGGCCGACCCCCACCGGTGGAGCCCGACCTCGGCGGAACGGTTCCTGGTCGACTGGGTGCCGGCGTCCGCCGTCCTGGACGCCGAGTGCGTCGACTGGCTGCCGACCGTCCTGCTCGCGTTCGTCACGTACTCCGGGCACCGCCGTGGTCTCCCCGAGGACGCCGTGATGGCCACCCAGGAGGCGATCCGGGGGCGCCTGGACGACTTCGCCGCGGCGATGGCGGACGCGGGCGGCAACGCGGCGACGGCCGCCCAGGTGGCGCGGGCGATGCTGTCCGACGGCGTCGACCCGACCGATCAGGACGCCGTCCGTAGCTGGCTGGCCACCAACCTGCCGCGCTGAACTCGGCGGGTCAGCGCCGGTCCGCGGCGGCGGGCGGCGCGCCGCGACTCGGCCTCGCGCTCCGGTTCGGCGGGCGGCTCGCCGACGGGTTCGTGCTCGCCCGGGTGGCCGGCGCGACGCGAGCCGGGGAGCGGCTGCGCTTCGCGCTCACCTGCTGGTCGTGGCCCGCCGGCTCGGCCCGCTCGGCCCCGGCCGGCCGGCCGCCGGTGCCGTGCTCGCCGGCCGGCGGCCACGCGCACCAGCCGCCGCACCGGAGCCGTCGGCGGTCGCACCGGACCGGTCGGCGGTCGTACCCGCGGTGCCGGTCGGCCGAGCCGGGGCCACCGCGCGCCGCCCGCCGTCGGTCGCGCCGCGCCCGCCGGGTTCGGGGTGTTCCGCGCTGGCCGCCTGCCCGCTGCCGGTCACCGCGGCGGGGTCGGTACCCGGGCCCCGGCCGGTACCGCCGGTGCCGGCCGCGCCGGCGCCCCGCTGCGACCGGTCGGCCGCTGTATCGCCGCTCGGGGCGGCGGCCGTACCCGCGCGGGTCCGCGTCGCCGCGGTGGCCGCGCTGGTACCGGCGATCGCCGCCGGATCGACACCGGCCCGCGCGGACGGGTCGGCACCGGCCCGCGCGGACGGGTCGGCACCGGCCCGCGCGGACGGGTCGGCACCGGCCCGCGCGGACGGGTCGGCACCGGTCCGCGCAGCCGGGCCGGCGTCCGCGCCAGCGGTCGGTGCCGGATCCGTGCCGGCAGCCGCATCCTGGTCCGCGCCAGCGGCCGGCGCATCGTCCGTACCGGCGGCGAGTGCCGTGCCAGCGCCCGGTGCATCGTCCGTACCGGCAAGTGCCGTGCCCGCGCCCGGCGCCGGCTCCCCGCCAGCGTCGATGCCGCCAGCCGGAGCGAATCGGGGCCGCGCGGTGGCGATCGGCGAGTCGCCGGTGGACGCCGGCAGGTCGCTGGACCGGTGGGTGCCGGTGGATCGGTCGCCGGCGAACGGACCGGTGCGGTCGAGGCCAGGCCCGGGTGCGGCATCCCGGTCGCGGGTGAACGGACCGGTGCGGTCGAGGCCAGGCCCCGGTGCGGCATCCCGGTCGCGGGTGAACGGACCGGTGCGGTCGAGGCCGGGACCGGGTGCGGCGTCGCCGGCGGACGAACCGGCCGTGCCCGCCGCGACCGGGCCGGCGGTGACCCCGGCAGCGCCGCCAGGTACGGCCGGATCGTCGGTCGATGCACCGGGGTCGGCGGTCGAGGCGGCGCCCGGGGCCGGCCGGGCCGGGTCGCTGGTCCAGGCCGAGCCGGACGGCTCCAGCACGGTCCACGCCGCCCCGTCCGGGCTGGTCACGGTGGCGGCGGCCGGGGTGGCGCCGGTCGGCGTGACGGCCGGGCGTGCCACCAGCCAGGCCGGGGCGGTCTGGCTCGCGGCCGGCGGGACGCGGGGCCCGGTCGGCGCCGAGCCGGGGCTGCCGGCGGCGGACGGCAGCAGTACCACCGGGGTGACGCGGTCGCCGGTGACGACGAAGCCGGTCATCGCGGTCGGGTCGGTGGCCAGCGGCCCGGTCTTGTCCGGCGGCGGGACCACCGGGCCGAACACGAGTGGCCCGTCGGTCCCCTCGGGCCGGGCGCCCTGCTCGCCGATCGGCGGGAGCACGAGGCGCAGGCCGGCGTAGGAAACGATGATGGTGCCGTGCGGGCCGGGCTCGACGACGGGCTGGTCGGGGCTGTCCGGGGACGTCCGGCCGGTGTGGTCGCTCTCGCGTTCGCGGCCGGCGGGCGCTCCGCCACGGCGATCGTCCGGGGCACGCCGGCCGGTGGTACGGCCGCTGTCCCGGCGCCGTGCCCCGCCGGCGACGTGCGACCGCGCGTCGCCGCGGCCGGAGGCACCGGGCTGGCTGGCCTGGCCGGAGCCGTCGTGGCCCGCCGCGGGGCCGGAACCGCCGGGCCGGGCCGGGTCGGCGTCCTTGTGGCTGGGGTCGGGCACCACCACCGGCGCGTTGCCGGGGCTCTTGAGGAACGGTGTGGTCTCGGCGAGCGGTGCGCTGCGCAGCCGGTCGGCGCCGGCGGCCATCAGCACGGTCGAGGCGGCGACGGTGACCGCGACGAGGCTGACCAGCACCAGGGTGATCTTGCGGCCCGCGACGCCGCCGGCCGCGGCCCGCCACCGAGACCGCAACCCCGCGGCGATCCGCCCCATCAATCCGGAAATATAGGTATGCAGAGCGCCGATCAGGGCCGGGATTCCGGTGCCGCGCGCAAGGTGCGGCGTCTCGGTCCGCTCGGCCACGCCGGTGAGGTTAGCGCCATCGGCAGGCGCATCGTCAGCCCCGGACCGGCCTTTCATGGGCGGATACGCGTCGAAAGTGGTGACGGTCACTCGCACACCGCTCGCCTCCTCGCCTCCGTACCGTGGCCTCTCCGGGCCGGAGAGGCGTCGCGTGGACGCCGGAACGTCCCCGCTGTGCCGTACGTCGGCTTGGACCGGTACGAGCGGCTGCTCCCCGTTCCTGCCGCACTAGCTGAGTATTGTTGCACTTCGTGAGGCCTGTGTATACACACAGTTGTTTTTCCTGCGTCAAGCCGCCTCCCGGCCCGGCGGCACCCTGAACGCTGGTAAAGGATGGTTACGGTCGCGTAGGTTCTCGGTGGACCCCTGGAGAGCCGCACTGGGCGTGCGGTTCGCCGCTGCGACAGTCACGAGCGTGGGGGTCGCGAGGCCGTTCCACAGCCAACCGGCTGGTGCCGTCGCGACCACCGGAGCCCGTACGATGGCGGCACGGGATGTGGCGGCCATCACCCTCGATGGAGTCGCATCCGAGCTGACATGCTGTTGGGCAATCGGCAACGGGGCCGATGATCGCGCACACCCGCGGTCCGGCCCCTGCGCCGACGCTCCCGCCGGGCGAACCCCCAACCGGGGTCCGCGCGGCACGACGGAGACGTCGACCGGTGCGGTAACCCCACGCCGGCGACGCAAGCAGAGGGAGAGGGATCGGACATGGGTGACAAGCCCGCGACGAAGGGGCGGCCCGCCACCAAGGCCCGGTCCGGTGCTCGGCGGTCACGCCCGGCATCGACACCGGCCGGCGAGGCGGCGCTCCAGGGGTCCGCGCAGGAGCCGGAGTTCGTACAGCTGCTCACCCCGGAGGGGGAGCGGGTCGAGCACCCGGACTACTCGGTCGACTTCACCGACGAGCAGCTGCAGGGGCTCTACCGCGACCTGGTGATCGTGCGCCGGCTCGACCTGGAGTCGACCGCGCTGCAGCGCCAGGGCCACCTCGCGATCTGGGCCAGCCTGGAGGGCCAGGAGGCGGCACAGATCGGGTCCGGGCGGGCGCTGCGCAAGCAGGACATGGCGTTCCCGACGTACCGCGAGCACGGCGTGCTGTGGTGCCGCGGCGTCGACCCGACCGCACCGCACGGGCTGTTCCGCGGCAACGACCACGGCGACTGGGATCCGGCCGAGCACAACGCCAACCTGTACACGCTGGTCATCGGCGCGCAGACGCTGCACGCGGTGGGCTACGCGATGGGCATCAACTACGACGGCAAGGTCGGCAGCGACGACGGTGAGGCGTCGATCGTCTACTTCGGTGACGGCGCGTCCAGCCAGGGCGACGTGCACGAGGCGTGCGTGTTCGCCGGCGTCTACCACGCACCGGTGGTGTTCTTCTGCCAGAACAACCAGTACGCGATCTCCGAGCCGGTCGAGCGGCAGACCCGCACCCCGATCTACCAGCGCGCCGCCGGCTACGGCTTCCCCGGCGTGCGGGTGGACGGCAACGACGTGCTGGCCTGCTACGCGGTCGCCCGGCACGCGCTGGATGCGGCCCGGCACGGCCAGGGCCCGACGCTGATCGAGGCCTACACCTACCGGATGGGCGCGCACACCACGACCGACGACCCGACCCGGTACCGCACCGGCAGCGAGGTCGAGTCCTGGAAGCAGCGCGACCCGATCACCCGGATGCGCACGTACCTGGCGAAGGCGGGCATCGGCGACGACGACTTCTTCGCCTCGGTCGACGCGGACGCGGACCGCATCACCGGCCGGCTCCGCGAGTTCGTGATCGGCCTGCCCGACCCGGATCCGAGCCGGCTGTTCGAGCACGTGTACGCGGAGGAGTCGCCGCTGCAGGACGCCGAGCGCGCCTGGTTCGAGCAGTACCAGAGCAGTTTCGTCGGGGAGGGGGCGCACTGATGGCCAAGCAGCAGGGACCGCTGACCGGTACGCAGACGTTGACCATCGGCAAGGCGCTCAACCTCGGCCTGCGCCGGGCGTTGGAGGACGACCCGAAGGTGCTGCTGATGGGCGAGGACGTCGGCCGGCTCGGCGGCGTCTTCCGGATCACCGACGGGCTGCAGAAGGACTTCGGTGAGGACCGCGTGCTCGACTCGCCGCTCGCCGAGGCCGGCATCGTCGGTACCGCGATCGGGCTGGCCATGCGCGGCTACCGGCCGGTCTGCGAGATGCAGTTCGACGGGTTCTCCTACCCGGCGTTCGACCAGGTCACGAACCAGCTGGCGAAGATGCACTACCGCTCCCGCGGTCGCATCACGCTGCCGGTGGTGATCCGGATCCCGTTCGGCGGCGGCATCGGCTCGGTGGAGCACCACTCCGAGTCGCCGGAGACCTACTACATGCACACCGCCGGCCTGAAGGTGGTCACCCCGTCGACCGCGGTCGACGCGTACTTCATGATCCAGCAGGCGATCCGGTCCAACGACCCGGTGATCTTCCTGGAGCCGAAGGCCCGCTACTACGAGAAGGGCGAGGTCGACCTGGACGCCCCGGTCACCGCCGCCGAGCCGCTGCACCGCTCCCGGGTGGTCCGGGCCGGCACCGACGCCACCGTCGTCGGCTACGGCCCGACCATGCGGGTACTGCGGGACTCCGCCGACGCGGCGGCCGAGGACGGCCGTTCGCTGGAGCTGGTCGATCTGCGCACGCTCTCCCCGCTCGACCTGGACCCGGTGTACGAGTCGGTCAAGCGCACCGGTCGGCTGGTCGTGGTGCACGAGGCACCGACGAACCTCGGGCCGGCCGCGGAGGTCGCCGCGCGGGTGCAGAGCGAGTGCTTCTATTCGCTGGAGGCGCCGGTGCAGCGGGTGACCGGCTTCGACACGCCGTACCCGGCGTCGAAGCTGGAGGAGCACTTCCTGCCCGACCTGGACCGGGTGCTCGACGCCGTCGACCGCACCTTCAGCTACTAGGAGCCGCCCGGATGTCGCGCGTCAAGCAGTTCCCCCTGCCCGATCTCGGTGAGGGCCTCACCGAGGGTGAGATCTTGAAGTGGTTCGTCGCGCCGGGTGACCGGGTCACGTTGAACCAGCCGATCGTCGAGGTGGAGACCGCCAAGGCGGCGGTCGAGATCCCCTGCCCGTACACCGGTGCGGTGGTGGAGATCTTCCACGGCGAGGGCGAGACCGTCGATGTCGGTGCGCCGATCGTCGCGTTCGACACCGACCCGGATGCGGGCCCGCTGCCGGAGCCGGAGTCCGGCGGTCCGGCCGAGGTCACCGGGCCGCTGATCGGCGAGCAGAGCGCCGACGGTCGCACCGCGGTGCTCGTCGGGTACGGGCCGAAGGAGTCCGGCGGCAAGCGCCGGGCCCGCCGCCCGGTCAACGGTGCCACGGCCCCGGCCGCACCGGCTGCTCCCGCCGCCCCGGCTGCACCGGCCGTCCCGGCCGCACCGGCCGTCCCGGCCGCACCGGCCGTCCCGGCTGCATCGGCCGTCCCGGCTGCATCGGCCGTACCGGCCGCACCGGCCATACCGGCGACCCCGGTCGCGCCGGTCGCGCCGGCACCGGCGGTACCGGCGCAGCCGGCGAGCGTCCGGGTGCTGGCCAAGCCGCCGGTCCGCAAGCTGGCCAAGGATCTCGGCGTCGACCTGACCACGCTGACCCCGACCGGCCCGAACGGGTCGATCAGCCGGGACGACGTGCTGGCCGCGCAGTCCGCGCCGGCCGCACCGGCGGCGGTCGCCGCCCCGTCGTTCGGCCCGGACCGCGAGCAACGCATCCCGATCAAGGGCGTCCGCAAGCTCACCGCGGCGAACATGGTGGCGAGCGCGTTCACCGCGCCGCACGTGACGGAGTTCCTGACCGTGGACGCCACCCGTACCGTCAAGGCGGTCGAGCGGTTGCGCACCATGCGCGACTGGCGGGACGTGCGGATCTCGCCGCTGCTGCTGGTGGCCAAGGCGGTGCTGCTCGCCGTCGGCCGGCACCCGCTGGTCAACTCGACCTGGGACGAGGCCAACGGCGACATCGTGGTCAAGGAGTACGTGAACCTCGGTATCGCGGCGGCCACCGACCGCGGCCTGATCGTGCCGAACATCGCCGACGCCGGCCGGCTGTCCCTGCGGGAGCTGGCAGATGCGATGAACGACCTGGTCGCCACCGCGAAGTCGGGTCGCACCGCGCCGGCCGCGATGCAGGGCGGCACGTTCACCATCACCAACGTCGGCGTGTTCGGGGTGGACACCGGTACTCCGATCCTGCCGCCGGGGGAGACCGCGATCCTGGCCTTCGGCGCGATCAAGCAGCAGCCGTGGGTGCACAAGGGCAAGGTCAAGCCGAGGTACGTGACCACGCTCGGGCTCTCGTTCGACCACCGCATCGTGGACGGCGAGCTGGGCTCCCGGTTCCTGGCCGACATCGGCGCCTTCCTGACCGATCCGGAGGCGGCGCTGCTCGCCTGGGGCTGACCCACGCAGTACGGCATGTGACGGCCGCGACCCGATCCGGGTCGCGGCCGTTACTCGTTTCCGGCGTGACCGTCGACACCACGGTTACTTCCCTTGCCGTACCGAAGGATGTTAGGCATGTAAGCGCCCTCACCATAGATTCTTTTGCAGTGAACCGGTCATCTGCGCTCTAATGGAGGTACCGGAGATACATCCAGCAGAGGTGAGGCACTGATGAACAACCTGCTCCAGAAGTACCGGGAGCGTCGCACGGTGGTCCGTCGGACGCGCGCCATCGAGCGGGCGCTGTCGCGCTGCCCGTCCAGCGCGATGCGCGACGAGCTGCTCACGATCGCCAACCGCGACTGATTCCCTCACTCCTCCGCGACCCGCGGCCGGGGGGCCGCCGGACGTCGCCGCCCAGACACCGCCCTCCTCGACATCGAGTCGAGGGGGCGGAAACGTGTCCGGCCCCGGAGATGGTGGACGACCGCCCCGCTCGGCCGGCTCCCGCAGCCGGGTAGCGTGAGACGCCCGCGGCCCGGGACGGCCGGGCGACGGCGATGCGACGGAGGTGGCGCGGTGCAACCGGACGGCGCGTCCGCACCCGACCGGGACGGCCACCCCGAAGACCCCGGCGCCGGCCCAGCGCCGCACGGCTACCAGCCCGGCGCCCCATCGCCGGCCGGCCCGCCGTCACCGGGCCACCAGCCCGGCGGCACACCACCGCCCGGCGGGCCGCACCTCCCGCCCGGCGGCACGCCACCGCCTGCTGGGCCGCCCCTGCCACCCGGCGGCACGCCACCGCCCGGCGGGCCGCCTCCACCCGGCTATCCACCCGGCGCCGCGCCGCCGGGGTGGCCGATGCCGGTGCCGGTGAAGCCACCACGGCAGCCCAGACGCACCCTCGTACTCGTGATCGCCGGGGTGGTGGTCGTCGCTGCGGCCGTGGTGTCGGTGCTGCTGCTGCGTGGCCGGCAGGACGACTCCTTCCCGGTGGGGTCGTGCGTCACCGCGGCCGGCGGCAGGGCGGTGCCGGCCTCCTGCACCAAGCCCGGGGCGTACAAGGTCACCAAGGTGACGTCGAGCCGGGCGAAATGCCCCGACCCGACCGGACCGGCGGTCGAGCTGCAGGGTGCGTCCGGCGACCGGTTCCGCTGCCTCGCCCCGGTGAAGTAGCCGCCGGGCCGGGCCGGGCAGCAGCCGCCGGCCCGGTGCGGTCGCCGGTCGCGGTGGCAGCCGCCGGCCCGGTGCGGTCGCCGGCCGGGGCAGCAGCCGCCGGCCCGCGCTGTCGCGTTCGCCACGCTGCCGGTGGGCGCCGCGCCGCGCCGCGCCGCGCCGCGCAGAATGGTCGGCATGGCCTACCACCAGGATGATCGTCGTGCCCGGGTGCGGGCGCCGGAGCTGCGTGGCCGCCGCTGGCTGAACACCGGCGGGCGCGAGCTGAGCCTCGCCGACCTGCGCGGGCGGATCGTCCTGCTCGACTTCTGGACGTTCTGCTGCATCAACTGCCTGCACGTCATCGACGAGCTGCGCCCGATCGAGCAGAAGTACGCCGACTCGCTGGTCGTGATCGGCGTGCACTCGCCGAAGTTCGAGCACGAGAAGGCGCCGGACGCGGTGACCGCCGCGGTCGAGCGGTACGGGGTGCACCACCCGGTGCTGGACGACCCGGACCTCTCGACCTGGCAGCAGTACGCGGCCCGGGCCTGGCCGACGCTCGCCGTCATCGACCCGCAGGGGTACGTGGTGGCGAGCATGGCCGGCGAGGGGCACGGCGACGGGCTGGACCGGCTGCTCGCCGAGCTGGTCGCCCAGCACACCGCGGACGGCACCCTGATCCGCGGCCAGGGGCCGTACGTGCCGCCCCCGCCGGAGGACACCGTGCTGCGGTACCCGGGCAAGGTGGTGCGACTGCCCGGCGGGACGCTGCTGGTCAGCGACTCGGCCCGGCACCAGCTGGCCGAACTCGCCGCCGACGGCCGGACCGTGCTGCGCCGGATCGGCAGCGGCGACCGCGGCGCTGCGGACGGCCCGGCCGACCAGGCGTCGTTCAGCGAGCCGCAGGGGCTGCTGGTGCTGCCGGCGACGGTGGCCGAGCGGGTCGGGTACGACCTGCTGGTCGCCGACACGGTGAACCACCTGCTGCGCGGGGTGCGGTCGGCCGACGGCGCGGTACGCACCGTGGCCGGCACCGGCGAGCCCTGGCGCTCCGATCACCGCACCGACGCCGGCGAGGGGCCCGGCGACGCGCTCACGGTGCAGCTGTCGTCGCCGTGGGACCTGGCCTGGTACCAGGGCGCGGCGGTGATCGCGATGGCCGGCATCCATCAGCTCTGGCGGTTCGACCCGGTCGCCGGCACCGTGTCGCGCTGGGCCGGGACCACCACCGAGAGCCTGCGCGACGGACCGGTCGGGGAGGCGTTCCTGGCGCAGCCGTCCGGGCTGGCGGCCGACGGCGACCGGCTCTGGGTCGCCGACTCCGAGTCCTCCGCCCTGCGGTACGTGCAGGACGGCGAGCTGCACACGGTGATCGGGAGCGGCCTGTTCGACTTCGGCCACGCCGACGCGCCGGGGGGTGAGCCGGCGCCCGACGGGGTGCCGGTCCCGGCACCGGCGGCCATGCTGCAGCACCCGCTCGGGGTCGCGGTGGCGCCGGACGGCGCGGTGCTCGTCGCCGACACGTACAACGGGGCGATCCGGCGGTACGAGCCGGCGACCGGTGCGGTGACCACGCTGGCCAGCGGCCTGGCGGAGCCGTCCGACGTGCTGCCGGACCCGGACGCGACCGGCTTGTTGGTGGTGGAGTCCGGGGCGCACCGGCTGGCCCGGCCCGACCTGGCCGCCAGCGCGGCACCGGCCACCCGGTACCAGACCGAGCGGCCGGCCACCGCGGTCGCCGACGGCCCGGTCACGCTGGACGTCGTGTTCGACCCGCCGCCCGGGGCGAAGCTGGACGACAGCTACGGGCCGGCGACCCGGCTGGAGGTCACCGCGACACCACCGTCGCTGCTGGCCGAGGGCTCCGGGGTGGGCAGCGAGCTGTCCCGCCGGTTGGTGTTCGCGCCGGGCGCGAGCGGCGTGCTGTCGGTGACCGCGCAGGCGGCCACCTGCGACGCCGAGGCGGAGAACCCGGCCTGCCACCTGACCCGGCAGGACTGGGGCGTGCCGGTGACGGTCACCCACGGTGCCGACGAGACCCTCGCCCTGGTTCTCCGCGGCTGACCGGGTGCACGCCGGTCAGCCGTGCCGAACCCGGTAGGTGAGGTTGGCGAAGCCGTTGTCGTCCCGGCTCAGCTGGGTCAGGGTGAGCGAACGGGACGTGAGCCGGCGCGGCAGTACCGGCGCGCCGGCGCCGAGCGTCACCGGCGCCACCCCAGGATGATCTCGTCCAGCAACCCGTGATCGGCGAACTGGCCGACCAGGCCGCCACCGCCGATCAGCCAGATGTTGCGGCCGGCGGCCGCCTCGACCATCGCCGCGTGCGTACCCACCACGTCGTCGGCCACGAAGTGCAGCGGGATGCCCGGCACCGCCGGCAGCTTCCGGTGGGTGAACACCCACGCCGGGGTCTGCCCGTACCAGCCCTGCCACTTCTCCGGGTGGTCGAGCATCCGCTCGTGTTCCAGCATCCACTCGTACGTGGTGGCGCCGAGTGCCATCGCGCCGATCCCGGCGAAGAACCGGCGGAACCCGTCGCCGGCCGGCTCCTCGGCGGCGCCGTCGGCTCGGTCCTCCCCGCTCGAACCGTCCGCCTCGAACAGCCAGTCGAGGCTGTTGTGCTCGTCCGCGATGTACCCGTCGATGCTGGTCGCGGTGAAGTACTGGGTCAGTGTCATACGGTCAGCGTGCCGCCTCGCCCTGACAACCCATGTCAGTTCGCCGGAACGTCCCGCCGACCGCCACGGCCGGACCGCCGGAGGCCAGCCGGTCGACCACCGCCGGTCGCCGCGGTCGGACCACCGGGAGGCCAGCCGGTCGACCACCGCCGGTCGCCGCGGTCGGACCACCGGGAGGCCAGCCGGTCGACCACCGCCGGTCGCCGCGGTCGGACCACCGGGAGGCCAGCCGGTCGACCGCCGCCGGTCGCCGCGGTCGGACCACCGGGAGGCCAGCCGGTCGAGCCTGCCCGGACGGCCGCCCAGCGCCGCGACCACCCAGCCGCTCAACGCGATGGCAGGCCGCCCAGCCGCTCGGCGCCGCAACGGGCCGCCCAGCCGCTCAACGCCGCAACAGGTCGCCGGGGGCGAACGGGGTGAGCGACAGCCCGGCCTCGGTCAGCGCCGTGCGCAGTCGCTCGGCCAGCGCCACCGCCCCCGGCGTGTCCCCGTGCACGCACAGCGAGTCGATCGCGATCGGCAGCGTGGCGCCGTTGACCGCCACCACCTCGCCGCCGACCGCCATCCGCAGCGCCCGCGCCACCACCTCGTCCGGGTCGGTGACCAGCGCGCCCGGCTCGCGCCGGGACACCAGCGTGCCGTCCGGGGCGTAGCCGCGGTCCGCGAAGCCCTCCGCGACCGTCCGCAGCCCGGCCTCGGCCGCACACCGCAGCAGTGCGGAGCCGGGCAACCCCAGCACCGGCAGGCTCGGGTCGTACTCGGCCACCGCCCGGGCGACCGCCGTCGCCTGCGCCTCGTCTCGTACCGCGGTGTTGTAGAGCGCGCCGTGCGGCTTGACGTAGGTGACCCGGGTACCGGCGACCCGGCAGAAGCCGTCCAGCGCGGCGAGCTGGTAGAGCACGTCGTCGGTCAGCTCGGCGGGGTCGTAGTCGATCCGCCGCCGGCCGAACCCGGCGAGGTCCCGGTACCCGACCTGCGCGCCGACCGCCACCCCCTGCGCCGCCGCGCCGGCACACACCCGGCGCATCGTCGCCGGGTCGCCGGCGTGGAACCCGCAGGCCACGTTGGCGCTGGTCACGATCGTGAGCAGGGCGTCGTCGTCGCCGAGCGTCCAGCGCCCGAAACCCTCGCCGAGGTCGCTGTTCAGGTCCATCCGGACACTCCTTCGACGGGCTCGAACCGCACCGGCGTACCGGGCCTCGCCTGCGCGGCGGCCGGCACGTCGGCGGGGTCGACGACGGCGATCACCGGGTAGCCGCCGGTGGTCGGGTGGTCGGCCAGGAACACCAGCGGTTCGCCGCTGGCGGGCACCTGCACCGCGCCGAGCACGACACCCTCGCTGGGCAGCTCCGCGTCGACGCTGCGGGCCAGCGGCGGCCCGGTCAACCGCATGCCGACCCGGTTGCTGGTCGGCGACGCCTGGTAGTCCGCGGACAGCAGCGTGCGTACCGCCGGCGCGGTGAACCAGCCGACTCGCGGCCCCGGATGCACCCGCAACACCACCGTGCGCCGCGCGCCGGGCGGCGTCGAGCCCCCCGATCCGGTACCGCCCGGCACCGTCTCGGCCGAGCGCGGGCCGGCGGATGCGGTACCGGCGGGCGCGGCGGCCGGCCCTCCCGGCGCGGGGGCCACCGGTGTGGCGCCGACCGGGACGGTGTCGCCCTTGCGGAGCGGTGCCGGGCCGAGCCCGGACAGGGTGTCGGTGGCGCGGCTGCCGAGTACCGGCGGGACCGCGATGCCGCCCGCGACGGCAAGGTAGCTGCGCAGCCCGGTGCGAGCGGTGCCGACGGCCAGCTCGGCGCCGGCCGGCACCGGTACCGCCGCGCCGTGCGGCACCTCGGCGCCGGCGACCCGGACCGGTGCCGGCGCGCCGGTGACCGCGACGAGCAGCGACTCCTCGGCCCGCAGTACCGCGCCGGTGACGGTGAACTCCAGCCCCGCCGCGGCCGGATCGTTGCCGACCAGCCGGTTCGCCAGCTCCAGCGCCGGCAGGTCGGCGGCGCCGGACCGCGGTATCCCGAGGTACGCCAGGCCGGGCCGGCCACGGTCCTGCACCGTGCTCAGCAGCCCCGGCCTGAGCACCGTGAACGCCCTCATCCCGGCACCGCCCGGAACCGCACCCGGGTACCGGGGGTCAGCAGTGCCGGCGGCGACGCGGACGGGTCGAACAGCACCGCGCCGGTACGGCCGATCAGCCGCCAGCCGCCCGGCGACGGCGACGGGTAGACGCCGGAGTACTCGCCGGCCAGGCCGACCGCCCCGGCCGGGACCCGGGGGCGGGGGCTGTCCCGGCGCGGCACGGCGAACTCCGCCGGCAGCCCGGTCAGGTAGCCGAAGCCGGGGGAGAAGCCGCAGAACGCCACCCGGAACTCGGTACCGGTGTGCCGCGCGACGACCCCGTCGACGCTGGTGCGCCACAGCTCCGCGACCTCGGCCAGATCCGGCCCGTCGTACACGCAGTCCAGCTCGACGGCCGTCCCGGGCTCCGGCGGGGCCGCCCGCCCGGCCGACATCGTGGCGAGGCTCTCCGCCAGCCCGGCGGGATCGGCGACGCCGTCCACCAGCACCGTACGGGCGGCCGGGACCAGGTCGGTCGCGACCAGCGCACCGGAGTCCAGGCGCCGGCGCAGCTCGGCGTGCCAGGCGGCGACCTCGGCCGCGTCCGCGCACTCCAGCAGGATCGCGCGCGGCCCCGCCGGCCGGGTTCTCATGCGCTCGGCCGGCGGCCGGGGCCGGCGGCCGGGGCCGAATCGACGGACCTCACGCGCCTCACCATACGGCGTGCGGCGCGACGACGACGCCGGCGCGGCAAGGTCGAGTCACGCCCTCGGTGCCCGCGCCGCGCCGGACCGGTGCCGCCCGTGCGGTGCGGGCCCGGGTCGTCGGTGTCGCTGCGGCCGGCACCAGGGAGAACCTCGAGAAGGCCACGGACACCTGGCCGACCTGTGACTCAGCGCGGGGTGAGGACCACGTGCGTGTCGACCCGCCGGTATCCCAGGCGGCGGTAGATCCGGGCCGGCCCGTCCTCGGCGTGCAGCCACACCGGGCCGCCGGTCAGCTCCGTCGCGGCGGTCGTCGCCGCCACCGAGATCGCGGCGCCGATGCCGCGCCGGCGGTACTCCGGCCGTACCGTCACGGCCGACACGTAGGCGCTGTCGCCGGCTCGCTGGGCCAGCGCGCAGCCCACCGGCTCGCCGTCCAGCCGGGCCACCAGGAACCGGTACCGCGGGCTCGCCAGGTGCCGCGCCGTCGCCAGCGGCGCCAGCGACGCACCGTAGACGGCCAGGAACTCGGCCGGATCGCGCGGTGCACCGATCGACAGCCCCGGCACCCGTACCGCCCCCGCCGGCTCGGCCAGCACGTACACCGGGAGCACCAGCCACTCGGTGAGCCCCCGGTACGCCGGCGCGGCGGTGTCGGCGGCCGACACCTTCACCGACCACGGACCGCCGCGGCTGGCCAGCCAGTCCACCACCGGGCCCAGGTCGCCCGGCGGCGTCACGGGACGCGCCCAGGTCGCCCACGGCTGGTCGATGCCGTAGCTGGCACAGGCGATCCCGGCCACGGTCGCCGAGTCCCCGCCGACCTCCGCGAGGTCGGCCATCGCGGCCTCGCCGCGGGCCAGCCGCGCCGGCAGCGGCGTGGTCACGCCGGCCAGCCCGACAGGTACCGCCAGCCGTCCGCGTCGTACTCGACGACCACGACGTCACCGGGGGCGAGCGGGGCGGCGTGCACCCGTGCCGGCGACAGGCCGGCGCACAGCGCCGCGAGCGGTAGTTCCAGCCCGTCCGCGAGCACCGCGACGGTCTGCCCGCGATGCCGGTCGGCGATCTCCGCCAGCGTCCCGGCGAACCGGTCCACCACCTGCTGCCCGCTCTCGCCGCCGGCCGCGGGCGCGGCCAGCTCGCCGGCCAGCAGCCAGCGGTCGCGCGGCGCCAGCCCGGGGCCGGCCAGCCCGGCCCGCTCCTCCACCGGCGCGTCCACCGCGCCGGCGAGCCGTGGCCCGTCCGGCGCCACGTAGAGCCGGACCGGCCGGTACGGGGCGAGGGCCGCGGCCTCGCCACCGACCAGGCACAGCACCCGGGCCGCGCACATCATGTCCGCCACACCGCGACCCTACGGCGCCCCGCCCCGCACCCACCATCGCCTCTCGCCGTCCGGCCCGAGCGGTTCCCGGCGGAACGGGACGGAACGCACCGACCCCCGTCGCGCGGACGCGACGGGGGTCGGTGGGGCGGGAGGACAGGCCCGGTCAGAACGCTTCTTCGGGGAGGTCCATCGGCTCCAGGGTGGCGGCCTCGACGACGGCGCGGTCACCGGCCAGCCGGGGCAGCACCTCGGCGGCGAAGAAGCTCGCGGTGGCGACCTTGCCCTGGTAGAACAGCCGGTCGTCGGCGGACACCTCGCCGTCCAGCTTGGTCAGCGCGACCTCGGCCTGGCGGGCCAGCAGCCAGCCGATGACCAGGTCGCCCATGCCGAGCAGCAGCCGGCGCAGGTGCAGCGCCGCCTTGTAGATCGAGCGCGGCTCGCCCTGCTGGGCGGCACCGGCGTACTCGAAGATCTTGCCGAGCATGCCCTGCACGTTCTCCAGGGCGGTGTTCAGCGAGGCGCGGACCTCCTTGAGCCGGCCGTTGCCCGCCTCGGCGTCGATGAACGCCTTGATGTCGCCGGCCACCTGCATCAGCGCCTTGCCCTGGTCCTTCACGATCTTGCGGAAGAACAGGTCCTGGGACTGGATCGCGGTGGTGCCCTCGTACAGGGTGTCGATCTTCGAGTCGCGGATGTACTGCTCCAGCGGGTAGTCCTGCAGGAAGCCGGACCCGCCGAAGGTCTGCAGCGACTCCGAGCCGAGCAGCTCGTACCCGCGCTCCGAGCCGCAACCCTTGACGATCGGCAGCAGCAGGTCGTTGACCCGGCGGGCCAGCTTGGCGGCCTTCTCGTCGCCCTCGGCCTCGGCGACCAGCGCCACGTCCTGCCAGTTCGCGGTGTAGGCGACCAGCGCCCGCAGCCCCTCCGCGTACGACTTCTGCAGCAGCAGCGAGCGCCGGACGTCCGGGTGGTGGGTGACGGTCACCCGCGGCGCGTCCTTGCCGGGGTTGGTCAGGTCGGCGCCCTGCACCCGGGACTTCGCGTAGTCGAGCGCGTTGAGGTAGCCGGTGGACAGCGCCGACATCGCCTTGGTGCCGACCATCATCCGGGCGTACTCGATGATGTGGAACATCTGCTTGATGCCCTCGTGCACCTCACCGAGCAGCCAGCCCTTGGCCGGCGTGCCGTCGCCGAGGGTCAGCTCGCAGGTGGTGGAGACCTTCAGCCCCATCTTGTGCTCGACGTTGGTCACGTAGGCGCCGTTGCGCTCGCCCAGCTCGCCGGTCTTCGGGTCGAACAGGAACTTCGGCACCACGAACAGCGACAGCCCCTTGGTACCGGGGCCGCCCGCGCCCTCGACGCCGACCGGCCGGGCCAGCACGTAGTGGATGATGTTGTCGGCCATGTCGTGCTCGGCGGACGTGATGAACCGCTTCACGCCCTCGATGTGCCACGACCCGTCGTCCTGCCGGTACGCCTTGGTGCGGCCGGCACCGACGTCCGAGCCGGCGTCCGGCTCGGTGAGCACCATCGTCGCTCCCCAGCGCTTGTCGGCGAACAGCTTCGCCCACTCCCGCTGCTCGGGGGTGCCCAGGTTGAACAGCGTGCCGGCGAAGCTCGGCCCCGCGGCGTACATGAAGGCGGCCGGGTTGGCGCCGAGGATCAGCTCGGAGGTGGACCACCAGAGGGCGCGCGGCACCGGGGTGCCGCCCATCCCCTCCGGGATGTCCATCCGCCAGTACTCGGCCTCCATCATCTGCCGGAACGGCTTGGCGAACGCCTCCGGCACGTGCACCGAATGCGTCTCCGGGTCGAACACCGGCGGGGTCCGGTCACCGGCGGCGAACGACTCGGCCAGGTCCTCCCGGGCGAACCGGTCGATCTCGGTCAGCAGGCCGCGCGCGGTGTCCGCGTCGATCTCCGGGAACGGCTGCTTGCCCAGCCGGTCCGCGGTCCCGAACATCTCGAACAGGTTGAATTCGAGGTCCCGCAGGTTGCTCTTGTAGTGCCCCATGTGCACGCTCCCGGACTGCTGGCTGCCAGTCGGCGACCCCGATCCACCGCCGACCCGTACTCTTCGGTAACCAACTGTATTACTCATCGGTAACCGTGGGCAAGCCAGTCCCGCCGTGCGGGCGCACCGTGACCCGCGTCACCGCGTTCCGGTCGACTCGTTGGTACCGACGGAGTGCCGGGTCGGTTTCTCGAACCGTCCGCCGAGACGCGGAGCCCGCGCAGGTCCACCGACGCACGCCGCCCGCCGGCCCCCACCGGCGACCCGCGGCCGGCCGGGAGGAGGCCAGGACGATGTTGACCATCCTGCTGAACAGGCTCCGTCGAAACCGCTACATCGGCCGGCACCGCGCCAGCACCGTCGCACTCGCCCTGCGCTCGGACTGACCGCAGCGCCCGACACCCGGGTCGATCATGGTGTCGTCTGCCGCAGCAAGCGCATTCCGGCCCGACAACACCATGATCAACCGAGCGGGCGAGGCTCAGACCTCACGGACACCGGGGTTGGCGACGTCGCCGACCTCCCAGGACGGGGTCGCACCGCGCGCCTCGCCGGACAGTCCGGCCCCGGTGTATTCCAGCAGCACCAGCGCGATGTCGTCGTCCAGCAGGCCGTTGACCCATTCGAGCAGCGCCGCCTCCAGCGACGCCAGGCCGTCCTGCACGGTGCCGTGTCCGAGCAGCCCCCAGGCGCGCTCCTCGATCGGGAAGAACTCGCCGTCCCGGCGCGCCTCGGCCAGCCCGTCGGTGTAGAGCAGGATCCGGTCCCCCGGCTCCAGCCGCTGTACCAGCGGGCGGGCCAGCGGCATGAACCCCAGCGGCGGCGCCGGTGCCGGCGGCGCCAGGGGGATCACCCGGCCCTGGCGCAGCAGCAGCGGCGCCGGATGGCCGCAGTTGAGCACCGTCAGCGTGCCACCGCGCTCCTCCACCAGCGCCGCCGTGACGAAGTCCTCCAGGCCGACCGAACGGGCCACCGCCCGGTCCAGGTCGGCCAGGATCGCCCGCAGGTCGGCCCGCTCGTACGCGACGTGCCGGTACGAGCCGAGCACGACGCTGGCCAGCCGGACCGCATCCAGGCCCTTGCCCCGGACGTCACCGATCAGCAACCGGACCCCGTAGGTGGTGTCGACCGCCTCGTACAGGTCGCCGCCGATGTCGGCCTCGGCGCTCGCCGACACGTACCGCGCGGCGAGCGGCAGGTCGCCGACCCGCGGGCCGAGCGGGCCGAGGATCGCCTTCTGCGCCACCGAGGCCAGCCGGGACAGCGCGGCGAACCGCGCCATCTGCCGCTGCCGGATCGCACCCACCGCGGCGGCGATCGCCGCCGCGATCACGACCGCACCCACGTTGACCGCGACCGCGGTCTGCGGGCCGGTCGGCGAGGTGACCCAGAACAGCGCGGCGAGCAGCACCGACAGCAGACCGACCGGCAGCACCGTGCGCCAGGACCCGAACGCCGCGGCGATGAACGGCGGCACCGCCAGCAGGCCGACGTAGCTCGGCGACCGGCCGTCGGCGACCTCGACCGCACAGACCATCGCCAGCAGCACCAGGCCGGCGACAAGGCCGGCGCGCGCGTCGGGGCGCATCATGCGGCGGGCCTTGCTTCGTGGCATCGTCTTCAGGTCCCCGGGACAGGATGGGCGAGGTCGGCGCCGCGGCGGATCGCGGCGCCTCCCCAGAGTGCCGTGCACTGCTGGGAAGAATCTCTACAGTCCGAGAATGACTGCACCTTCGAGAATGCCCTGCGGCGGGGTGACGCGCGAGCCCACATCGGCGCGGCGCGGCGCCGAGTCACGACCGGGGTGGGTCGGCCTGGTGCAAAGCGGTCAGTACAGCACCTGGTAGTCGACCGTCGCGGTGTCGCTGTCCAGCGACGCGATCTTCGCGTACGCCCCCGAGGTGAGGAGGAAGCAGCTGTCCCCCGAGTACGGCCCGCGGTCGTTGATCTTGACGGTCACCGACTTGCCGTTGCTCGGGTTGGTGAGCTGCACCTTGGTCCCGATCGGGAGCGTCATGTTCCCCGCGGTCATCGCGTTCGCGTCGAACTTCTGGCCGCTCGCGGTGGTGGACCCGGTCGAGGTGTAGACGGCCTTGCAACTGCCGCTGTCCCCGGTGACGGCGGTGTGCACGGAGCCGTCGTCCTTCTTGGCGGCGTCCGAACCCTGCTTGCCCTGGCTGTCGGGGGAGGCGGAACCGGTGGGGCGGGCCTTGCCGCGGGATGCGCGCTTCTCGAGCGACTCCCGGTCGGGCTGGCTCTGCTTGTCCGCGGCGGCGGCCGGCTTGGTGGTCGGCCCCTCGTTGCCGGTCAACGCGAAGGACACACCGCCGATGGCCATCGCGGCGACGGTGGCTCCGACCGCGATCGGGAGCACCGGCCGGGGAAACCGCCGCCGGACGTGTTTGCCCTCCACGCTGCCCCCTTCGCCTCAACAGGTCCCGCGGAACATAACGAACGGGTCACCCGGCAGGCAACCCCGCCAGCGTGTTCTGTCCGACGCGTGGAGTGACGATCGACGAGTACTCGCCGGTAGGGCCCGGTTTTACGCTCGGAGCAGCGAAGACGATTGTTTTCCAGGTCACGCCGAGCCGGGGCGTACCGTGGCGCGCACCACTCGTACGGTGACGGAACGTACGTGTCGGGCGGTACGGGAGGAGACCGGCCCGGGCCGCGGCACCCCGCCGGCGGGGCGAGCCGGCGGACGGATCAGCGGCCGAAGGAGCGGCGCTGCCGCCGCAGCCGCAGCGGGACCAGCGCCGACTCCAGCTGCACCGTGAGGCTCATCTTGGAGGTGCCCCGGGCCCGCTCGTCGAACCGGATCGGCACCTCGACCACCTTGTGCCCGCGCAGCACCGCCCGGTAGTTCATCTCCACCTGGAAGCTGTAGCCGTTGCTGCCGATCGACTCCAGGCGCAGGTCCCGCAGCGTCCCGGCGCGCCACAGCTTGAACCCGGCGGTGACGTCCCGGATCCGCAGCGACAGCAGCCGCTGCACGTAGAAGTTGGCCCAGGCGGAGAGCAGCCGGCGGTGCACGCCCCACTCCTCGGCCAGCACGCCACCGGTCACGTACCGGGAGCCGATGACGACGCCGGCCCGGGTGGCGAGCAGCGTGCCGAGCATCTCCGGCAGCGCCTCCGGCGGGTGCGAGAGGTCGGCGTCCATCTGGACCACGAAGTCGGCGCCGGCGTCCAGCGCGCGGGTCATGCCGTCCACGTACGCCCGGCCGAGGCCCTCCTTGGCGGTCCGGTGCACCACGCTCAACCGGCCGTCGTACTCGGCGGCCAGCCGGTCGGCCAGCTCACCGGTGCCGTCCGGGCTGTTGTCGTCGACCACCAGCACCCGCAGCTGCGGCAACGGCAGCGCGAACAGCGCCCTCGTGATGATCGGCAGGTTGTCGACCTCGTTGTAGGTGGGCAGCACCACCGTGACGGCCGAGTCGCACCACGGCTTCGGCAGCTCCACCGCGGTGACGGCACGCTCGACCACCGGGTCGGCCGGCGCGGTGGCGGGCTGGACCCGGTCCGCGGCCGGCGCCGACAGAGGTTCAGACGACATGTCCTGATCGTCCACCACGTCGTTCTGCATCGTTGCGGTACCTCCGTGGTCGACCCGACTGCCCTACCGTTCACCGACCGAAGCCCCCACCGAGGGTGATCGGCCTGCCGGAGCAGCGTAGTTCATCCGTACCGCCCGATTCGGCGTACCGATCCGTTCTCTTGCCGACGCTTGACTTCGACCGAACGTGAGGTTCAACGATGAGCGGGCAGGCAACGATGCTGGATGGGGGCAAGATGATGGCGGACGGCGTGCTGGACGAGGCGTACGAGCGGCTGCACCGCACCGGGCCCGAGCGGCAGGGCTGGCTGTCCAACCACGCCCCGATGGCCGTCGAGGTACTGGCCCGGCACGGCCACGGCGGCGACGTGCACGGCTGGCTCGACTGGTACCGGCCGAAGCTGGAAGACATGCCCGCCCGGTACGAGCCGATCGACGCGGCGCGGTGGCGGCCGGCGCTGGGCGACCCGCGGCGGATCGCCGACTGGGTGGACCTGCTGGTCGGTCAGGTCTCCGAGCACCCCTGGCCGGACGTGCTGGCCGAGTGGTGGCCGCGGCTGCTGCCCGGCATCGCGGCCGGCGCCACGCACGGGGTGATCCGGGTCGGCCACGCGGTACGCACCCTGCGCCACGGCGACGAGAGCCCCGCCGCGCTGGCCGAGCTGGCGCACGCCCTCGGGTACTGGGCGGCGCGCTGGCAGACCGTCGGTGGGGTGCGGGCGCCGCGCGGCGGGCTGACCCCGGCCGCGGCGCTGGACCAGGTGCCGACGCTGCCGGAGCAGACCGGCGGGATCCGGGACCGGCTGGCCCGGCTGGATGCCCTCGCCGGCTGGCCGGAATCGGTGGCCGCCGCCGGCCCGCCGGACGACCCGGACGGTGCCCGCGACTGGCTGACCGGGCTGGTCGACGCCGCGGTCCGCCGGTACGGCCGGTACGGGTACGGCTCGCCGGTGATGCTGGTGCACTCGGCGACCGCGCCGAACGCGGTGCTGCGCACGCTGCCGGCGCTGCCGCGGGCGATGTGGCTGCCCAGCGTCGCCGCCGCGTGGGCCGCCTCCGCGGCCGTGACCAGCGTGTACGCCCCGGCGGAGCCGATGCCGGCGGACCAGCTCGGCACCGGCCCGAGCGGTACCGATCCGCGCACCGAGGTGCTGGACCGGGCCGCGGCGCACCGGGACGAGCACGTGCTCAAGTTCGTCGACACCGCGCTGGACACGCACGCGCGTACCGGTGACCCGGCGGCGCTGGTCGCCGCCAGCGACGTGATCACGCTGATCGACCGGGAGTGACCGACCAGGACGGTCGAGGCGGATTCGTACCGGCCCGGGACAACGCAAACACAGCAGGTACTCAACGGATCACCAATTCTCCGGGTCGGTGGGCCGGCGGTGGCGGCCGGTGCGTAGGCTCCGTCGGGTGTTCGTGGTCGACAGCGCAGTGCGACGGGTGCCGGAGCCGATCCGGTCGCTGATCATCAAGCACCACGAGGGACTCAAGTTCCTGATCGTCGGTGGTACCTGCTTCCTGATCACCGTGGCGATCAACTACACGCTGAAGCTGACGATCCTGCACGAGAAGCCGGTGACGGCGCTGACGGTGGCGACCATCATCGCCACGATCGTGTCGTACATCCTCAACCGGGAGTGGTCGTTCCGCACCCGCGGCGGGCGCGAGCGGCACCACGAGGCGCTGCTGTTCTTCCTGGTCAGCGGGTTGGGCGTGGGCGTCAACGACATCCCGCTGCTGATCTCCCGGTACCTGCTGGAACTGCGCACCCCGGCCGTGTCGCTGCTGACCCAGGAGATCTCCGACTTCGTCAGCGGGATGATCCTCGGCACCCTGCTCGCGATGGTGTTCCGGCTCTGGGCGTTCCGGAAGTTCGTGTTCCCGCGCGCCGGCGCCCGGCCCCGGCCCGAGCGGCGCGGCGCCGGCCTCGCCCCGGTACCCGACCGGGCCGACGACGAGGTCGCCTGAACCACCGCCGACGACCCGACGCCCGACGCCGACCCGAACCACCGGCGACGACCCGACGCCCGGTGCCGGGCGGTCAGCGGTAGGCGCCGAAGGCGGA
The DNA here is from genome assembly GCF_016865425.1 of Actinocatenispora thailandica. Classification (NCBI taxonomy): domain Bacteria; kingdom Bacillati; phylum Actinomycetota; class Actinomycetes; order Micromonosporales; family Micromonosporaceae; genus Actinocatenispora; species Actinocatenispora thailandica. Next base: position 7,048,809 of record NZ_AP023355.1, on the reverse strand, counting down.
GGCGGCGATGGTGGCCCGGGTCGCGGCCACCACCCGCCGCACCGACTCGTCCATCGCCTCGTCCGCGGCGCGGCGCCGGCGAGCGCGCTCCTCGGCCGGCAGATCCTCGTACGCGGGCGGCGCGGGGCCGAGTTCCCGGCCCAGCGCGGCGAGTACCGCGTCGGTCGGCGACAGGTCGTGCGCCCAGGTCAACGCGTGCGTGAACCATGCCTCGGTACGGCCCAGCAGGCTGGGATCGACGAACTGAACCCGGTCGGCGCGAAACAGCCCGAGCCGGCGGGCGGTGACCCGGCGGCACAGCCCGACCCGCTCCAGCGACTCCAGGATCCGGGCCGTCGCGTCCGGCGCGAACCGGCCCGCCCACTCCGCGGCGGTGTGCGGCGCGGGCTCGCCGGCCAGCGTCTCCAGCACGGCGATCTGCAGGTCACGGGCGCCGGACGGCGGCCGCGCACCGAGTTCGGCGACCTTGACCGTGCCGCCGTCCACGACGGTCACCGCGCCGTCGATCGCCGCCTCGGCGAGCAGCGCCCCACCGAGTACCGCGTCCAGCAGTCGCGGGTGGTACCGGGTGCGGCCGGCCTCGTCGTGGCCGAGCACGAACAGCGCCTCGGGCAGCGGCAGGTGGCCCCGCGCCGATGCGTCCCGCGGCTCGTACCGGCCCGGAGGCCGACGCTCGCTCACCGGCTCGACAGGTACTGCCGGCCCAGGGCGCGCAGCCGGTCGTGCACGCCGTCGTACGCGGGCGCCGCGCCGACCGCGCCCAGGTACCGCTTGGCGACCTTGGCGACCATCGTGTAGTTGGTGTCCACGACGTTGCCGACCGGCGCCTGCCCGGCCTGCGCGATCAGCTGGTACGCGTCCAGGGTGTCCAGCCCGGTCAGCTGCGCCGACCAGGTGACCAGGTCGTGCTGGCTGATCCGGAACGCGTCCTCCAGCGGCCGGGCCGAGCCGGTGGACAGCAGCGCGTCGTCGGACTCCAGCCGCGGCCACGGGGTGCCCACCCCCTTGATCAGGTCGACCGCGACGACGGTGTTCATCGCCGCCTCGACCGCCGCGCCGGTCACCTCGCCCTCGCCCTGCCGGCAGTGCCCGTCGCCGATGGCGAACAGCGCACCGTCCACGTTGACCCCCAGGTAGACGGTGACGCCGGCGCGCAGCTCCGGGGTGTCCATGTTGCCGCCGTGCGCGTCCGGGGTGATCGTCATCCTCGCCTCGCCGGCGGCCGGCGCGACGCCGACCGTGCCGTGCATCGGGGAAAGCGGCAGCTCGACGGTGTGCCCGGACCGGCTGGCGTGGTAGCGGACCACGCCCGCGGCGGCGTCCACGTCGTACTTCCAGACCCGCTCCTCCAGTGGATCCTGCAGGGTGGCGGTGGTGTGCGTGGAGGTGAGCGCGCCGAAGTGCGGCAGCGTGGTGGTGACCGCCCAGTCCCGGGCCGGCGCGATCTCGACGAAGTGCAGCGCGAGCGTGTCGCCCGGCTCGGCGCCGTCCACGTGGAACGGCCCGGTGACCGGGTTCAGGTACGGGAAGTTGCACACCTGCGAGGGCAGGTCGCTGGTGCCGCGCACCGCGCCGCCGAAGCAGTCCTCGGTGTACATCGAGATCAGGTCGCCCGGTTTGACGTGCCGCACCGCGGCCCGCCCACCGAACGTGTAGGCGTAGTCTCCCGCGCCCGGCCGGTACTCGATCAACTCGCTGGCCATGTTGCCTCCCCCTGGGTCACCAACGCCGGCACCGTCACACCGGCTCCTGGACCGGTTCCTCGTCGGCCATGCCCATGCTGGGCACCCGGGGCCGGCGGCCGAGAGCGTACAGCGAGGCGAGCACGATCAGGCCGAGGGCCAGCCAGGCGATGCCGAGGATCTGCGCGTTGTGGTCGGCGTTGACCTCCACCAGGACCAGGATCGCGATGCCGATCACCGGTACGACCAGGTGCGCCAGGATGCGCCGGCTGCGCTGCCTGATCAGGTGGTACACCACGACGCTCAGGTGCAGCAGCATGAACGCGGCGAGCGCGCCCACGTTGATCATCGAACTGAGCAGCGCGATGCCGTCGGCCCGGCTGGACATGTACAGCCCGACGCCGAGGGTGACCAGCGCGGTCAGGAAGATCGCATTGGTCGGCACCATCCGCTTCGGCGACACCCGGGCGAGGAACCTCGGCAGCTGCCGGTCCCGGCCCATCGCGAACAGCAACCGCGACGTCGCCACCTGCGCGACCAGCGAGTCGGCGAATCCCCATGCGATCGCGGTGGTCAGCGCGGTCAGGGTGGACAGCCACGGTCCGCCGGCGACCTTCGCCGCGTTGTAGAACGCGTTGTCCACGTCCCCCTTGATCTGCGCCGGTCCGGACACGAACATCGACGCCACCCAGGTCTGCACCATGAACAGCAGCCCGGCGAGGACCAGCGCGCCGATCAGCGCCCGGCCGACCTGGCGCGACTCGCCGCGGTTCTCCTCGGCCAGCATCGAGATGCCGTCGAAGCCGAGGAACGACAGCGCCGCCACCGACACCGCGCCGAACGCGACGGTGGTGGAGAAGTGGTGCGAGTCGAACAGCGGCTTCAGCGGGTCGCCGGTCGCCTTGCCGGTGGCCACGCCGTAGATGCCGACGGCGAGGAAGATCAGCAGCACCGCCAGCTCGCCGACCAGCATCACCCGGGTGGTGACGGCGGTCAGCTTGATGCCGAAGAAGTTCACCGTGGTGTTGAACGCCAGGAAGATCAGCAGCCACGCCCACACCGGCACGCCCGGTACGAACGTGGTCATGGCACTGCCGGCGACGAGGTACAGCAGGCTCGGCACCAGGATGTAGTCGAGCAGCACCATCCAGCCGGCGATGAAGCCGACCGGCGGTGCGATGCCGCGGCCGGCGTACGTGTAGACCGAGCCGGCCATCGGGAACGCCTTGACCATCTGGGCGTAGGACGCCGCGGTGAAGATCATCGCGACCATGCCGATCCCGTACGCCAGCGTGACCATGCCGCCGGAGGCCTGGTAGACGCTGCCGAAGATGCCGAACGGCGCGATCGGCACCATGAAGATCAGCCCGTAGAAGAGCAGATCGGGGAAGCTCAGGGAGCGCCTGAGTTCCTGCTTGTACCCGAATCGCCGGAGATTGTCCTGCTCGAAGACCACGGCGCCGAACACTAGAGGACCGCGTCGAGCTGTCGGGATACGTACCGTGCTCGGCGGCTTGCGGCGTTCGCGCCGCCGCGAAGGATTGTCACCATCTGTGAATGTGACTCACGCCTATTGCCGGCATTAATCGGCTCTTACGCCTGAATCTACTGCATTCCGTAAAGTAAGTGATTTGCAACACATGATCACGAGGCGATCTCAGCAAGATCACCGAGGGTGCCCGCGCCCGTCCACGGCGTCATACCCGCCACTTCGCCGCGCCACTCCGGTACCACCCGGCGGTCGGGCCCGGCGCCGCCATGGCAACCTGCGACCATGCGGTTCATCGTGTACGGCGCCGGCGCGATCGGCGGGGTCCTGGGCAGCCGGCTGTCCCAGGCCGGGCAGGACGTGGTGCTCGTCGCCCGCGGCGAGCACCTGCACCGGATCCGCCGCGACGGGCTGCGGATCGAGGACCCGGAGACCACCGCGACGCTGCGGATCCCGGCGGTCGCCTCGCCCGCCGAGATCGACTGGCGGGACGGCGACGTGGTGCTGCTCGCGATCAAGACCAACGGCACCGCCGCCGCGCTCGCCGACCTCGTCGCCGCCGCCGGCCCGGACGTCCCGGTCTGCTGCGTGCAGAACGGGGTGGCGAACGAGCGGCTCGCGCTGCGCCACTTCGGCACCGTCTACGGCGTGTGCGTGATGATGCCCGCCGGCCACCTGGAACCCGGCGTGGTGCAGGCGTACTCGGTGCCCACCACCGGGATCCTCGACCTCGGCCGGTACCCGTCGGGTGTCGACACCGGCGCGACCGCGCTCGCCGCACGGCTCGGTACCGCCACGTTCGTCGCGCAGCCGCGGCCGGACATCATGCGCTGGAAGTACCGCAAGCTGCTGATGAACCTGGCCAACTCGGTCGGCGCGCTGGTCGGCACGGACGACGACGACACCGCGGCGCTGATCGACGCCGCCCGCGCCGAGGGCGAGGCGGTACTCGCCGCGGCCGGCATCGACGTGGTCTCCACGGCCGAGGACCGGCAGCGGCGCGGCGACATCCTGCACATCACCCGGTTCGGCGACACCCCGGCGGGCTCGTCCACCTGGCAGAGCCTGTACCGCGGCACCGGCAGCGTGGAGGCCGACTACCTCAACGGCGAGATCGTGCTGCTGGGCCGCCTCGCCGGGGTATCCACGCCGGTCAACGAGCTGCTGCGCCGCCGCAGCAACGAACTCGCCCGCACCGGCGGTACCCCGGGCACCCTGCGCGCCGCCGACCTCCGCGCCGCCCTCGCCCACTGATCTGGGCTGGTCAGCGGGCGCGGGGCCGCCTTCCGCCTGCCCGACTCAGCCGCGGGACCGCCGCCGGGCCAACAGAATCAGCACACCACCGCCCAGCAGTAGGCCGCCGGCCATCGCTCCGAGCAGGCCCAGCCGGCTGCCGGTCACCGGCAGGTCACCGGCGCCACCGGCGACCGGAGTGCTGCTCGGGTCGACCGTGGCGCTCGCACCCGGCGAGGCCGAACTGCCCGAACCGACGCTCGCGCTGGGCGTCGGTGTCGCACTTCCGCAGTCCTTCAGGCCGACACGTTCGGTTGTGTCCACCACCTGCACGGCCAGCCCGGTCTTGGCGGTGATGGTCTTCGTGGCGCCCGGCGCCACGGTCGACTTGGTCACTTTCCGTCCGCCCGGCCGGGTGGTCCACGCCGCCAGCGGCACCGTTCCGGTGTTGGTCACCACGACGGTCGATGTCGTGCAGGTGGCGCTGCTCTTCAGAGTGCCTTGTTGCGGCGCCTGGCAGGACAGCGGCTCCGCCCACGAGTACCCCCAGTCGAGCGACTGGTGCTTGTCCAGCGTGCTGCCGATGGAGAAACCCTTTGCCGGCGTAGCCGGGACGGTGAACGTGGCCGTGCCGCCGGGCTGCACTGTGAAGTCCTTCGTGTAGGACTGGTCGGCAGTCTCCAACCGGTACGGTTCGGGCTCGGTGGCGTCGGCCGCGGCCGGCACGGTCACCGTGACCTCGCCGTTGCACTGCGAGGCGAACGTGGCGTGTACGAAGGGAACGTCGGAGCAGCCGTCGTCGTCGACCACACTCCAGGATCGTTTGGCGTCTCCGTACGGGTCGTGGTCGATGTCGATCGGGTCGTAGACCCTGCCGCCGGCCGCAAGGTAGGAGCCGACGTGACAGCCAGCAGGGCGGTTCCGCGTGACATCGACCTGTGGATGAGCGTTGTCGAGGCTGACCACCTCTGAGTCGTACAGGTGCCCAGTGCGCTTGCCGTCCCGATGCTCGATCGTGTAAGTGGCCCACAGACCACTGACTGATGCGCCCGGACAGGCTGGGCCGTACGACTCGATCGACATCCGGTCGACGGCGTCCAGATCGACACCGACGCCCGGGTCGTCGTCGCAGATCGGTTTGGGCGCGCGGCTGGTGTCCACCCGGCACGTGCCGTTCAGCACCACCTTGGTCGTGTAGCTGACTTCGGTGCTGCTGCCAGGCCACGTGACGGTGACGCCTCCGTAGGCGATCTTCTCGCTGCCTGAGTTCGAGGACCGGTAGTGCGACTCGCCGCCCGGCGCGATGGTCCACGCCGACCACTCGTGGCCGGCATGCTCCTGGATCGTCGCGGTCACGTCCGTGTGGTTGTGTGCGGCCCAGGTGGCGACCCACCTTCCGCTGAGGGTGTCGCAGGTCGGCGTGCCGGTCACGGTGATCCGGTCGTCGCCGGCCTGGGCCGGCGACGCCAACGCCAGCGGCGCCAACCCGGCCAGAGCGACAGCAGCCAGCGTGGCCACCAGTGCGCGCAGCCTCATTCGTTTCCGTAGCAAGGGGATCTCCTCGTCGCGCAGCGAACCTTCACCGTCCACAGTGGATATTCGGGGTAGGGCGGAACGGCATCGAGCAGGCTATCGCCGCATGATCGTCGCCGCCTCGGCTGTTCGGACGACGCGCGAGCCCATCGCCCGGCACGCTCCGGACGAGCCGCGCACCCAGTTCTCGTGCTGCACGGCCCACGGTCACGTCCAGCAGTGCAAGACGGCCGACCAGGCGCCGGCTGGCCGGTGTGCCGGCGAACGCCACCGTGAGGTCTGCGCATCATCGACGGCTCCTCGGACCGCCGGCCTTCGCGGATCGATCAACCGCCGGCGAACGGGGGGAGCACGTCCACCGTGCAGCCGGCCCGCAACGCGGCCCCGTGGTCGTGCGCGGCGACGCCGTCGACCAGGAACGACGCCACGCCGAGTACCCGGCCGAGCGGGTCACCGTGCCGGTCGGTGAGACCGGTCAGCAGCTCGCCGAGGCTGCCGGCGCGGACCTGCTCGCTGGCCGTACCAGCAGCGGCGCGGGCGCCGGCGAAGTAGCGCACCGTGACCATCTCAGCCGCCGATCGCCGACATCGGCCGGGCCGGCTGCAGGAACGACGGGTCGTTGATCGCGTGCCCCGGCGCCTTGCCCCACATCGCCGTCCGCCACGCCTGCGCCAGCTCGTCGTCGCTGGCACCGTCGCGCAGCGCGCCCCGCAGGTCGGCCTCGTCCCGGCTGAACAGGCACGAGCGCACCTGACCGTCGGCCGTCAGCCGGGTCCGGTCGCAGTCCCCGCAGAACGGCCGGGTCACCGACGCGATGATGCCGACCCGGGCCGGGCCGCCGTCCACCAGCCAGGTCTGCGCGGGTGCGCTGCCCCGCTCCCGGTCGTCGGGAGACAGCCGGTGCCGGGTGGACAGCCAGGCCAGGATCTCGTCCGCGGTGACCATCCGATCGCGCCGCCACCCGTGCTGCGCGTCCAACGGCATCTGCTCGATGAACCGCAACTCCAGCCGGTGCTGCAACGCGAAGTCGAGCAGGTCCGGCGCCTCGTCCTCGTTGAGTTCCCGAAGCAACACCGTGTTGATCTTCACCGGGGTCATCCCCGCCTCGGCCGCCGCGGTGATCCCGGCCAGCACGTCGGGCAGCCTGCGCCGGTGTGCCAGGGTCTCGAACCGGTCGGGCCGCAGCGTGTCCAGCGACACGTTCACCCGGTCCAGACCGGCCGCACGCAACGGGCCGGCGAGCCGGGCCAGCCCGATCCCGTTCGTGGTCAGCGCCAGCTCCGGCCGTGGTGACAATCCGGACAACCGCGTCACGATGTCGACCAGCCCCGGCCGCAGCAGCGGTTCGCCGCCGGTCAGCCGGACCTGGCGAACGCCGAGCTGCTGCACCGCGATCCGGCACAGCCGGACCACCTCGTCGTCGGTCAGCAACTCCCGGCGCGGCAGCCAGGCCAGCCCCTCCGCGGGCATGCAGTAGCTGCAGCGCAGATTGCACCGATCGGTCAACGACACCCGCAGATCGGTCGCCACCCGACCGAACTGGTCGACCAGCGTCAACGCATTCCGAGCTCCGACCGTCACTCCACGACCGTATCGCGCGGCCGGGCCGGAAGGTACGCGTCGAGCCAGCGCGCGGTCTCCGCGTAGACGCGTTCCCGGACGGGTTTGGCCGACAGCACCAGATCGTGCATCCCGCCCTCGATCCGGAGCAGCGTGACCTGCCGGCCGAGCTTCGGCGACCAGCGCGCGATCTGGTCGGCGTCCAGCACGGTGTCGAACCGCAGCGCGTCCTCGTGCCAGCTGCGCGGGAACCGGCTGCCGGTCGAGCACATCACCAGCACCGGGCACTGGATGTCGAGCCCGTAGTGCACCCACCGGTGCGCGCGGCGCACCGCGCGGAACCAGCCGGCCCGGACCGGGAACCCGCCGAGCGGCTTCCAGGTGGTGTCGAAGTCCCATTCGCCGTGATGCTCGTGATGCAGGCTGTACCCGTACACCCCGGCCTCGTTGGCCCGGACCACCGCACTCGGCTTGAGCTTGCCGATCACGTCCAGGGCCTCGGTGCCCGGCGTCCGCACCAGCCAGGACCCCTGCATGTCCAGCCACGGGCTGTTCAGGACCACCGCGTCGACCAGGCCGCGCTCGCGCACCCAGTGCGCCCAGATCGCGGCGATCAGGCCGCCGGTGGAGTGCGCGTTCAGCACCACCCGGCGGGCGCCGTACTCGGTCCGGATGATCCGCACCGCCTCGTCCAGCTCGGCGAAGTAGTCGCGCAGGTCGGTGATGTAGCCGGGGGTCTGGTGCTCGCGCAGCGAACGGCCGTACTTGCGCAGGTCGAGGGCGAAGAAGTCGCTACCGCGGGCGGTGTGGAAGTCGGCCAGCTCGGTCTGGAAGAAGTAGTCGGAGAATCCGTGCAGGTAGAGCACCGCATCGCCGGTCGGACTGCCGGTGGGGGAGCGGTGCACCAGGGTCGCGACGACCTCGCCCTCGTCGTCGTCGGGCAGCGGGATGACCCGGGCCGTGTAGTCGGGTCCGAGCACGTCGTCGGCCGGTTCGTCCGAGAACACCCGGGCGCGCTCGGTCACCTCGTCACTCATGAGCGTTCCCCTCCGTTCGAACGCCCGTGACCTGCCCGGTCATGAAGCATCAACCCGCCCGATGCCCATGATTCGCTCGCTCATGGGGCACAGTGTGCCACCGGAGAGCACGTGCTCCGTGGGCATGTTGCGCCGGATCACAACCGGCGACGACGGACCGCCGGCCCCGAACCGCGCGTCGCCGCCGCCAGGCTCGGCGGGATGCCGTGTCCGGGTGACGTGGTTGACCTGGCCGGCGGGATGGCGCGAGCAGTCGGGCTGGCGTCGCAGGCGGGATGGCGCGAGCAAGCGGGATGGCGCGAGCAAGCGGGATGGCGCGAGCAAGCGGGATGGCACGAGCAAGCGGGATGGCGTCGCGGTTCAGTGCACGGCGGCGAGGCGCAGGCGGCTCAGCAGCGGCAACCGGGTGCGCTGGGCCTTCTTCTCGGACAACTCGCGTTGCACGTCGGCCTTGGCCTTCTTGCCCGCCCAGTTACGGGCGTCGGCGAAATATCCCTTGGGGTCCTTGAGCAGCCGGGCCGCGCCGTCGCGCGGGCTCTGATCGGCGTCTCGCGCCTCGGCCACGACGGGACCGACGAGCGGCACACCGCATGCTTCGATCAAGCTCGACACCGGAGACCCCCATCCAGAACCGATCGGGTCCAGCCTGCCATGCCCTTGCCGACGTCGCCAACGCAACGGCGTTCGCCCCAAGGTTGCTACGCACACTAATGCGCACATGTCGAGGCGACTGTCCTAGATCCGTCAGTCCGTGGCCTTGAATTCCGCCCGTTCGCGTGAGCCGGTGACTACCGGTTCAGCCCGGCCGCGAGCAGCTCCCCGAGCAGGCGTACCAGCTCGCGGTCCTGGTCGTGCAGCGCACCGCACTCCTCGGTGTCCACGGTGAGCAGGCCGAACTGGCGCCGCGCGGTCACCACCGGCACCACGATCAGCGACCGGTGCTTGTGGTCGCCGGTGATCCAACCGGGCGGTGCCTGCACGGTCAGGTCCGGGTAGAAGCCGTCGGTGTCGGTGTCGAGCAGCCGGAACGCGACGTCGCCCAGCGGAGTACCGGCGACGAACTCGACGGTGCCCGGCTCCGCCCGGCCGTAGTAACCGACCAGCTCCAGCCGGCGGCTCCGGCCGCCGACGGCCCGGAAGTAGCAGGCCCGCGCGCCGGCCGGGGCGACCAGCTCGCACGCCGCCGCCAGCACGATCTGGCGGGCCTGGCCCTGCAACTGGTCCAGGTCACCGCCGCGCGGGCGGGCGTCGCTGATCTCGCCCAGCAGGTACGCGAGGGGGTGAGGACCCGGCCGACCACGATGCGCATCTGCTGGGTGGCGCGCTCCGCGATCTGCCGCGCGTCCGAGGCGCGCACCGACGCGGCCCGCTCCGCGTACATCGGCAGGCCGACCGAGATCGCGGTGAACGCCGCGGCGCCGCCGAGCAGGGTCCAGAACAGCCAGCCGGTCGTCTGGCTCGCCGCCGAGCCCAGAGCGAAGGCGCCCACCGCGGAGCAGATCGCGATCGGGCGGTAGTGCTGGACAACCCCGGACGAAAGGCGCGACATGATGCCACTTACCGTAGCCGCACGGTACGACAAGAGTCACTCCCCGGGAGTTGCGACACGGGTCACCGGCCGGCGAATCGTACATTGCCTGATTCATCCGAGCCGATCGGCGGTATGAAAACAGGTATGAAGCCGGTACGGAGTCTCGCCCACGCCATGCTCGCCTCCGTCTTCGTCTCGGGCGGTGTGCACACCCTGCTGCATCCCGAACACGCGGCGAAACAGGCGGAGCCGGTGAGCGAGCGCATCACCGCCGCCACCGAACGCGCCGCACCGTGGCTGCCCACCGGGCCCGTCGCGGTGGTACGAGCGAACGCGGCCGTCCAGGTGGGCGGCGCGGCGCTGCTCGCCAGCGGTCGGCTGCCCCGGCTCGCGGCGCTCGCGCTCGCCGCCTCGCTGGTGCCGACGACCGTCGTCGGGCACGCGTGGTGGCGCTACCAGGACCCGGCGCAGCGGGCCAACCATCGCAACCACTTCCTCAAGAACGTGGCGATCCTGGGTGGCCTCGCGCTGACCGCGGTCGACACCCAGGGCCGGCCGGGGCTCGGCTGGCGGGCATCACACGCCACCGAGACCGCCGCCAAGCGGGTGGGCCGGCTGCGCCGCCGGGCCGTCGAACGCATCACGCCCTGACCGCCCACCCCCGCCCGGACCAGCCGGCACGGCGCACCAAGCGGCCGCCGCGGCGGCACGGCGCGCCGGGCGGCCGCCGCGGCGCCCACCGATCGGGCGGCACGGCGACCCGGCACGTACCGGGGCGGCCAGCGGGAAAGCGCCCGCCGCCGGCGATGCCGCGTACCCGGGGCGCCGCGCGGCGACGCTCGGTTTCCGGCAACCGATCGGCTACGCTTCGCTGACATGGCGCCCATCGGACACCGCATCGCATTGATGGTTGTCGTCGGTCGCGACGGTGCGCTGTTGATGCAGTTGCGCGACGCCGACGCCCGGGTCGACCCGAGCCGGTGGTCACCGCCCGGCGGGCACGTCGAGCCCGGCGAGACCGCCGAGCAGGCGGCCCGACGGGAACTGACCGAGGAGACCGGCCTGACCGCGTCCGGGCCGGTGCACGCGGTGGCCGACGGCACCATGCCCGACCGGGTCAGCCCCGGCCGGGTGGTCGCCTGGCACGTGTTCGCCACCGCGCTGCCGGTCACCCGAGACGACGTCCGGCTGGGCGAGGGGCAGGCGCTCGAGTTCGTCGCCGCCGACAAGGTCCCGCAGCTGGACCTGACCGACATCGCCGGTCAGGTGTTGCCGTCGTTCCTCGGCTCCGCGGACTATCGGAGGCTGGCCGCGGAAGCCGGGTGACCCGTCGGGCTCAGCGCTGGGCGACCGGTGGCTCCGGGGTCGGCCACAGCGGCGGGAATGCCTTGTCCTCGGCCAGGTAGTCGGCCACCGGCCGGTTCGAACTGCGCAGCATCGCTGCGTAGTCGAGTCGCGCGGTGCGTTCCTCGTCGAGGATCTGGCCGACCTCCTCGGTCGACCCGCTGCCCAACTCCAGCATGCTGTGCACCTGCTGGACCGACTGCCACCAGCGCCGGTAGGCATCCATCAGCCCGCGGGCGACCAGCGGTGGATCGTCCTGGACCGCCGTCTCCGCGGCAGCCTGCGTCGCAACCATGCTCATCTGCACTCCCCCCACATGCATTCCACCATCGGTCGGCGATGGCGCTGGTTGCGGACTCCGCCCCCGGAGTCACCTCAAACCGAAACGCCGCCCATCGGGCACTCGCCGTTCCAACACCGAACCATGTGCACTGTCTGGTCGACACCCGAGCTGAGCCGGGCGGCACGCCGCATAGTACGACGTGCCAACCAGCGACACCATAGGCCGCCGGACGGCGCGATGGGTAGCACAATGGCCCCGTTGGAGGGAAGCGGAGGTCAAGTGTCGGGTTTCTGACCCAACGACGCGATTCGCTGCGCTAGAGCGTTGTCGCATCGTTACCGCCCGAAGTGGCGGAAACCTGTCGGGCGCCACGGTAACCCACCACCGAGTCACCGTCCACTCCGGACGGACGTGGGTCGCGGGCCGGTCAGGGGCAGTTGACCCACTCGTCGGTACCGTCCGCGAACAGCTGGTGCTTCCACACCGGCAGCTGCGCCTTCACCTCGTCCACCAGCAGCCGGCACGCGTCGAACGCGGCGCCCCGGTGCGCGCACGCGACCGCCACCACCAGCGCCGCGTCGCCGACCGCGAGCGAACCGACCCGGTGCCCGACCGCGACCGCCTGCAGCTCCGGGCAGTGCGCCACGACGTCCGCAACCACCTTGCCGAGGACGTCGGCCGCACTCGGATGCCCCTCGTACGCCAGCTCCCGCACGGGGCGGCCGTGATCGTGGTCGCGCACCACCCCGGCGAACGAGACCACCGCGCCCGACGCGCGGCGGGCCACCGCGGCCTCGAACTCCGCCGGTACCAACGGGTTCTCGGTCACCTCGACCCGGACCAGCTCGGTCACCGCGACACCTCCGGAATCCGGACCGGCACGCGCGAAACGCCACGCCGTACCGCCATCATGGCCGTTCACCCGCGTTGAGCGGGAACGGCAGGAACTCGGCCGGCTCACCGACCCGGCCGGTGCCACCGGGCGGTACCAGCACGAAGCCGTCCGCCCAGGCGAGCCCGCGCAGCATGGCCGATCCGTTGTGCGGCAACGGGTACGCCAGCCCGTCCGGTTCGATCCGGGCCAGCGCGAGGTGGGTGTCGTCGCCGCGGCCGGCGACCTCGGCGCCGAGCCGGACCCGGCGAAGGGACGGCACCGCTCGCCCCGTCAACCCCGCGACCAGCGGCCACACCAGCGTCAACAGGCCGATCACCGCCGACTGCGGGTTGCCGGGCAGGCCGGCCACGAACCGCCCGCCGGGCAGCTTCGCCAGCACCATCGGGAATCCGGGCCGCACCGCCACGGTGTCCACCACGTACTCGGCGCCCAGCCGCGCGAGCGCCGGATGCAGGTGGTCGACCGGCCCACGCATGGTGCCGCCGGTGGTACACACCAACTCGGCCGCGCCGGCCGCGGTCGCGATCGCCTCGACGTGCGCGTCGAGCGTGTCACCGACCGGCTCGGACGGAGCCGAAACCGTGGGCAGCGCGCCGATCCGGGCCAGCCAGCCGGGCAGCTGCGGACCGAGCGAGTCGCGCACCAGGCCGCGTCCCGGCGGGCCTTCGGTGAGCAGCTCGTCGCCGAACACCAGCACCGCCGCGCGCGGCGGACGCCGCACCAGCAGATCGTCGTACCCGCACTGGGCGGCGACGCCCACGACACCGGGCGTGACCGCGGTACCGGTCGGGAGCAGTTCCTCCCCCTTGACGGCCTCCTCGCCCGGCACCCGCCACTCCGGCGTCGGCTTGCGGGGCGCGCCGTCGACCAGGCCGTCGGCGCCGCGGGTGGCGTCCTCGACCCGGATGATCTGGTCGGCGCCGGGCGGCACCATCGCACCGGTGGCGATCTCCACCGCGGTACCCGCCGCGAGCGGAACCGCCACCTGACCGGCCAGCACCCGGCCGGAGACCCGCCACGGCCCGGTGCCGCGGACCGCGTAGCCGTCCACGCTGGCGGTGGTGAACGCGGGCAGCGGGGTGCGGGCCCGGACCGGCTCGGCGAGCGTCGCGCCGGTCACGTCGGCCAGCGCCAACCGGACCGGCTCCGGCGGCGCGGTCGCCCCGGCGGCGTGCGCGGCGGACCGGGCCGCGACCCACCCGATGGCGCCGCCACCGGTCGGCACCCCGCTACCGGAACCGTCGACCGCGGCCGGCCCCGGGGCGGCAGCGGCCAGGCCGGTCGCCGGATCGGCCGCACCGGCCGATGCCTGGTCGGTGGATCGAGGATGGTCGCCGCCGCGGAGCTGGTCGACCGCGTGCGCCAGGATCGGGCCGAGGACCGCAAGGCCGTCGGCGACCGCACCACGCGAGCCGGGCAGGTTGACCACCAGGGTGCGGCCGGCGACGCCGGCGATGCCGCGGGACAGCGCCGCGGTCGGCACCTTGCCCACCCCGTACGCCCGGACCGACTCGGCGATGCCGGGGATCTGGTAGTCGACCACCCGCGCGGTCGCCTCCGGGGTGCGGTCGGTGGCGGAGACGCCGGTACCGCCGGTGGTGAGGACGACGTCGACCTTGGCGTCCACCGCGGCCCGCAGCGCCCGCTCGACCGGGTCACCGTCCGGTACGACGACGGGTTCGGTCACCGTGGCACCCAGCTGCCGCAGCCCGTCGACGAGCACCGGCCCGGTCGTGTCGGCGTACCCACCGGACGAGGCGCGGTTGGAGGCCACGATCACCCGGGCCACGAACTCGGTCATGCCTGCCCTCCGTGCTCTCCCGGTACCGCCATTCCCGCGGCGCTGCGCTCTCCCGCGGCGCTGCGCTCTGCTGCGGCGCTCTGCTCTCCCGCAGCGCTGAGCTCTGCTGCGGCGCTCTGCTCTCCCGCAGCGCTGAGCTCTGCTGCGGCGCTGTGCTCTCCCGCGGCGCTGCGCCCTCCCGGGGCGGCGCCGGGCGGCGCCGGATCGGTGGGCCGGATCCAGGTACCGGTCTTGCCGCCGTCCTTGCGCAGCACCCGAACCGCGTCGATGCCGGCCGCCGGGTCGACCGCCTTGATCATGTCGATCAGCGCGAGCCCGGCGGCGAGGACCGAGGTCAGTGCCTCCATCTCGACGCCGGTGCGGTCCGCCGTCCGCACCGTCGCCCGTATGTCCACTGTGGACTCTCTGGGTTCGAGGTCGACGACGACCCCGTGGATCGCGATCGGATGGCAGAGCGGCACCAGGTCCGGAGTGCGCTTCGCGGCCATGATGCCGGCGATCCGCGCCACCCCCAACGCGTCGCCCTTGGCCAGGCCGTTGCTCCGGATCAGGTCGAGCACCTCGGCCGTGGTGCGCACCAGGCCGGCGGCGACGGCACTGCGGGTGGTGACGTCCTTGCCGGAGACGTCCACCATCCGCGCCGCGCCGGCCTCGTCGACATGGGTCAGGCCGCCACTGGACTCGGTCACACGACGAGCCTACGCAGCCCGGCCGGCGCGGACCGGGACGGCGCACGAATCGGCGCGGCCCACCGGAGCGGCCGGCGCCAGCGCCGGGCGGCAATGATCCGTTACCTGCCGCCGTGACACCGTCTGTCATCCTTTTCGCACATGGCCCTGCCATAGACGGCTATCTATGCTGACGATGTTCCTCCTGCCGGAGATGGCGGCGCCCCAGCCCGCCCCGCGACGCAACGGGCCGCAGGCACCGGCCACGACGCGCGCGACGTTGGGGGGCGGTCGTGAGGACACCGCGAAACGGGCATGCACCCCGCGCTCCGCGTACCTCGGCCTTCGTGCCTCGTACCTCGGCCTTCTTGCCTCCCGCGCCACCGCCGGCCTGCCGGCACCCCACCCCGAGCCGTACCGAAGGGGGTGCACCGTGCGCGAACACAACTGGAGCTGACGGTCCGTGAGCACCGCCCCGGCGAACAGAGAGGGGTGCGCCATGCGCGAACACAACTGGAGCTGACCCGCCCGCGACCCCGCCCCGACGACCCGGAAGGACAGCCCGTGCGCGAACACAACTGGAGCTGAGCCCATCGGCACCGACCACCACGACCCGAGGGAGGCGTCATGCGCGAACACAACTGGAGCTGACCGCGGCCGACGACCCATCTCGATCCACGGAAGGGAGACCGCCATGCGCGAGCACAACTGGAGCTGAGCACCCGACAACACCGTCCTGACCAGCCGAAAGGGGACCGCGATGCGCGAGCACAACTGGAGCTGACCGCCCTCGAACAGCCACCTCGGACGAAAGGAGCCGCCGTGCGTGAACACAACTGGAGCTGACGACGACGTGTGGCGTTGTCGAACAGTCACTTACGTCGATCCGCCCAGCCGCGTAGGATCGCCGCATCCGTCACCCGATTCGCCCCGGGGACCTGCCACCGTGAGTACTGCCGACGCTTCCACGGCCCGCAACACCACGCTGCGCCGCTACATCATCGGGCACGCGGCGCTGGCCTTCGGTGTGCTGCTGATCGCCACCGCCAAACTGCCCGGACCGACCGGCGCACCGTGGCTCGCGGTCGCCATGCTCGCGCTGTACACCGTGGCCGGGCTGGCCCCGGTGCAGCTGCGGCTGCGCAGCCAGGGCGTGCAGTTCGCCTGGGGTGAGGCGGCCGTCATCATCGGCCTGGTCGTGCTGCCGCCGAGCACGATGATCTGGGCCGCCGCGCTCGGCCGCCTGGCCGCCGAGCTGATCGGTCGCCGGCCGGCCGACAAGCTCACCCTCAACGTCGCGAAACAGGTGGTCGCGGTGACCGCGGCGGCCACCCTGAGCCAGCTGATCGCCGGCACCCCGGTGGACCCGTTCACCCTCCGTGGGGTGGCCGCGCTGATCGCCGCGACCGCGGTGTACGCGCTGATCGCAGCGCTGTCGGTGAGCATCGCGATCAGCCTCGCCAACGGGACCAGGCTGCGGCTGATGCCGCTGCACCGGGTCGAGCTGATCGCCATCAGCGGCAACATCGCCGTCGCGTTCCTCATCCTGGCCGTGCTGCGGTTCGATCCGCGGCTGCTGTTCGCGATCCCCCCGATGATCGTCTTCCTCCGGCTGACCTACGCGTACCGGCTGCGCACCCACACCGAGCGGGAGGCCTGGCAGCGGCTCGCCGCGGTGACCGACCGGTTCAGCGAGGTCGACCTGGCGCAGGTGCTCGGTACCGCGGTGACCGGCGCCGCCGAGCTGTTCGGTGCCGACGAGGTCGAGGTGCTGGTACGGCTGGGCAGCGAGCCGGATGGCCTGGTCCGCGGCGATGCCCAGGGCGTGTCCTGGGCCGGTGCCGCCGCCGACGCCCCGGCCGCCGACGAGGCGGAGACGATCGAGACGCCGCTCGGCGGGCAGCGCGACACCGACACCGATGCCGGTGAGCTGCGACTCCGGTTCCGCGGCACGGTGCGGCTCAGCGATCGCGAGCGGTACGCGCTGCAAACCTTCGCCGCCGCGCTGGGCACCGCGCTGCGCAACGCGTACGCGTACGCCGAGGCGCAGCGGCGTGCCGCCCGGCACGCCTACGACGCCGCGCACGATCCGCTCACCGGCCTGGCCAACCGCCGGTACCTGCTGGACGTGGGCGAGCAGGTGCTGGCCGAGCGGCCGACCCGCGGCACCCAGGCGATGGTGCTGATCGACCTGGACCACTTCAAGGAGGTCAACGACACCCTCGGGCACTCCGCCGGGGACGAAGTGCTGACCACCATCGGCCGGCGGCTGGCCACCGCGGCCGGCGACGACGACATCGTGGTCCGGCTCGGCGGCGACGAGTTCGCGGTGCTGTTCGTCGCGCTGCCCGCCCCGGCGCTCGCGGTGCACCGGGCCCGGCAGATGCTCGCCACCCTGGACCCGCCGATCGAGGTCGACGGCATCCGCATCACCGTCGGCGGCAGCGCCGGTGTCGCGCTCGCGCCGGTGCAGGGCGGCGTCGGCGAGCTGCTGCGCCGCACCGACGTGGCGATGTACCAGGCGAAGCGGGACGGCAGCCGGCTCGCGCAGTACGCCCGGCAGCGCGACACCGCCGACATCGGCCGGCTCGCCCTCGGCGGCGAGCTGCGCGCCGCACTGCACGGCAACCAGTTCGCCCTGCGTTACCTGCCGATCGTCGAGCTCAACTCCGGGCGGATCAGCGCCGCGGAGGCGCTGGCCCGGTGGGAGCACCCCTACCGGGGGGAGATGGCGCCGCGGCAGTTCCTCACCGCGATCGAGCGGTCCGACCTGCTGCCGGAGTTCACCGAACTGGTGCTCGACACCGCGCTGGCGGCGGCGTCCGAGTGGGCCGGCGCCGGCCACCCGATCGGCGTCGCGGTGAACCTGTCGCCGCGCAGCCTGCTCGACCCGGACTTCCTGCGGGTGGTGCAGCGGCGGGTGGTGGCCAGCGGTGTCCCGCCCGAGCAGCTCACCCTGGAACTGACCGAGACGCGCAACCTGAGCCGGCTGGATGTCGTCGACGACACCCTGCGCGGGCTGCGCGAGCTGGGCGTGCGCATCGCCCTGGACGACTTCGGTACCGGCAGCTCCTCGCTCGGCATGCTGGCCCGGGTTCCGGTGGACGAGCTGAAGATCGACCGCAGCTTCGTGGCCGGCCTGGTCACCTCGCCGGAACCGGCCGCCGTGGTGCGCGCCGCGATCGACCTGGGCCGCAGCCTCGACCTGTCGGTGGTGGCGGAGGGGGTGGAGAGCCAGCGGCAGCGCGCCATGCTGTTCGAGCTGGGCTGCCCGTGCGGCTCCGGCTACCTGTTCTCCCGGCCGGTGACCGACACCAGGATCGCCGAGCTGCTCGCCGCCGAGGCTCCGCTGGCGCCGCCGATGTCGGCGGACGCGCAGGTCATCCGCATCCCGCCGGGCCGGCTGACCCGCAGCGCCCGGCGCCGGTTGTAGCCCGCCGCCGTGGCGGATGCCTACCGGGAGTGCGCGGCCGCGGGGAGCGATGCCAGACTGACCGGCGTGACGCTGACCGGAATCGCCCGCGCGACGCACCGGGCCGGCCGGGGCACCGTTGTCGACATCGTGCTGTACGCGGCATCCGCGGCCTATGCCGGCATCACCGCGTTCAACACCGGCATGCCGGCGCACGCGCAGTGGGGCCGCATCGCGGTGTTCGGCTACCTGGCGCTGACCGTGCTCGCCGTCGTCCAGCGGTTCGTCGGGCGTGGCCTGGCGCGCCCCGCGGTCCGCATGGTGCTGGTGTTCGCCGGCTGGGCGGCCAGCACACTGCTGCCGCTGCTGGTCGAGGCGGCGCAGCGGGCCGCCGGCGCCAGCGGGCGTGCCCAGGACGAGGTGACGGTCGTCGAGATGGCCGGCGCCCGGCTCGTCGACACCGGCAGCCCCTACCTGTCGCACGACGGCATCGTCGGCGCGCTGCCGTCGCTCGGCTACCTCGCCTACGTGCCGTACAACCCGGGCATCGCGGTGTTCGGCCTGCCCCGGCGGTACGCGGGGGACCAGTGGTGGACCGACGCCCGGGTCGGGTTCGCGGTGGTGACCGCCGCCGCGATCGTGGCCGCCCTGTTCCTGCTGCGCCGGCTCGCCCCGGCGTCGGTGCTGGTCCGGGCGGCGCAGGTGGTGACGGTGTTCCCGGTCTGCGCGCTGACCCTGGCCACCGGCGGGGACGACCTGCCGGTCCTCGCGCTGTGCCTGCTCGGCCTCGCCTTCGCGGTAAGGGGGCACCTGGACGACCGCGGCGGCGCCGTCTGGTGGTTGCTGTCCGGGCTGGTGATCGGCGACGCCGCCGCGATGAAGCTGTTCGCGCTGCCGGTACTGGTGGTGCTGGCGGTGTTCGTCGGATTCCGGGCCGGCGGGCGGGCGCTCGGCTGGTACCTGACGCCGGCGCTGGCCGTCCCGGTCGTCACCCTCGGCCCGATCACGCTGCGGGACCCGAACGGGGTGCTGGAGAACCTGGTCCGCTACCCGCTGGGCCGTGGCCTGGCCGAGAGCCCGGCGGCGAGCAACCTGCCCGGCCACCTGATCGCGGTGCTCGTACCCGGCGGCACGGTCGTCGCGGCGAGCCTGCTCGTCGCGGCCGGTCTCGCGTTCGTGATCCACCTGCTGGTCCGGCCGCCGGCACAGGTCACCGTGGTGGCGTGGCGGGTGGCGGCGGCGATGCTGCTCGCGATCTGCCTCGCGCCGGCCACCCGGTTCGGCTACCTGCTCTACCCCGCGGCGTACGCGGTCTGGGCGGTGGCACTGCGCATACCGCACGAAACGGCCGAGGCGGCACAGCGTCCCGGCGTTCGAGTCGCGACGGCGGTGGATCGGGCGTAGACAGGAAGCATGCGGTCGCGACCCCGACACCGGTTCGCCGACCCGGTCGTCGACCGGACATACCGGGATCGGCGGGAGGCGGGTGCCGCGCTGGCGGCGCGGCTCGGCGGCTATGCGGGCCGCGTCGACGTCACGGTGGTCGGCCTGGCCCGCGGCGGCATGCCGGTCGCCGCCGAGGTCGCCGGCCGCCTCGGCACCCCGCTCGACGTGCTGGTGGTCCGCAAGCTCGGGATGCCGTGGGCGCCGGAGGTCGCCTTCGGTGCGATCGGCCCGGACGGGGTCATCGTCCTCAACGAGTACGCCGACCGGCTGTCCGACGGCGAGATCGACACCGTGGTCGCCGCCGAACGCGCCGAGCTGGCCCGGCAGGACGCCCGCTACCACGCCGACCATCCGGCCGCGGCGCTGTCCGGCCGCACCGTGGTGCTGATCGACGACGGCCTCGCCACCGGCGCGACCGCCCGCGCCGCGGTCGAGGTGGCCCGGCGCCGCGGCGCCGCCCGTACCGTGCTCGGCGTGCCGGTCGCCGCGCCGGACGCGGCGCAGGCCCTGGCGTCGGTCGCGGACGAGCTGGTCTGCCCGTACCGGCCGGGCAACTTCGACGCGGTCGGCCGCTTCTACCAGGACTTCCGGCAGATCTCCGACGCCGAGGTGCACGGCCTGCTCGGTTGATCCGGACGCATCCTTAACGGAGCACTATGAGCCTTGGCTGATCGCCCGATCGCTCGGCTACCGTTGCTCGATGGAGCTGACCTGCCCGAAGTGCCATGGACAGATGCGTCAGTACGAGCGCAACGGCGTCACCGTCGACCAGTGCGTCGAGTGCCGCGGGCTGTTCCTCGACCGCGGCGAGCTGGAGCACCTGATCAACGCCGAGCAGGGGTGGTACGGCCCGGGCGACCACCAGCGGCCGCACGACGAACGCGGCCGGCACGACACCCGCCGGTACGATGAGCGACGCCACCCGGACCATGGGCAGCGCCGGAAGCGCCGCAGCTTCCTCGAAGACCTGTTCGACTAGACGAGCCGTCCCCGTCTCGACCCGCCGCGGCGCGACCAGGCGCCGCGGCGCCCACCGGGTGCGCCGACCAACCGCACCGCGCGCGGTCGTGCAGACAGGGGCCCGGCTGCCGCGGGGCACCGCCCGGCAGCTGGAGGGCTGGATGGCGCTGACCGACGAGGCGATCAACCGGATCAAGAACATGATCACGTCCGGTGAGCTGCGCCCCGGTGACCGGCTGCCCAAGGAGGCCGACCTCGCCGACCGGCTCGGGCTGTCCCGCAACTCGCTGCGTGAGGCGGTCCGTGCGCTGTCCCTGATCCACGTGCTCGACGTCCGGCAGGGTGACGGTACCTACGTCACCAGCCTGGAACCGCAGTTGTTGCTGGAGACGATGAGCTTCGTCGTCGACTTCCACCGCGACGACAGCATCCGCCAGTTCCTGGAGATCCGGCACATCCTCGAACCGGCCGCCACCGAGCTCGCCGCCCGGCGGATGACCGACGCGCAGCTCGACGCGCTCGGCGCCATCCTCGCCGAGCTGCCGGACGACCCCAGCGTCGACGAACTCGTCGCGAACGACCTGCGGTTCCACCGCGAGATCGCGGTCGGCGCCGGCAACCCGTCGCTGGCCAGCCTGCTGGAGAGCCTGTCCGCCCCGACCGTACGGGCCAGGGTGTGGCGCGGCCTCACCCAGGAAGGCGCCGTGCAGCGCACCCGGGAGCAGCACGCGGCGATCCACGCCGCCATGGTCGGCCGCAACCCCGACGTGGCCCGCGCGTGGGCGACCGTACACGTGGCCGGTGTCGAGGACTGGCTGCACCAGACGCTCTCCGAACCCCGGGCCACCGCCGGCTGACCGGCGCCCGCGCCGGCCCGCCACATCCTTCGACGTACCAGAGCCCGGCCGCTGAGCACCGCCGCCGGTCACGCGACGGCTTGCCGGAACCTGTCCGCGTTGCGGGCGCACCAGTCGGCGAACGTCCGCGGCGCGCGCCCGAGCAGCCGCCGTACGGTGTCGGTCCGGAAGCCGACGGTGTCGGCCCGCATCAGCGCGAATCCCTCGACGACGGCCTCGGCCAGGGCGGCCGGCGCCCCGTGCGGGAAGCGGGACCGGACGATCTCGTCCGGGGTCGTCACCGGCCGCACCGCGAGCTCCCGGCCGATCGCGGCGGCCAGTACCCGGACCTGCTCGGTGACGGTGAAGGTCTGCTCACCGGTGAGGACGTACCGCTCGCCGGCATGGCCGCGCCCGACCAGGGCCAGTGCCGCGACGGCCGCGATGTCGGCGGGGTCGATCGGCGCGAAACGTCCCGGCCCGACCGGGTCGAGCACGACGCCGTCCGACCGGATGGTGTCCAGCCAGTCCAGGGCGTTGGTCATGAAGCCGCCCGGGCGCAGCGTGGTGGCGGGGATGCCGGCGGCGCGAACCAGCTCCTCACGTTCGTGATGCCAGCGCCCCATCGCCGGCATCGGGTCGCCCAGGACGTTGAACGACGACAGGTGCACGAGGTGGCGCACGCCGGCGTCCCGCGCCGCGGCCAGGGCGTGCGCGGTTTGGTCGAGCCCGATGCCCGGGGTGAGCAGGAACAGGCCGCGCACGCCGGCGAACGCGGGCGCCAGGGTCTCGGGTCGATCCAGGTCGGCGACGAACCGTTCGGCCCGCGCCGGAAGGGTCGCGGCGCGGCCGGCGTCGCGGACCAGGACCCGGAACGGCTCGCCCCGGGCGTCGAGTTCGGCGGCGAGTTCCCGGCCGATGTGCCCGGTGGCGCCGGTGACCAGTAGCATGACGGCTCCCAGTTCGTTTACTGGTTAACGAATGTCCGAGCAGAACGTTAACCGGTTATCGAAAAGCTGTCAACGACGCACGGAAGGGATGGCCGGTGACCGAGTTCCTGGACCTGCACGGTCGGACGAACAAGTCGATACGGGCCGCGGCCGAGCTCGCCATGCGCCGGCACGGCCTGCACCTCGGGCAGGACCACCTGCTCGCCGTGCTCTGGGAGCGGGACGGCCGAACACCCGGCGAGATCGCCGCCGCCGTCGACGTCACCACCCCCGCGGTGGTGAAGATGGCCGACCGGATGGCAGCGGCAGGGCTGCTCACCCGGCGCCGCGACGAGCACGACAACCGGCTCGTCCGGCTCTGGCTGACCCCCGCCGGCCGCGCGCTGCGCGAACCGGTCCAGACCGAACGCCGCCGTCTCGAACGACAGATCACCGCGGAACTCACCCCGGACGAGCGAGCACACCTGATGTCCGCGCTCGCCAAGATCCACCGCGCCACCAGCGAGCTGCTCGGCACGGTCGCCGACCAGCAGCCCGGCCGGTAGCCGGCGACCAGGCACCCGGCAGCAACTGGCGGCACAGCGGTCCCCGGCGGCACCGGACGGGCGCCGGTGGTCAGCCGACCGCGGTGGGCGTCGCCTCCCGGGCGATCGTGTCCAGCACCCGCTGGGACGCCTCGTCGGCCGCGCGGTACAGCACGATGCGCAGGTCCGGTTCCGACATCGGCAGCAGCACCTCGAAGTCGACGGTGAGCGGGCCGAACTCCGGATGCAGCATCGGTTTGCGGCCCCGCCCGTTCACCCGCACCGCGTGCTGCTCCCACAACCGGGCGAACTCCGGGCTGCCCGACACCAGATCGTCCAGCAGCGCCGCCAGCTCGGTGTCGTCCGGGTGCGCCGCCCAGGCCGCCCGCAGGTCGGCGATGCCCTCCCGGATCACCCGCTCCCGCTCCAGATAGAAGTGCTCGAACCGCCGATCCATCAGGCACAGCCGCATCGTGTTCAACGACTGCGCCGGCAGCGTGTCCAGCCCCAGCATCACCCGGCTCATCTCGGCGTTCCAGGCCAGCACGTCGAAGCGGTGGTCGATCAGCATCGCCGGCAGCGGCGACAGGTCGTGCACCAGCCGGGCCGCCGCCGCCGGGAACACCGGCCGATCGGCCGGCCGGTCCGCGGGACGCTGCCGGACCAGATCGAACAGGTACGACCGCTCGTCGGTGGTCAGCCGCAGCGCCCGGCACAGCGCCTCCAGCACCTCCGCGGACGGCCGCAACCCGCGCGCCTGTTCCAACCGCACCACGTAGTCGACGCTCACGTTCGCCAGCTCCGCGACCTCCTCGCGGCGCAGCCCCGGGGTACGCCGGCGTCCCGTCACCGACAGCCCCACCTCGGCCGGGGTCAGCCGCTCTCGCCGGGTCCGCAGGAACGCCGCCAGCTCCGCGCTGACGTCCACCATCTCGGCCATGCACCCAGCGTACGGGCAGTCGAACGCGCCACCGGCGTCCTCACCCGCGGCGCCGCGGGCGACCCGGCCCCAGCGGACGGCGAGCCGACCCGCGACGACCTTCGGGCGGCGAACCGACCCGCGACGACCCACGGGCGGCGGACCGACCCGGGACGACCTACGGACGGCGAGCCGACCCGCGACGACCTACGGGCGGCGAACCGACCCGCGACGACCTACGGGCGGCGGCGCAGCCTGGGACGCGCCTTCCCAGGAAACACCGTCCCTGAACGGCGGGCGGGTGAACGGCGAGGCTTGGCCGCAGAAGCCAGCGAACGCATCAGGAGCGACACCATGGCACACACCACACCGTCCCTCGACCGGTACCGGCTGCTCGGCCGCTCCGGCCTGCGCGTCTCGCCGCTCGCGCTCGGCGCGATGACCTTCGGTACCGACTGGGGTTGGGGCGCCGACCGGGACGAGACCCGGCGCATCGTCGACAGCTACGTCGACCGCGGGGGCAACTTCATCGACACCGCCGACGTGTACACGAACGGGACGTCCGAACGGTTCGTCGGCGAGCTGGCCGCCGGCCGTCGCGACCGGCTCGTGATCGCCACCAAGTACACCAGCAGCACCGACCCGGACAATCCGAACGCCGGCGGGAACCACCGGCGCAACATGGTCCGGTCGGTCGAGGACAGCCTGCGCCGGCTGGGCACCGACTACATCGATCTGCTCTACCTGCACGCCTGGGACGCCACCACCCCGGTCGAGGAGGTACTGCGCGGGATGGACGACCTGGTCCGCAGCGGCAAGGTGGTCTACGTCGGCATCTCCGACACGCCCGCCTGGCAGGTGTCCCGGATGCAGGCGATCGCCGACCTGCGCGGCTGGTCCCCGCTGATCGCCCTGCAGATCGAGTACAGCCTGGTCGAGCGCACCGTGGAACGCGACCTGATCCCGATGGCCGCCGAACTCGGCCTCGGCGTCGTACCGTGGTCGCCGCTGGCGTCCGGCGTGCTGACCGGCAAGTACGACCGGAGCGACCTGACCGCGGCGGCGAGCGGGTCGCCGAGCGGCAGCCGGCGCGACGTCGCCGCCGGCAACGGCGCCCTGACCGAACGCGCGCTGGACATCGCCGACACCGTCAAGAAGGTCGCCGCCGAGCTCGACACCACCCCGTCCCGGGTCGCGATCGCCTGGGACCTGCGGAACCCGGCGGTCACCGCGCCGATCCTCGGGGTACGCACCCTGGCGCAGTTGGAGGACAACCTGGGCGCGCTGGACGTCGAGTTCACCGTGGACCAGCTCGCCGCACTGGACGCGGCCAGCGCGATCCCGCTCGGTTCCCGCACGAGTTCCTGCAGCGGCCGATGACCCGCACGGTGATGGGCGGCAACACCACCGTGGAACCCCGCCACTGACGGGCGACGGCGGCGCGCACCCCGGACTCGCCGGGGTGCGCGCCGCCGTTCTGTTGCCACCGCGGGGTCAGCGGCGTGCCGTCATCCGCCTGGCCCCCACCGACATCGCGGCCAGCCCGAGCAGTACGCACACCGCCCCGACGACGATGTTGTTGATCATCGTGGTGGTGGTACTCGCATCCACCCCACGGATCACCCACGGCGACACGATCACCCAGACGCCCATGATCGGTGCCGTCCAGGCGATCCCGTGCGTGCGGCCGAACGCGGCCGCGAAGCCCATCGCCGTCGCGCAGTACGCCAGGCCGACGATCAGGTTGCTCACCGCCAGCGAGGTCAGCCCGTTGAAGCCCAACACCCACGGCGAGATCGCCAGGTACAGCCCGGCCAGCACGGTCAGCCCGTCCAGCACGTGCACCACCGGCCGGGCCGCGGCGCGGTCGTACTTGTCGCGCAGCTCGACGAGGTCTGGATGCTGTTCGATCCCCGGAGCGCTTGCCATCGCGCCCTCATCTCCCCCTACCGAACGCAGGACCCGCTGCCCCGCTCGGGCGGCTCGGCGTGTGGCGAACGGATCGTCGGCGCGTCGGGTCCCACCACGGGACACGCGGCTAACGCATCAAGTTGACCACGCCGGCCGCGTTCTGCCCACTACCTGATCGGCTGCCCGCCTACCTGGTGGGCTGCCCTCGCCCATCCGGTTCCGGCCAGCAAGCGCGGCGGGGCCGCCGGCCCAACCAGGCGGCCCGGTGAGCCGAACCGTCAGCCGACCGCCATGTCGACGAACCGGGACAGGTGCAGCTGCGCCGCGACCGTGATCGTGTCGGTCGGCCCGTTCCGGTGCTTGGCAACGATGAAATCCGCCTCCCCGGCCCGGGGGTCTCCTTGTCGTAGTAGTCCTCGCGATGCAGCAGCAGGACCACGTCCGCATCCTGTTCGATGCTTCCGGATTCCCGCAAATCGGATAGCTGGGGGCGTTTGTCGGTGCGTTGTTCGGGGCCCCGGTTGAGCTGGCAGGCCGCGATCACCGGGCAGTCGACCTCCTTGGCCAGCAGCTTCAGGCCACGGGACAGCTCGGCGACCTCCTGCTGCCGGCTCTCCGCCCGCTTCGGCCCGCTCATCAGCTGCAGGTAGTCGACCACGATCAGCTTGATGTCGTGCCGCTGCTTCAACCGCCGGGCCTTGGACCGGACCTCCATCAGGTTCATGTTCGGGGTGTCGTCGCAGAACAGTGGCGCCTCGGAGATCTCGCCCATCCGGCGGGCGAGCTTGGTCCAGTCGTCGTCGGACAGCTGCCCGGACCGCAACGTGTGCAGCGGCACCCGCGCCTCCGCCGACAGCAGCCGCATCACGATCTCGACCTTGCTCATCTCCATGCTGAAGATGACGCTGGCCATGTTGTTCTTGATCGAGCACGCCCGCGCAAAATCCATCGCCACCGTCGACTTGCCCAGGCCCGGTCGCCCTGCCACGATCACGAGCTGGCCGGGGTGCAGGCCGTTGAGCAGGTTGTCCAGGTCGGTGAAGCCGGTGGGCACGCCGGTCATCACGCCACCGTTGGCGCCGATCGCCTCGATCTCGTCCAGGGTGGGCTGCAGCAGCTCGTTCAGCGCGGCGAAGTCCTCCGAGACGCGGCGCTCGGTCACGTCGTACACGGCCTGCTGGGCCATGTCGATGACGTCGTCGATGTCCCGGCCGCCGCCGGCGGCGGCGCCGTAGCCGAGCTGGGTGACCCGGGTGCCGGCCTCGATCAGCCGGCGCAGCATGGCGCGGTCGGCGACGATGCGCGCGTAGTACGCGGCGTTGGCGGCGGTGGGCACCGCCGAGACCAGGGTGTGCAGGTAGCCGGCGCCGCCGACCCGGCCGATGTCGCCGGAGTCGACCAGCGCGGACGCCACGGTGATCAGGTCGGCGGGCTCGCCCCGCCCGTACAGGTCCAGGATGGCGTCGAAGACGATGCCGTGTTTGGGCTGGTAGAAGTCGTTGGTCTTGAGGATCTCGACGACGTCGGCGATGGCGTCCTTGCTGAGCAGCATGCCGCCGAGGACGCACTGCTCGGCGGCCACGTCCTGCGGCGGGGTGCGTTCGAAGTCGGCGGCGCTGGGCTCCGACTGCTGCCGGGGCGGTCGCGGACGCGGCTCGTCGTCCGGCCCGTCACCGGGCGGTCGGACATCCTCCGAGATCGACATGGCGCCCCCCTGGCTGTACCCCCGCAGCGAACCACACGGCGCCGACATTCTTGCCGGCGACGCGCTGGTCGCCAGGCGAGGTTAGAGAGCGGTACGGGTCGGGGCCAAATCGACCGGTGGACGGAGCGGGGGACAACCTGTGGACAACCCGCCGACGCCTGTGCACAAGGCTGTGCACAGGGTGGGGATAACTACTGGGGATAACTCGCCACAGCAGTGTGAGCTGGGGAAACTCCGTGAACAAGGTGTGGAGGAGGAAAACTTCCGGTTACCTCGGCCGGGTGAGGAACTCCAGCAGCCGCTCGTACGGCCAGCAGTTGAGCACCTGGTCCGGGGTCAGCCAGCCGCGTTGCGCGGTCAGCGTGGCGTACCGGACGAAGTCCAGTTGCGGGACGGCGTGCGCGTCGGAGGAGACGGCGAACGTGACACCCCGCTCGGCGGCCCAGCGGATGTGCTCGTCGCGCAGGTCCAGCCGGTCCGGCCCGCCGTTGATCTCCAGCGCGGTACCGGTCGCGGCCGCCGCCTCGAACACCGCCGGCAGGTCCAGGTCGATCGGTTCCCGGCGGCCGATCAGCCGGCCGGTCGGGTGCCCGATGATCTGCACGTACGGGTTCTCGCAGGCCCGGACGAGCCGGCGGGTCTGCTCGGCGGCCGGCAGCGTGAAGTGGCTGTGCACGCTCGCCACGCACAGGTCGAACTCGGCGAGCACGTCCTCCGGCCAGTCGACCGAGCCGTCCGGCGCGATGTTCAGCTCGGTACCGTGCAACAGCCGCATCCCCGGGTACCTGGCGCGCCGCTCGGCCAACCGCTCGCGCTGGGCGAGCGCCTTCTCCAGCGTCATCCGCTGCATGAACAGCTCGGGCGCGTGGTCGGTGACCGCGTAGTAGTCGTACCCGCGTTCGGCGGCGGCGGCGAGCATCTCGTCGAGGGTGGCGACGCCGTCGGTGAGGTCGGTGTGGGTGTGCAGGTCACCGCGCAGCGCCTCGACGGTGACCAGCTCGGGTAGCTCGCCGGCGCGGGCGGCGGCGACCTCGCCGAGGTCCTCGCGCAGGGTGGGCGGGATCCACCGCAGGCCCAGCCGCTCGTACACCTCCTGCTCGGTGCCGGCGACGATCAGCTCGTCGGTCGCGGCGTCGAACAGCCCGTACTCGGAGAGCTTCAGGCCGGCGTGCACGGCAAGCTCGCGGACCCGCACGTTGTGTTCCCGGGAGCCGGTGAAGTACTGCAGCGCGGCACCCCACACCTCCTGCGGCACGACCCGAAGGTCGATCTGCAGCCCACCCATCGGGGTGGCGGATTCGTGGTCGGCGTCCGTACCGGCGCCGGCCGTACCGGCGGCGGGCAGCGCGGCGGCCGGGTGCAGGGCGGTCCGGATGGAGGTCTTGGTGTCGCCGCGGACCAGCACCGTGTCCGCCTCGGGCAGCGCGACGAACGCCGCCATCAGCGGTCCGGAGTCGGCCGCCGCGGCGAGGATGTCGATGTCGCCGACGGTCTCCTTGCCGCGCCGCAGCGAACCGGCGTAGGTGCAGCGGTCGGCGAGTGGTGCGAGCCGGTCGACGATCGACTCGGCGAGGTCGAGCGCGGTGGCCATCAGCACCCGGCCGGCGCCACCGCGGACCAGTTCGATGCCGGTACGGATGACCTCCTCGGTGCGCGGGCCGAACCCCTTGAGCTGTCGCAGGTCGCCGTTCTCCACGGCGGCGAGCAGCGCGTCGATGTCGGCGATGCCGAGTTCCCGGTAGACGGCGAGGGCCTTCGCCGGGCCGAGGTTGGGGATGCGCATCAACGTCAGCACGCCGGCCGGTATCTGCCCGCGCAGCTCTTCCAGCTGCGGAAACGTCCCGGTCTGGACCGCCTGGTGGACCTTGCCGGCGATCGACGCGCCGACGTTGGGGATCTTGCGGATGCCGGGTTCGTCCAGGGTGGCGAGGTCGGTGGCGTAGCCGCCGACGCCGCGGGCAGCCTTCTCGTACGACCGGATCTTGAACCGGTCGCCCCCGGTCATGGCCAGCAGTTCGGCGTACTCCGCAAGGAGGCCGGCGACCCGCTCGTTCGCCCGCACCATGCGATCAACTCTACGAGTCGAGCCCGGGTCCGACCCGCCGTGAAACGGATCTTGGCCGGCCACCGCACACCAAACGGTGACCCGCTGTGCCGGCACGGCCGCGACACGGTGCGGACACGACTCGGCCACGCCCGGATCCGGCTCCCGAGCCTCCGCGTCTGACCAACAACGACGTGAGGGAGGTTCCGATGCGAATCGTACGTAGCGTCACGGTCGTGGCGGCGCTGGCCGGGTTGGCGCTCGTCGCCGGATGCGGCGGCCCCGGGCGAAACCAGTCCTCGTCGGGTGCCGATGCCGCGCCGCGGAAGGCGGCCGGCGCGACCCCGGAGACGACGGGTACCGGCCGGCCCGGCGACGCGCCGCCGGTGGACGCGCGTTCCACACCCAGGTCGACGTTCGCGCTGGACGTGGACACGGCGTCCTACTCGCACGCGCGCCAACAGCTGAAGGCGGGCAGCCTGCCGGACCCGTCGACGGTGCGGCCGGAGGAGTTCGTCAACGCCTTCCGGCAGGACTACCCGCAGCCGGCCGGGTCGGGGTTCACCGTGACTGCGGACGGCGCGAGGTTGCCGGATTCGGACACTCGGCTCATGCGGGTGGGGTTGCAGACCCGCGGGGAGGACGCGGCGGCGCGCCGGGACGTGGCGTTGACGTTCGCCATCGACACGTCCGGCTCGATGGCCGACGCGGCGAAGCTGGACCTGGTCAAGGACGCGCTGCACACCCTGATCCGGCAGCTGCGGCCGTCCGACCGGGTGGCGATCGTCGCGTACGCCGACCGGTCGCGGGTGCTGCGCGGGCTGACCTCGGTACGGAACCGGGACGCGCTGGACGGCGCGATCGACGACCTGTCCGCGTCCAGCAGTACGAATTTGGGCGACGGCGTGGAGACGGCCTACCGGGTGGCCCGCGACGGGTACCGGAAGGGCGCGACGAACCGGGTGATCCTGCTGTCCGACGGGCTGGCGAACCAGGGCGACACCGACTCGAAGACGATCCTCGACAAGGTGTCGGAGCAGGCCGGGCGCGGGATCACGTTGCTGTGTGTCGGCGTGGGCGGCGACTACGGGGACGCGCTGATGGAGCAGCTGGCCGACCACGGGCACGGCATGGCCGTGTACGTCGGGGACCGGGCCGACGCACGCCGGACGTTCGGCACCGAGCTGACGGCGAACCTGTCGGTACGGGCGCGGGCGGCGAAGGCGCAGGTGGAGTTCGACCCGGCGCAGGTACGCAGCTACCGCCTGATCGGGTTCGACGACCGCCGGCTGGCGGCCGACGACTTCCGCAACGACTCGGTGGACGGCGGCTGGGTCGGTCCCGGCCACAGCGTGACCGCGCTGTACGAGGTGACGTTGACGGCGAAGGCGTCCGGCCGGGTGGCGACGGCGCGGGTCCGCTGGCAGGACCCGGAGTCGGACGAGGCGAGGGAGGCGGCCCGTACCGTCTCGGTGTCGGATCTGGACGGTGCGCTGGCGGACGCGGCGCCGCGGCTGCGGGCGGACCGGGCGGTGGCGGCGTTCGCCGAGTGGCTGCGCGGCGACCGGTACGCGACGGACGTGCGGCCGGCGACGCTGGCCGCGGCGGTGGACGCCGCCGCGGACGCGACCGAGGATGCCCAGCTGCGCGAGCTGGCGACGCTGATCCGGACCGCGGCGAAGCTGAAGAACTGACCCCGCTGGCCGGCGGCCGCCGGCATCGAGCGGGTCGAGCGGCCGGCACGCCCGCCGGTGCCGGCCGCCGGCCGGGTCAGTCCTGGGGGGTGAAGGCGGCGAGCGCCTCGGCGTCGGACGGGACGGTGCGGACGTTGTCCGCGACGAACTCGTCGATGTCCGGGTAGCCGGGGGCGGCGGCGCGGAGCGTGTCGGCCGCCGCGGCCAGGTCGTATCCGGTGCGCCGGAGCGTGACGTGCGGCCCGAGCAGCGCCCAGTGTGCCCCGGGCTCGCCGTACGGCATGCCGACGCTGCCGGGGTTGACGAACCGGCGACGGTCGGCCAGCCGGTCGAACGGCATGTGCGTGTGGCCCAGCACGACAGTGCGCTCGTCGCTGCCGGCAAACGCTTGCCGGTACCGCTCGATCGGCGAGTCGACGAGCACCATCTCGACGTCGCTGCGGCCGGTGGCGTGACAGAACAGGGTCGGGCCGAGCCCGTCCACGTCGAGCGTGACGGTCAGCGGCAGGTCGGCCAGCAGGTCGCGGTGCGCCCGGGTGAGCCGGCTCGCCGCGTACCGGGTGGGCAGCGTGACGAGGTCCGGCAGGTCGGCCGGCAGCCGGCCGTCGTACTCCTCGACGAGCTCGCGCTCGGCGTTGCCCCGAACCCAGATCGCCCGGTCGCCGAGGGCGAGCAGCCGGTCGAGCGTCTCGGCGGGCATCGGGCCGGTGGCGATGTCGCCGTTGAGGACGATGGCGTCGACACCGGCGGCCTCGACGTCGGCGAGGACCGCGTCGAGCGCGGGCAGGTGGCCGTGGATGTCGGCCAGGACGGCGATCTTCATATCAGAAACGCTATGGCGCGGCGAGCAGGAGCGCCAAGCAACTTCGCTGCCGGCAGACGGCGATGTTGGATGCCCCATATGTTCTCGCGTTGTTTACAGTTTTCTATGTTAAGTTAACATCGATAATCGCAGCGTAGGTCGAGCCAGAAGGCACCAACTGATGGCGGAAACTCAGCCGAGCCCGGACCAGCTCTGGGCCGGCGCCGATGTCGGCACGCAGAGCGTCCGCGTCACGATCGTCGACGAGACCGGCGCGACCCGCGGCACCGGCAGCGCACCACTGACCTCGACCCGCGCCGGCGACCGGCACGAGCAGGACCCCGAGCAGTGGTGGCAGGCGTTCCGCCGGGCGAGCCGGCAGGCGGTCGGCGCGCTGCCGGCCGGCGCCGCGACCCGGATCGGCGGCCTCGCCCTCGACGCCACCTCCGGCACCTTCCTGCTCGCCGACCCGGACGGCACCCCGCGCACCCCCGGCCTGATGTACGACGACGGCCGGGCCGGCGCCGAAGTGCCCGACGTGCTCGCCGCCGGCGCCGGCCTGTGGGACCGCCTCGGCTACGCGATGCAGCGCAGCTGGGCGCTGCCCAAGCTGGTCTGGCTGCTGCGGCGGGACGCCACGCTGCGCGCCGACGCCGCCGCCGGCCGGCTCCGGCTGGTACACCAGGCCGACCACCTCGCCGCCCGGCTCACCGGCGGGCCGGTCGCCACCGACCACAGCCACGCCCTCAAGACCGGGTACGACCTGGACGCCGAGCACTGGCCGACCGGGGTGCTGGGCCGGCTCGGCGTGCCCGCCGACCTGCTGCCCGCGGTGGTACGCCCCGGCACCCGGCTCGGCGCCGTCGACCGCGCCGCGGCGGACGCGACCGGGCTGCCGGTCGGCCTGCCGGTCCGGGCCGGGATGACCGATGGCTGCGCCGCGCAGCTCGCCGCCGGCGCGCTCACCGAGGGCTCGTGGAACGCGATCCTCGGCACCACGCTGGTGCTCAAGGGCGTCACCGCGGAGCGGCTCACCGACCCGGGCGGCGCGGTCTACTCGCACCGGCACCCGGACGGCGGCTGGCTACCCGGCGGCGCGTCGAGTTCCGGTGCCGGCGCGGTCGCGGCGGCGTACCCGGGCCTCGGCGCCGCCGAGCTGGACGCGCTGGCCCGGCGGGCCGCCCGGTACGAGCCGGCCGGCGCGCTGCGCTACCCGGTCGCCACCCCGGGAGAGCGCTTTCCGTTCGTCGATCCGGCCGCCGAGCCGTTCGTCGTCGGCCGCCTCGCCGACGACGCGGACGGGTACGCCGCCCTGCTGCAGGGCGTCGGCTACGTCGAGCGGCTCTGCTACGCCTACCTGCGCAGCCTCGGTGCCCGCACCGACGGGCCGGTCACCCTGACCGGCGGCGGCGCGCGCAGCCGGTACTGGTGCCAGCTGCGGGCGGACATCCTCGGCCGGCCGCTGCGCGTCCCGCGGGACGCGGAACCCGCCGTCGGGATGGCCGTCCTGGCCGCCGCCGGTACCGGCTCGGTCGCCGCGACCGCGGCCCGGATGGCCCGGCCGTACGTCGAGGTCGAGCCGCGGCCGGGCGGCCCGGAACGGTTCACCGAGCCGTACCGCGCGTTCGTCGCCGAGCTGCACCGGCGCGGCTCGATCGGCGCCGAGCTGCTCGCCGCCGCGACCACCGAGACACCGGTACCCGCCCCAGGGCCGGCAGGAACGAGCGTGCGCAGCGCGCGGCCTGGTGCCGCGCGGGCGTTGCGACGGGGGAGGGACGCCGGTGAGTGAACGCACCACGGTGGTGTTGGCGCGGCACGGGCGGACCCCGTGGCACTCGCCCAACCGGTACTGCGGGAGCAGCGACGTCGGCATCGACGAGGTCGGCGTCGGGCAGGCCGCGCGGCTCGGCGAGTGGGCCCGCACCGCCGGCCTGACCTCGCTCTACTGCACCGACCTGCGCCGCACCCGGCTCACCGCGGCGCCGGTCACCGCGGCGACCGGGCTGACCCCGACGGTCGAGCCGCGGCTGCGCGAGCTGCACTTCGGTGTCGCCGAGGGGCACACCCTCGCCGAGCTGCGGGACAGCCACCCGGACGCGGTCCGGGGGTTCGAGCGGGACCCGGTCGGTCACCACTTCCCGGGCGGCGAGCACCCGGCCGACGCGGTACGCCGGGCGCGCGCCGCACTGGCCGACGTGGTCACCGCCGACCCGGGTGGCCGGATCCTGGTCGTGGCGCACTCGACGCTGATCCGGCTGCTGGTCACCGACCTGATGGGCGGCTCGCTGTCGCGCTACCGCGCGCTGCTGCCCGACCTGGTACCCACCTCGCTGACGACGTTTCTGGTACGGCCGGGAAATATGGCTCTGGCGGCGTTCAACGTGCCGCCGACACCCGAACCGCCCACCACCCGGTAGCGAGAGGCATACATGGACAGCTCATCGACCGAGCGGAACCGGCCCGCGCAGCGGCAGGCGGAGATCGCCGAGCACGTGCTCCAGCACGGCTCCGTCGCCGCCGCCGACCTGGCCGAGATGTTCCACGTCAGCCTGATGACCATCCACCGCGACCTGGACGAGCTGGAACGCCAGGGCGTGGTGCGCAAGTACCGCGGCGGGGTCAGCTCCCAACCGTCCAGCGTGTTCGAGTCCAACGTCGCCTACCGGATGCGTTCCGCCACCGCGGAGAAGCAGGCCATCGCCCGGCGGGCACGGGAGCTGATCGAGCCCGGCATGGCGATCATGCTGGACGACTCCACCACCACGCTGGAACTGGCGAAGCTGCTCACCGACATCACGCCGCTGACCGTGGTGACCAACTTCCTGGAAACCATCAAGCTGCTGTCCGCGGTGCCGGGGATACGGCTGATGGCGCTCGGCGGCGAGTACTACCCGACGCACGACTCGTTCCTCGGGGTGCCGTGCATCGAGGCCATCGAGGCGATCCGGGTCGACCTGCTGTTCACCTCCACCTCCGCCGTCTCCGGGGAGTTCGCGTACCACCAGGAGCAGGAGATCGTGCTGGTCAAGCGGGCCATGATGCGCTCCGCGCAGCGCAGCATCCTGATGGTCGACCACACCAAGCTGCGCCGGGTCGCGCTGCACCGGCACGCGCACGTCACCGATTTCGACCGCATCATCACCGATGCCCAGGCCACCGAGAGCGAACTCGCCGACCTCACCGAGCATGGCGCCCGCTACGAGCTGGCCGACTGACCGCTGCGCCCGGCGCAGCCGAGAGGAGCACCCGTGGCCCGGACCCAGGTCCTCGTCGCCGGCGACCACTTCGTCACCGGCGCGCTGATCCGCGAGGCGTTGGACGCGGAACTGGGCGCCGACACGCTGTCGGCGACGACGCTGACGCTGCCCTGGCCGTACACCCCGTACGGTCCGGTCGCCGAGGTCGACGAGGCGTCCGGGGACGAGGACGCGCTGATCGCCGCGCTCGCCGGCGCCCGGGTCGCGGTGACCCAGATGGCGCCGTTCACCGAGCGGGTACTGGCCGCGTCGGACGCGCTGAAGCTCATCGTGTGTTGCCGCGGCGGACCGGTGAACATCAACGTGCCGGCGGCCACCGCACGCGGCGTCGCGGTGTGCACCACCCCGGGCCGCAACGCGGTCGCCGCCGCCGAACACACCGTCGCGCTGCTGCTCGCCGCGCTGCGCGGCATCCCGCAGCGGCACCGGTCGGTACAGGCGGGGGAGTGGCGCAGCGACCTGTACGCGCTGACCGAGTGCGGCAGCGAGCTTGCCGGCGCCACCGTCGGCCTGGTCGGGTACGGCGCGATCGGTCGCCGGGTCGCCCGCATCCTCGCCGCGTTCGACGCCGAGGTCCTGGTGCACGACCCGTACCTGCCGGCCGACGCGGGGGTGACCTCCACCCCGCTGCCCGAACTGCTCGCCCGATCCACCGTGGTCAGCCTGCACGCCCGGCTCAGCGACGAGACCCGCGGCATGATCGGTGCCGCCGAGCTCGCCGCGATGCCGCGCGGCGCGACGCTGGTCAACACCGCCCGCGGTGGGCTCGTCGACTACCCGGCCGTGGTCGACGCGCTGAACTCCGGGCAGCTCGGCGCCGCCGCCTTCGACGTGTACGAGACCGAGCCGGTCGACCCGGCCGCGCCGCTGCTGACCGCGCCGCACACGGCGCTCACCCCGCACCTGGCGGGCGCCACCGTACAGACGGCGCAGCGCGCCGCGCGGCTCGCGGCGACCGCGGTCGGCGCGTACCTGCGGGGTGAGACGCCGCCGGCGCTGGCCAACCCGGACGCTCTGGCGGTGCGCTGACGCCGATCGGCGGCACGGTCGGGGAGGTTTGTCGGCACCCTTTGCTCTGCGCACCCATATGCAACATCGGGTGGCGTGGGTCAGCCGGACGAAGGCGCGGTCGGGCTGGCGGTACCGGAACTCGCCGGCGGGGTCGGGTTGGGCGCGAGCACGGTGTAGAGCTGCTGCGGCGCGTCCCGGACCTGGGCGGCCGGTGGCGCGCTCGCCCGTACCGGCGTGCCGAAGTCGCGGTAGTGGGTGGTCACCGTGGTCTGCGCCGAGCTGGCCGAGTGCAGCACGCTGATCGCCAGCTCGGTCAGCCGGCCGGACCGGTCCACCGCCGCCTCGAAGGTGACCCGGCGCGGCGCCGGCCCGAGCAACGTCACCAGCTGCTGCGCGGTACGGTCGCCGGCCGCGCGGGCGCGCAGCTCGGCCAGGTCGATCCGACCCTGGTACCGGCCGGGGGAGGTCCGCACGGCGGACTCGATCGTCGTCAGGTATCCGGTGCTCAACGTCGGGTCGATCGCCTGCGCCAGCACGTTGCCGGGGGCGAGCCGGGTGGTGCGGATCCGCAGCCACACGGCCGGGTCCTTGTCGACCCCCTTGACGTACAGGTCGGTACCGACCAGCACGGCGTCCATCGCGCCGATCCCGAACGAACCGTCCAGCCGGCCCAGGTGCCGCTTCGGCTGGTACGAACCGGTCACCCGGGCGATGCCGGAGCCGCCGTCGAAGGCGAAGCTGGTCGCCTCCAGCTTGCGCACCGCCTGGGTGAGCTCGGCGGTGGCGCGTCGGGTCTGCGCCGGGCCGGCGCTCGGCGTGGCGGAGGTGGCGCCGACGGAGCCGGACGGCTGCGCCGACGGTGCCCCCGAGCCGCGGCAGCCGGCGAGCAGCAGGCCGGCGGTGCACACGGCAATCGCCGCGATCATCCGGCGCATCGGGGGTCTCCTCCTCCGGACCGAGTGCTGAGTCCGGTCTGATATCCGGACCAACTGGCCATCCAGCCAGCATAGGTCTCGACCGGGTCGTACCGACAGCCTCGACCTGCCGACTCGGTGACACCACCAGCGGCGCACCCGCCGGGCGGCGGCCGGCGGGCGGCTGCGGCGGCCGGCGGGCGGCTGCGCGTGCACCGGGAGGCGCACCCTCGTCGGCGGCACGGGAGCCGCGGAAGACGCCGGTGCCCGGGCGGTCCTGGACCGCCCGGGCACCGGATCGAACTGGCGAACCTACTTCGACGCGACCACGTCGAGGGTGACGGTCGCGACGACCTCCGGGTGCAGCCGCACCGGGATCTGGTAGCTGCCGACCGTCTTGATCGGCGAACCGACCTGGAGCCGGCGCCGGTCCAGCTCCGGGCCGCCGGCCGCCTGCACCGCGGACACGATCTCGGCCGGGGTGACCGAACCGAACAGCCGGCCACCGTCGCCCGCGCGCTCGGTCAGCGTGACCTTCAGCGAGTCGAGCTGGGTCTTGACCTCCTGCGCCTGGTCCACGTTGCGGATCTCACGCGCCGAGCGGGCCCGCTTGATCTGCGACACCTGCTTCTCCGCGCCCCGGCTCCAGCTGATCGCGAAGCCCTGCGGCAGCAGGTAGTTGCGGCCGTAGCCGTTCTTCACCTCGACGATGTCGCCGGGCTCACCGAGGTTGGAAACCTCCTGAGTGAGGATGATCTTCATCTCGTCCCCCTCAGCGGTTCTGCGCGGTGTACGGCAGGAGGGCCATCTCGCGGGCGTTCTTGATGGCCCGCGCGATCTGCCGCTGCTGCTGCGAGTTGACACCGGTGACCCGGCGGGCCCGGATCTTGCCGCGGTCGGAGATGAACTTCCGAAGCAGCGCGGTGTCCTTGTAGTCGACGTAGATGATCTTCTCTTTGTCGAGAGGATTCACCTTTTTCTTGGGCTTCCGCAAAGACGGAGGCTTTGCCATCTCAGTGTTGCCTTTCACGTACGGGTGCCGGTGCCGCGCGGGGCGGCACGCCGGCTAGAACGGGGGCTCGTCGTCGAAACCGCTGTTACCGCCGCCGGAGCGGCTCGCGGCCGGAGTGGCCGACGCCCACGGGTCGTCGCCGCCGGAGTTCCCACCACTGGGCCCACCGGACGAACCGAACCCGCCACCGCCGCCACCGCTGCGCGACATCTTCTGCACCTTGGCCGTCGCGTACCGCAGGGAGGGGCCGATCTCGTCGACCTCCATCTCGATGACGGTGCGCTTCTCGCCCTCGCGGGTCTCGTACGACCGCTGCTTGAGGCGGCCCTGCACGATCACCCGGCTGCCGCGCTGCAGCGACTCGGCGACGTTCTCCGCCGCCTGCCGCCACACCGAGCAGCTCAGGAACAGCGCCTCGCCGTCCTTCCACTCGCCGGACTGGCGGTCGAAGGTGCGGGGCGTCGACGCGATGCGGAAGCTCGCCACCGCCGCGCCGGAATTGGTGAACCGCAGCTCAGGGTCGTTGACCAGGTTGCCAACGACCGTGATGACGGTCTCTCCTGCCATGACTCACTCCTCACACTCGGACCCCGAGGATCGCACCGTGGTACGACACAACGAGTGACCGAGCCGGTCGGATATCAGTGAATTTCGGGCCGGAGGACCTTGGTCCGCAGCACCGACTCGTTGAGTCGCAGCTGACGGTCCAGCTCGGCCACTGCGGCAGGTTCGGCCGACAGGTCGATGACGGCGTAGATGCCCTCGGTCTTCTTGTTGATCTCGTACGCGAGGCGACGCCGGCCCCACACGTCGGTCTTCTCGACCGATCCGCCCGAATTGCGGATCACGTTCAGGTACTGGTCGAGCGACGGTGCGACGGTGCGCTCCTCGAGATCGGAATCGAGGATCACCATGACTTCGTAGTGACGCAAGACGTTCTCACCCCCTGTGGACTAGGCGGCCACGGACTTTCCGTGGCAGGAGGTCTGTGCGTCGTTCGGCACCGAAACGCCGCGGGGACGACCCCGCGGCGCGGTCCGAACCATAGAACGGTACCAGCCGGTGCTCGCCCGACCGCAGTCCGGTATGCCGGCCGCCCCGACCCGACCCGGCCAGGCCAGGAACGACCACGAAAAACGCGGAGAAGGGCTGCGGGCCGCCCGGCCCGGCCTTGTCGGGTGCGACCAGCGCGGCGAGGAACGACCACGAAGGCGGAGCGAAGGGCCGCGGGGCGCCCGGTCCGAGCCTTACAGGGTGGGACCTGGGGAGGAACGACCACACCGATGAGGTGGGAGCCGGCCGCCCCGCGGAGACTATGTGCGCCGTGTCCTGTCGACCACGGCGTTGTCAACTGTGTGCCACGCCGCCCCGACGTCGCTGGGACAGCACCGTGCGTACCGCGGCGGCGCCGACACCGACCAGGCAGATCGCCGCGATCAGGGCGAGCACGCTGGTCGCGCTGTTCGGGCCGACGCTGGCGACCGGCTGCGCGGCCACCGAGGCCGGCGCCTTGGCGATCGAGGTACCGGAGACCTCGCCGCCGCCGCCGCTGGTGCCCGAGCCGGCGCCCGGCTCGGCCGCCGAGGATGGCACCGCGCCGCGCGCGACCGGGTCGTGCACCTTCGGCGTGGCGCCGCCGTTCGGCTGGTGACCGGGCACCTGCTGCGCCGAACTCGCGCCCCCGGTCGGGTGCTTCGCGGCACCGCTGGCGTCGCCGGACGGCCGGTGCGTGCTGCCGGACGTGGACGAGCCGCCACCCGAGGTCGTCTTCCCGCCGGTGGTGCTGCTCTCCGCCGGTGTGACGGTGATCGTCGCCGCCTTGTAGTTCCCGTCGCCGCCGCTGGCCAGGCACTCCGGCTTCATCGTCGGGTGCACGGTGCCCTGGTCCATCGCCACCGTCTTGCTGTCGCCCGCGGCGATGTCCTTGTAGGTCTGCGACCCGACGGTGAGGGTCGCCTTGACCTTCATCTTGTTGACGAACACGACCGAGCTGCCGGCGGGCACCGAGACGGGTTGGTCGGTGTCCGGCTGCGACTTGCCGAACAGCCCGATGCCGAGACCGCAGTCGCCGGTGTAGTTGATCGTCGCCGACGGCGACGGGTTCGCCGCGACCGGCGCCGTCGCGAACATCAGGGCGGCACCGCCCCCGACCAGGCCCGCGACCACCATCGAGGTCGCGGCCACGGTGCGAGCGCGGGGGCGAAGATGTCTTGGCTGATAACGCATTCCCGGTCTCCCCAGGTCATTGCGGCAACCCGCGTGCGGCGGATCTACCGTGTCAACGAGATGCATCACCGTCAGTGACGCGAGTTGCCGCGTTTTCCTGTCGACGTCGTACGGCCGGTGCCCGGTGGTGCCCTGGGCCCGCGGCAGGCAGCGGCCGAGATGATGAAAGCCCTATCTTGCTACCGATCGGTAGACCGCACAACCCGAACGTTTTCCGGATTTCGACCAGCGCCGGCCGTACCGGTCGCCCTGCGCAACCGCGCCCCGACCGTACGAACACGCGGCGCCGCGGCGGGCCCGGCGGCTGCCAGGCCGCAACCCGTAAGCTCGGCGGCATGCGTATCGGGGCACATGTGGACAGCGACGACCCACTCACCGGCGCACGCGAACGCGGCGCCGACGCGGTGCAGTTCTTTCTCGCCGATCCGCAGGGATGGAAGGCACCGACCGAGCACCCGCACGCCGCCGAGCTGCGGGCGGCGGCCGAATCCGGCGAGTTCGAGCTGTACGTGCACGCACCGTACGTGCTGAACCTCGCCTCCACGAACAACCGGATCCGGATCCCGAGCCGGAAGCTGGTCGCCCAGCACGCCGAGGCGGCCGCCGCCATCGGCGCCAAGGGCCTGATCGTGCACGGCGGGCACGTCACCACCTCGGACGACATCCAGGTCGGATTCGACAACTGGCGCAAGGCGTTCGAGGGCGCCGCGAAGACCGGCGGCTACCCGCTGCCGATCCTGATCGAGAACACCGCCGGCGGCGACCACGCCTGCGCCCGCCGGTTCGACAACCTGGCCCGGCTGTGGGACGCGATCGGCGAGTTCGGGCCCGGCCTGTGCCTGGACACCTGCCACGCGTTCTGCGGCGGCGAACAGCTGGCCGGGGTGGTCGACCGGCTGCGGGCCATCACCGGCCGGGTCGATCTGGTGCACGCCAACGGCTCCCGGGACGGCTTCGACTCCGGCCGGGACCGGCACGCGAACCTCGCCGACAGCCCCGACCTCGCCGCCGAGGCGGTCGCCGAGGTGATCCGGTCTGCCGACTGCACCGCCGTGGTGGAGACGCCGAACGCCGACGGCGGCCAGGCCACCGACATCGCGTACCTCAGAGAGCGGCTGGCCCGTTGAGCGGCGCGGCGGATCCTGCGGACGCCTGCCTGCGGAGCGTTCCGACGAGGGAGAGAAGCGCATGAGCGGGGAGGAGACACCGGAGGGCGGCCGGGTGGCGCGCTGGCGAGCAGCGGCGCGGCCGGCGAGCCGACGGTGGCCAACCTGACCCTGCGGCAAGCCGCGCCCGAGCAGCGCGACGACACCGACGAGCCGTCGACCGGCACCGGCACCGGCACCGGCACGTCTCCGGCGGCGACCGACCGCACCGCGGGTGACACCGACACCGGCCCGGCCGGGCGCAGCCCAACCGACCAGGGCACCGCTCGGGCCAAGGGCACCGCCCAAGGCAAGGACACCCCGCAGAGCAACGACACCCCGCAGAGCAACGACACCGCCCAAGGCGAGGGCACCGCCCAAGGCTTGAACACCGGCAAGGGCAAGGACACCAGCAAGGGCGCCGGCAAGGCCGAGGACGGTGGCAACGGCGAGGCCGGTGACACCGGCGACGAGGCGGGCTGGTCGCGGTTCGCGCCGGTCGAGCCGAACCCGCCCGGACTGCCGCGCCGGATCGGTGGCGCCCTCGCCCGGTTCGCCACCCACGAGTGGACGGTGGCCAGCGTCGCCGGGCTGCTGCTCGCGGTGCTGATGACCTGGCCGACCGTGCTGCACCCGGCCAGCACCATCCCGCAGGACATCTACGATCCGCTGTTGCAGACCTGGCAGGTCGCCTGGGACGGCCACGCGCTGCTGACCGATCCGCTGCACCTGTGGGACAGCAACACGTTCTTCCCCGACCACGACACGCTCGCGTTCTCCGACAGCCTGCTCGGGTACGCGCCGCTCGGCATGATCGGCACCGGCCCGGTCGCCGCGCTGGTCCGGTACAACATCCTCTACGTGCTGGCCTACGCGCTCGCCTTCGTCGGGATGTACGCGCTGTGCCGGCAGCTCGGCACCCGCAAGCCCGGCGCGGCGATGGCCGCGGCGGCGTTCGCCTACGCGCCGTGGCGCCTGGCGCACGGCGGTCACCTGAACATCCTGTCCACCGGCGGCATCGCGCTCGCGCTGGCGATGCTGGCCCGGGGACACGGCTTCAGCTTCCGCCGGGCCGGCGGGCCCGGCCGGATCCGCTGGGGCTGGGCCCTCGGCGGCTGGCTGGTCGCCGCCTGGCAGGTCACCCTCGGCTGGGGGCTGGGGCTGCCGTTCTGTTACCTGCTCGGCGTGCTGGTCGTGGTGGGCTGCGCGGTCTGGCTGGTCCGCCGGATCCGCCGACGGGTGCGGAAGGACGGCGGGCCGGCCGGCCGGTTCCACCTGTCCCTGCTGCTCGGCAACCTGGGCGGGCTCGCCGTCTTCGGTGCGACCTGCCTCTACCTGGGCCTGCCGTACCTGCGTGCGGTGCACGACCATCCGGAGGCGCGCCGCACGGTCGCCGAGCTGAAGCTGTTCTCGCCGCCGTGGCAGGGGTTCTTCATCGCGCCGGAACAGTCCTGGTTGTGGGGTGACACGCACGCGCAGGCCCGCCAGGCACTGCCGTTCCAGCCGGAGATGACGCTGCTGGTCGGGATGGTGCTGGTGGCGTTCGCGGTGCTCGGGCTGTTCCTGTCCAGCTGGCGGATCCGGACCCGGCTGCTGCTGCTGGCCGGTGTCGCGGTCAGCGCGGTGCTGGCGATGGGTACCGCCTTCCCGGGCGGCGGCCGGTACACCTACCTGGTGCTCTACGACCACCTGCCGGCGTGGGACGCGATCCGGACCCCGGGCCGGCTGGTGCTGTGGACGACGCTGCTGCTCGCGCTGCTCGCCGCCGGTGCGGTGAACGCGCTCAGCCAGCGGGCGGACGAGTTCGCCGTCTCCCGGGGCCGCAACCCGCGCCGGATCGGCCCCGCGCTGCGGCTGCTCGTCGCGGTGCCGCTGGTGCTGGTGCTGGTCGAGGGATGGGCCCGGACGCCGCACCCGCAGGTACCGACCGAGCCCAAGGAGCTGCACGCGATCGCCGGCCCGGTGCTGATCCTGCCGACCGACACCCTCACCGACCAGCGGTACATGTACTGGTCGACCGACGGGTTCCCGCAGCTGGTCAACGGCGGCAGCGGGGTGCAGCCGGCCAAGCAGGACGAGATCCGGCGGGTGGCGGCCGACTTCCCCAGCCAGCGCAGCGTCGACTACCTGCGCAATCTGGGGGTGCGCACGGTCGTGGTGTTCCGCGACGGGTTGGCGGGCACGCCGTACCAGAACGTGATCTCGAAGTCGACCATCGGGCTCGGCGTCAAGCTCTCCGACACCGGCCCGGCGGTCGTCTACACCCTCGACCCGAAGTAGCCCCGCTCCCGGACCGTTCGGTCCGGGAGCGGGAGATCGCCCGGGATCGGACAGCCCCGGGGCGGGCCGGTCAGCTCGCGGCGAGCGCGGCGGCACCGGCCAGGTAGGGCGCCGCCTCGCCGGCGGGTACCGCCCAGGTCAGGTTCTGCACCGCCCGAATCAGCGCCCAGCCGCGCACCCTGGCCCGGTCGACGGCGAGGCCGGCGGCGACGCGATCGACGAGTCGGGCCGCGCGGGCCGGGACCGGCTCGTACCGGAGCAGGTCCCAGACCAGGTGACCGGCGTCGAACGCGGCATCGCCGACGACCGGCTTCGGGTCGATCAGCAGCCAGGCCGTACCGCCCCGGCCGGACAGCACGTTGCCGGTGTGCGCGTCCCGGTTGACCAGTACCTCGGCGCCGTCCGGTTCGGCGAACC
This sequence comes from Actinocatenispora thailandica, assembly GCF_016865425.1. Lineage (NCBI taxonomy): Bacteria > Bacillati > Actinomycetota > Actinomycetes > Micromonosporales > Micromonosporaceae > Actinocatenispora > Actinocatenispora thailandica. Next base: position 7,004,288 of record NZ_AP023355.1, on the reverse strand, counting down.
CGACACACAGCTCGCTCGCCTCGTCGAACAGCGGTTTCGGCAGCGGCCCGCCGGCGCCCCGCGGTGCGGTGGGCCGTGCACCACCGGCGCTCGGCGCCGCCCCGGCCGGGCTCGGCGGCGGCGCGTCGGTGAACCGGCGGTACGCCTCGGGCAGCTCCCGCGCCCACCGCAGTGCCAGGTCCCGGACCAGCGGGAACGGCTCGGCCACGGTGGCCGCTGCGGGGCCGTCCGACTGCGGCGCCGGATGGCTCAGGTCGCCGGCCGGTACCCGGCGGAGTCGCCGCAGCAGGCCCGCCGCGACGTCGACGACCTCGTCCAGCGACAGCGCACCCCGCTCGTACTCGGTGAGCAGCGGGGTGCCCGGGTCGGCGCGCTCCAGCAGCAGCGCACCGGAGTCGAGGTCGACGTCGTACAGCCGCACCGCGCCGTCGCCGGCGTAGCAGCGCAGCGCCGCGCATTCGGCGAAGTTCTCCTCGTCCAGCACCGGTACCTTCAGCACCAGCTCGCGCCCGTCGCCGCGCACCGGCACCACGTACGAGTGGGTGCCGCCGGGCAGCACCGGGCCGGTGATCCGCACCCCGAAGCGCCGGCAGGTCGTGTCGACCAGTGCCGGCAGGTCGTCGAGCCAGCGCCGCCCGCGCGGGCCGAACTCGGTTCCGATGAAGTCGGCCATCCCGGCCGGCAGCTCGTGTTCCAGCACGTGTTTCCCTTTCGCCGTGAGCCCTCGGTGTCACTGGGTGCCGAGGGGTGACGGCGGCGCCCGCGCGCCCGCCCGCCGGGCCGCGGCGCGCGGCCGGCGGGCGTCGAGCAGACCGACGCGCGGTGCTCGGGCGTCGAGCAGACCGACGCGCAGTGCTCGGGCGTCGAACAGACCGACGCGCAGTGCTCGGGCGTCGAACAGACCGACGCGCAGTGCTCGGGCGTCGAGCAGACCGACACGCGGTGCTCGGGCGGGCTGGTGCCGGCGGTACTGCCGCGCCGGCTCGGCCGGGCGTCAAGAAGGGGCGGGGGCCGGCGCGGTCGGCCGCACGGCGCCGGGCAGCCACGGTACGTCCGGGGCGTGGTCGAACTCGCCGCCGTCCGGGTCGTCGCTGCCGTCGGCCCGGATCACGTCGCGGGCCGGCACCAGGATGTCGCGCACCACGTACCCGACCAGCACGACGAGCGTGACCAGCCGGCACAGCGAGAAGAACACGAACACCCACTCCGGTACCACGGTGGTGCCGGAGGCGGCCATCAGCTCGGCGTAGAACGCGAGGAAGTAGCCGATCTCGGCGAGCTGCCAGGCGAGGAAGGCACCCCAGCGCGGTCTGGCCAGCACCGCCAGCGGGATCAGCCACAGCACGTACTGCTGGGACCAGACCTTGCCGGTGATCAGGAAGCAGGCCACGACCAGGAACGCCAGCTGCGCCAGCCGGGGCCGGCGCGGAGCGAGCAGGGCGAGCGCGCCGATGGCGAGGCAGCAGAGCGCGAACAGCACCCCGTACAGCAGGTTGAGGGTGGTGATGTGGGTGCTCAGGTAGCCGAAGCCGGGCAGGCCGGCGTTGTTCCCGCCGGTCGGGAAGTGCGCCCCGACATACCAGACGGTGCCCCAGTCGACGCCCCGGCTGGAGTTGAGCCGGAAGAACTGGAGCCACGAGTCGGTGTAGAGCATCGCGACCGGCGCGTTGATCACGACCCAGGTGGCGGCGGCGGTCAGCACCGTGGTGCCGGCCTGCCGCAGCTTCCCGCTGCGCAGCGCCAGCACCAGCAGCGGGCCGAGGATGAGCAGCGGGTAGAACTTCGCTGCCACGCCGAGCCCGAACAGCAGCCCGGCGAGCGCCGGTCGTCGTCTGGACCAGGCCAGCAGCGCGCCGACGGTGGGCGCGATGGCGAGCAGGTCCCAGTTGACGGTGGCGGTGACGAGCATCGCCGGGGCGACCGCGAGCAGCAGCGCGTCGAACGGTCGTCGGCGTCTCAACGCCAGCACCATCGCGACCGTACCGACGCCGAGCAGCGACAGGATGATCGCGTTCAGGTCGTAGAACCACTTGCCCTGGTTGATCTCGACGTGCTGGGCGAGGGCGTGCACCGGCAGCCCGAGCGCGCCCATGAAGACGCCGGTCAGCACCGGGTACTCGACCGCGTGGTCGACGTAGGGCACCTTGCCGTCGCCGAGCCCTTCCGCGTAGTAGAGCGCGAGGACATCGGTGTAGCAGTGGTCCTTGTACTGCTTCAGATTGCCCCACGCGCCGTCCCGGCACGGCGACTTCTGCACCCAGTGCAGCGCGAACAGCAGGCACGCCAGCGCCAGCACGATCCGTACCGGCGTGAGGTAACGACGGACCGGCGGCCGCACGGCATGGTCGCCGAGCGGTCCGCCGATCGCCTCGGACAACCCGCCGGCGAACCAGTCCTCCCGGGCCGGTTCGTCGGGCAGCCGCAGGCGCGGCCCGCCGATCCTCGACGGGACGTTTCGGGTCTCGCCAGTCATGCCGCCCATCCTGCCCGACGTCGTCGGCGGGTGTGCACCCCGCTACCCGGCGGGGGCGACGTTGTTCCCGGCCGGGTTGTTCCCGTTGCCCGGTCCGCCGGTCTGGCAGGTCGGATCCCACTTGTTGCAGGTCGGTGAGGACGCGCCACCGGTCGGTGTGCCGGTACCCGGCGGCCAGCCTGGCGGCGTGGCGGTACCCGTCGGGTGCCCGGTCGGATGCGGATTGTGGTTCTTGGGCGTCGGCGACGGTGACGGCGACGAGGACGCCACCTGACCGGCGGTCTCGCTGCCGCCGAACACCGGTGTCGGGAAGTTCTCCGCCGGCATGTTCAGGTCCGGCAACACCTTGGTCATGAACGCCTTCCAGATGAACGACGGGTACTCCGAGCCGTACATCGGGGCGCCCCACATGTTGTAGATCGGGCCGTCACCCTTCTTTCGCCCGATCCAGACCACGGTGGCGAGCTGCGGCACGTACCCGCACATCCAGGCGTGCGAGTTGGCGTTGACGTTGTCCTTGTTCGGCCACTCCCAGGTGCCGGTCTTGTTGGCCTGCTGCCGGGGCGGGTCGATCTTCTGCTTCTCGTTGGTGGCGACCTTCTGCAGCACCCAGTCGAGGTCGGCAGCGGCCGAGGCGCTGATCACCCGGCGGTGCTTGACCTTGGGCAGGTCCACCGTGGCGCCGTGCGAGTCGGTCAGCTTCGTGACGAAGTGCTCGGTGGTGTAGACGCCCTTGTTCGCCAGGGTGGCGTAGCCGTTCGCGTGGTCCAGCGCGGTCACCGGGTACTGGCCGAAGCCGATCTCGTTGCCCAGGCCGCCCTGCGCGACGACGTCCTGCGCGCTGGTGGTGTTGAGGTCGAACGTCTTCGCCGGCTTACCGTTGGAGCCGTCCGAGGTGATGGAGTTGATGCCGGCGTCGTGCGCCAGCTGGAGCACCTTGTCCTTGCCTTCCTTCTGGGTCAAGGCATAGAACACCGTGTTCAGCGACATCGCCGTCGCCTTCCACAGGGTGCACAGCTCGTGGCCCTGGGCGTCCATCCCGCCGTCGTTGCAGTGCTCGCCGTCGGAGTTGTGCACCTTGCCGTCGCCACCGCGGTCGTCGAACTTCTCCGACTCGTCACCGTTCCACAGCGACTTGACCGAGATGCCGTTGTTGATCGCCAGGGCCAGCGCGTACACCTTGAACGAGGAGCCGGGCTGGTGTGGGTTGGCCGCCATGTCGAACCCGGTGCCGTCGTCGCCGCCGTAATAGGCGATCACCTTGCCGGTGCCGGGCTGGACCGAGACCAGCGAGGTGGCGAGGCGGTGGTGGTTCTTCTTCTGGGCGTCCTTGTCTTCCTGGTCGCCGTTCATCACCTCGTGGGCGGAGGAGATCGCGTCGTCCTCGGCCTTCTTGTTGATCGTGGTGACGATCTTGTACCCGCCGGTCTCCAGCTTCTGCTTCGTCTCCTCCCGCGCCTTGTGGTAGGTGGAGGCGTCGGAGAGTGTGCGGTTGCGGGCGAGTTCGTTGATCACCTGGGTGACCACGAAGCCGGTCGGCTTGTCCAGCCCGAAGCTCGCCCCGGTGTTGGCCTTCGGCTTGTCCGGCATCGGATAGTTCGCCAGCGAGACGGTCTTGTGGTACTTGCCCAGCTTGGTCATCTGCCGGAGCGTGTACTCCCAGCGAGCCTGGGCGAGCTTCTTGTCGACCGCCGGGTCGTCCTGCGACGGGTCCTTGATCACCGAGGCCAGCACGGCCGCCTCCTCGGTGGTCAACTTGCTGATGTCCTTGTGGTAGTAGACCTGCGCCGCCGCCTGGATCCCGTACGCACCGCGGCCGAAGTAGACCGCATTGAGGTAGAAGCCGAGGATCTGCTTCTTGGAGTACTTCTGGTCGAGCTTTATCGCCACGACCGCTTCTTTGAGCTTCTGGGTGTACGTGCGGTCCGCTGCGGTGTTCGCGTCCTCGGACAGCTTCGCGTACTGCTGGGTGATCGTCGACGCGCCCTGGGTGTCGCCGCCGGTCACGTTGTTCCACAACGCCCGGACGGTGCCCTTGAAGTCGACGCCGGAGTTGGTGAAGAACGTCTTGTCCTCCGCCGCCACCACCGCGTACTGCACCCGCTCCGGCACCTTGTCGATGTCGACGACGTGCCGGTTGGAGTCGCTCGCGCCGAGCCGCGCCATCGGCGTCTTGCCGTCGTCGTAGTAGAACGTCGACGCCTGCGGGGTGGGAAGCTGGCCGGGCAGCGTGACGTTGGTGAAGTAGAACGCGCCGCCGATGGTGCCGATGCCGGTGAGCAGCAGCAGCACCGCGACACCGGCGATGATGCGGCGTCGGCGGCGCCGCTTCTTCGCCGCCCGCGGCGTCTCGCGCGAACGGCGGCGCTCCTCGGCGCGGCTCAGCGGGCTGCCGTCGTCACCGAAGAAGTCCGACGGCCCGTCCGGTCCGGCGGGCCGGACCGAGGCACGGCCCATGCCGGCACCACCGACGGAGGCGGACCCGACCGAGGCGGACCCGACCGAGGCACTACCGACCGATGCCGACCCGACCGAGGCGCTACCGACCGAGGCCGACCCGACCGAGGCGGACCCGACCGAGGCGCTGCCCACGGAGGCCGAGCCGGTGGCGCCGCTGCCGAAGGCGCTGCGCCGGGTGGCGCCGCCGACGGAGGCGGAGCCGGTCGGCGGCTCGGACGAGTGCCGGCCGCCGCCGACCGAATGCCGGCCGCTCGGCGGTTCGTCGCTCGCGCCGTGCCGGGGCGGGCGGCCGTACCCGGTGCCGGGCTCGCGCGGGGCGGAACCGCTCCCGGTGGCCGGGCGCGCCGAACCGCCGTAGGTGCCGGTGGCGGGTCGGTCGGCCGACCCGCCACCCAGACCTCGCCGGTACGGCTGGTCGGGCCCGGCTGCACCGTGCCGTGCCGTGCCGTAGTCGCTGGCCGCGCCAGGGCTACCGGGGACGCCGTGTCGCCCGGACTGGCCCGGATCGCGGACACCACCGGGACCGTCGGGATCCGGCCCGGGGACCCGGGCCGAGCCACGCGGGCGGTTCGGGGGGCTCGTCATTCGTCACACCATGCCGTCGGGGACGGCGGCTGCCCAGCCGCCGTCCGGTTCGTGTGAGCTACACCGCACCACCGCACACAGGCTCCACGCTCCGCCGCATCGGGCGGTGGCGGTGAGCGTGTTCACTCGGCCGCCTCGTGGCGTGTGCCGGGGTCACCGACCCCGCGACCGAGCAGGAACTGCTCGGCCAGGTGGTTCCAGCCGCAGCCGCGGCAGACCTCCACCACATACACGTTGAACTCGCGGTAGGTCTGGGCCAGTGTCGTCAGCTCGGCCTTGCGCCGAGCCTGGCCAGCGGACTGCTTCAGCTCGTCGCCGTAGATGTAGTGCACGTGCCAGAGCGGTTCACGCCGACAGACCGGGCACTGCGCCTCGGTGCGCTCGCCGTGGAACCGTGCCGCGTTGAGCAGGTACGGAGAGGCGTCGCAGGCTTCGTAGGTCCCGATCCGCCCGGAGAACAGCGCGCGCAGCGTCGCTCGCTTCTGGAGCGAGTAGTCGACGACCTGCCGCTGCGTGCGCATGGCACGAGGGTACGCGCCAACGCTGTCGACGCACACCCGTGCAAGGTTAAAACGGGCACTACTCAGAGTAGTTTCCGCTGAGCGGTGCGGAGGCCCAACGTCGCGGGTTCCCCGCACGTCGGGTGGCTGTTATGGTGTCGATGTATCGAGCCGATACATCGGCGCGGCCCCACGGGGTCGCTGGCAGTGACGACCCGCGGGTGGGAGGTGGCGACCGGTGCTGGATCTCGCGGTGCTCGGCCTGCTGCACGAGTCGCCCATGCACGGGTACGAGCTGCGCAAGCGACTGACCACGATGCTCGGACCGTTCCGGGCCGCGATCAGTTACGGCACGCTCTACCCCACGCTGCGCCGGATGCAGCAGGCCGGCTGGATCACCGAGGACTCGGATCCGGTCCGGCCCGCGGCACCGTCCAGCGACGCCGAACCGCGCACCCTGCGGCGCAAGACCGGCTTCGGCAAGCGCAGCCGGATCAGCTACAAGCTGACCGCGGAGGGCAAGGAACGGTTCGGCGACCTGCTCGCCCAGGTCGGCCCGGAGGCGTACGACGACGCCGCGTTCGGCGTGCACTTCGCGTTCTTCGGCCGTACCGACGCGGCGACCCGGCTGCGGATCCTGGAAGGCCGCCGCCGCCGGGTCGAGGAGCGCCGGGAAGGCCTCCGGGACGCGCTCAACCGCGCCGCGGAACGACTCGACGCGTACAGCCTGGAGCTGCAGCGGCACGGCCTGGAAGCGGCCGACCGCGAGGTCCGCTGGCTGGAGGAGCTGATCGTGCACGAACGCACCGGTCAGCCGCCGACCGTCACCACCCCGCACCCGAGTCCGGGCGCGGCCGACCCGAACACCACTGGGCCCGACCGGCCCGCCGGCGAACGCCGGCCCGGTTAGGCCCGTCGCAAAGCACCACACGGGCGTGGCGCACACCGCGATCGCGCGCCCGCTGTGGCCGTCTAGAGAAGGAGGCAGACATGGGTTCTGTCCGCGTTGCCATCGTCGGAGTGGGCAATTGCGCCGCGTCCCTGGTCCAGGGGGTGCACTACTACCGTGACGCCGACCCGTCGGATCGCGTGCCGGGACTCATGCACGTCACGTTCGGCGACTACCACGTCGGCGACGTGGAGTTCGTCGCGGCCTTCGACGTGGACGCCAAGAAGGTCGGCCGCGACCTGTCCGAGGCGATCGTGGCCAGCGAGAACAACACGATCAAGATCTGCGACGTACCGCCGGCCGGCGTCACCGTCCAGCGGGGCCACACCTTCGACGGGCTCGGCGAGTACTACCGGGAGACGATCCAGGAGTCCGACGACCAGCCGGTCGACGTGGTGGCCGCGCTGCGCGAGGCGAACGTCGACGTGCTCGTGTCGTACCTGCCGGTCGGGTCCGAGGAGGCCGACAAGTTCTACGCGCAGTGCGCGATCGACGCGGGAGTCGCGTTCGTCAACGCGCTGCCGGTGTTCATCGCCTCGGATCCGGTGTGGGCCAAGAAGTTCACCGACGCCGGGGTGCCGATCGTCGGTGACGACATCAAGTCCCAGGTCGGCGCGACCATCACGCACCGGGTGCTGGCGAAGCTGTTCGAGGACCGCGGGGTGCGGCTGGACCGGACGTACCAGCTGAACTTCGGCGGGAACATGGACTTCATGAACATGCTGGAGCGCAAGCGGCTGAAGTCCAAGAAGATCTCGAAGACGCAGTCGGTGACGTCCCAGATCCCGCACGAGATGCGGACCGCCGACGTGCACATCGGCCCGTCGGACTACGTGCCGTTCCTGGAGGACCGGAAGTACGCGCTGGTCCGGCTGGAGGGCTCGGCGTTCGGTGACGTGCCGCTGCAGCTGGAGTACAAGCTGGAGGTGTGGGACTCGCCGAACTCGGCCGGCATCATCATCGACGCGCTGCGCGCGGCGAAGATCGCCAAGGACCGCGGCATCGGTGGCCCGATCCTGTCCGCCTCGTCCTACTTCATGAAGTCGCCGCCGGAGCAGTACGACGACTCGACGGCGCGGGACGCGGTGGACAAGTTCATCGCCGGCGAACTCGACCGCTGATCGTCCGACGAACCGGGGCACGTCACCGCACCGGTGAGGTGCCCCGCCGTCGTCCCCGCCCGGGGACGCCCCCGCTGGCAAGGACACCGGCCCGCGAAGCCTCGCCCCGGCCGGTCCGGGCGTGGCCAGTCCGGGCGTGGCCGGTCCGGGCGCGGGCGGGCTTGGCGCGGGCGGGCTTGGCGGGAAGGTCACGGCACGGGAGGCCGGCTCAGCCGGCGAACAGGCCGCCCGCGGTGAGCTGAACGCGCGCCTCCAGCTCCAGCAGGAACACCTTGCGTGGCAGGCCACCGCCGTAGCCGACCAGCTTGCGGTTGGCGCCGACGACCCGGTGGCACGGCACGATCACCGGGATCGGGTTGTGATTGTTCGCGGTGCCCACCGCACGAGAGGCGCCCACGTCGTCCGCGACCGCCCGCGCCACGTCGCCGTAGCTGCACGTCTCGCCGTAGGGGATGCGGGTCAGCTCGGCCCACACGGCCCGCTCGAACTCGCTGCCGACCAGGTGCAACGGCAGGTCGAACCCGGTGCGCCGGCCGGCGAAGTACTCGTCGAGCTGGCGGGCGGTGGCGGCCAGCACCGGATCGGCCGGGGACGGCTCGCCGGCCGGGGACGGGCCGCCGAACCGGAGCTGCCGCAGCGCGTCGTCGTCGGCGACCGCGACCAGGTCGCCGATCGGGGACGGCACCCTCAACCAACGCATGCCGCCATCCTCGCAGTGCCCACCGACACTTTCCGGCGGGCATCGGACGTCCTCATCGGAGCTCCGGGCTACTCAGGCCATCGAGGCGGCGGGCTGCCCGAGTCACCGGGACGGCAGGCTCTCCAGAACATCGAGACCACCCACCGTCCGGTTCGTCGAGGCGGCGGGCTGTCCGGATCATCGAGATTGAGGCAAAGGCCACAGTTGTTCCATGCCGGGCAACGCCGCGCGGTTCCGCCCCCGTGTCCGTGACGTGGTGAACTCCCCGGCGGCGCTCCTGGTACGGCGGATCCTGCGCACGGCCACCGGACGGCGCGGTCGGCGCCGGCGACCGGTCCGGCGGTGGGTCCGCCGGGTCCGCCGGGCGGTGGCCGGGTTCGGTGCGCTGCTGCTGACCGCGAGCCTGGCGCTGGTCGGCTGGGCGGTCGGCCTGCCGCTGCCGGCCGACCCGGTGCAGCCGCAACAGTCGGTGCTCTACTACTCGGACGGCCACACCGTCCTCGCCCGGATCGGGGTCGTCGACCGCACCGCGGTACCGCTGAGCCGGGTGCCGCTGACGGTGCGCCGGGCCGTACTGGCCGCCGAGGACCGGTCCTTCTACACGCACGGCGCGGTGTCCGGGCGGGGCATCACCCGGGCGGTGTGGGCCGACCTGACCGACGGCGGTGCGGAGGGCGCGTCGACGATCACCCAGCAGTACGTGCGCAACGCGTACCTGACGCTGGACCGGACGGTGTCCCGCAAGATGCGCGAGATCGTGCTGGCGGAGAAGCTGGAGCGCCGGTACGGCAAGGACCAGATCCTCGGCCGGTACCTGAACACGATCTACTTCGGCCGCGGCGCGTACGGGATCGACGCGGCGGCCCGGGCGTACTTCGGGGTGCCGGTGGAGCGGCTGGACACCGCGCAGGGGATGGTCCTCGCCACCGTCATCAAGGATCCGACGAACTTCGACCCGGCGGTCGATCCGGCCGGTGCCCGCGCCCGCTGGCGGTACGTGCGGGCCGGGCTGGTGTCGCAGCACTGGCTCGGCGCGGGTCAGGCGGCCCGGCTGCGGTTCCCGGCGACGAGGCCACCGACCGAGGCCGACCTGTCCGGCCCGTCCGGGCTGATCGCGCAGCAGGTCGAATGGGAGCTGGAACGGCACGGCATCACCGCCCAGCAGCTGCGTACCGGCGGGCTGCGGGTGGTGACCACGATCGACCGGGCCGCCCAGCAGCGCACCGAGGCGGCGCTGCGGCGGGAGGCGCGGTCCGCGAACCTGGCGGTCGCGGTGGTGTCGGTCGATCCGCAGACCGGCGGCGTCCGCGCCTACCACGGCAACACGAAGGGCTTCGGGTACTTCGACCACGCCGGCGCCGCGGCGGTGCCCGGCGCGGTGTTCACCCCGCTGGCGCTGGCCAGCGCGTTCCAGCACGGCCTGGACCGGGATCGGTTGTGGGACGGTCGATCCCCGCAGCAGTTCCCGGACCGCAACGGCGTCCCGCTGTACAACCCGGGCAACGCGCAGTGCCCCCGGTGCACCATCGACGAGGCGGTTGCCGGCTCGTACGACACGGTGCTCTACCGGGTGGCGCGGGCGACCGACCCGGTCCGGATCGTGCACGACGTGCGCGCCGCCGGCATCGCCGCGCGCTACGACGGGCGGCCGAGTCTCGTCGACGGTCCGGACGATCCGCAGCCGGCGCTGACCCGGCCGGCCATCGCGCTCGGCGGCTACCCGGTCAGCCCGGCCGACCTGGCCAGCGGGTACGCCACTCTCGGCAACGACGGTGTGGCGGTCGCCCGGCACGTCGTCGCCGCGGCCCGGTCCTGGTCCGGCACCCTGCTGTACCGGGCGGCACCGGCCACCCGGCGGGCGTTCGGCGCGTCGGCCGCGGCGCAGACCCGGGACGTCGCCGGGCAGTTCCCGAAGGTGCCTGCCGCGGCCGGCCCGACCCGGGTGCTGCGGGCGCCGGAACCGACCCTGTACCGCACCAGCGTCCAGCGCCAGGGCAAGCGCGTTCGCTCGGCCTGGGCGGCGAGCGCGGACGACGCGCAGGCGACCGTGGTACGGGTCGGCGCCGCCGGCGGTCGACCGCCGGCGGCGGACCTGCCGGGTCGGCTCCTCGCACGCATCCGACCCGGGTCGGTGCCCGGCGGCCCGCTGCCCGCCGCCTCGCCGGCCGCGCCGTGACCGGGCCAGCACCGATCGGGCCAGCCCCGACCGGGCGGCGGGGTGCGGCGGGCGACGGGCGCCGCTCGGGCCCCGGGCGGTCGGCCGGCGTCGTGACCGGGCGGCACCGGCAGCGGCGGCGCATCCCGGTCCGCAGCGGGATCGGGCTCACCGTGGTGCTCGCCGTTGCCCTGCTCGTGCTCGGCGGGAACCGGCCGCCCCGCCCGGCCGCGCCGGTTGCGGACCGGCCACCGGCACCGTCCTGGTCGGGTACCGACCCCGGCCCGGTGCTGCCCGCGCTGGCCGGCGGCCGACCGCCCAGCGCCGCCGGCCTCGCCCGCACGCTGGGTGCCCGGCTCGGCGACCCTCGGCTCGGCACCGAGGTCGGCGTCTCGGTCGTGGACGCGGCGACCGGTGGCACGCTCTACTCCGCCGGTACCGGCGCCCGGGTGCCCGCGGCGACGGCGAAGCTGACCACGGCGACGGCGGCGCTGACCGTGCTCGGCGCCGACCGGCGGTTCCGGACCACCGCGGTGGCCGGCGAGCGGCCCGGCGACGTGGTGCTCGTCGGCGGCGGGGATCCCACCCTGTCGGTGTCGGTCGGCGGCAGCTACCGCGGGGCGGCCCGGCTCACCGACCTGGCCAGGCAGGTACGCCGGCGGCTCGGGCACGCACCGCGCCGGGTGCTGGTGGACGCGACGCTGTTCACCGGGCCGGATCGGGCGCCCGGCTGGGACGGCGACGTGCGGGTGAACGGTGACGTGGCGCCGATCACCGCGCTGATGGTGGACGGCGGTCGTACCGCACCGCGCTACGACCGCAACCGGTCGACGGCGCCGGACCTCGACGCCGGCATCAAGTTCGCCCAGTTGCTGGGGTTGCCGGCGAGCGCGGTGCGGCGCGGGCGGGCGGCCCGTGGCGCCCGGCCGCTCGGCACGGTCCGGTCGGCGCCGCTCGCCTCGCTGGTCGAACGGATGCTGCGGACGAGCGACAACGTGATCGCCGAGGCGCTCGGCCGGCAGGTGGCCCTGGCCCGGCACGAACCGGCCAGCTTCGCCGGCGCGGCGACCGCGATCCACGCCGTACTGCGCGATCTCGACCTACCGGTCGGCGACCTGCGGATGGCCGACGCGAGCGGGCTGTCACGGGCCGACCGGCTCGACCCGGCGCTGCTCACCGCGGTACTGCGGCTCGCCGCCGGCGGTTCGCGGCCCGAACTGTCCAGTGTGTACACCGGTCTCCCGGTCGCCGGCTACTCCGGGGCCCTGGCCGACCGGTACCGGCGCGGCTCCGCGCACCGGGCCGCGGGCGTGCTGCGGGCGAAGACCGGCACGCTGGCCGGGGTCCAGGGGCTCGCCGGGCTGGTGGTCGACGCGGATCAGCGGCTGCTCGCGTTCGCCGTGCTCGCGAACGGCAACGACGACGGCGCGGCGGCGACGGCGGCGATCGACGGGGTCGCCGCCAGCCTGGCCGGTTGCGGCTGTCGCTGACCCGGCGCGGCTCGGGGGCGTCCGATCCGGGGTGGTTGCGGTGATTGGTCACCCTGCGGCCGGCCGGCACGAGCGGACGGTCGCTACCCTGGCTGCAACGCGGCGGGAAGGGGCGGCATGGACTGGGTGACCGGTGCGTTCCTGGTCGTCGGCGCGCTCGGCGTCGTGTTGCTCGCCCTCTCGCTGCTGTTCGGTGAGCTGTTCCAGCTCGGCCATGCCGACGTGGACGGGCCGTTCTCGGTGCCGGTCGTGGCCGGGTTCGTCGGCGCGTTCGGCTTCGTCGGTGGGATCGTCGCGGCGCTGGTGCCCGGCTCCGGCGCGCCGTCCGCGCTGCTCGGCGGCGTCGCCGGCCTCGCCACCGCATTCCCGACCGGGTGGCTGGTCATCCGGTTGACCCGCGCGCTGATGCGGATGCCGACCGACGCGACGCTCACCCGCGACGACCTGATCGGCGCGCTCGGCACCGTCACCACGCCGATCCGCTCCGGTGGGTACGGCGAGGTCAAGCTCACCGTGTCCGGTCAGGTGCTGAAGTACAACGCGCGGTCCGCGCGGGCGCTGCCGCTCGGCACGTCGGTGCTCGTCATCGAGACGCCGAGCGAGACCAGCGTCGTGGTCGAGGAGACCGACCTGCGGCTGCCGCCGGCCGTCGACGGGTGACCGGGCCCGACGCCGTTCCGCCGGAAGTTCCCAGAATCCCCACTATCCACAAAGGACAGAGATGACCACTCCCATCCTGATCGGGATCGCCGGCATCGTGGTGCTGGTGATCCTGATCGTCGCCCTGGTGCTGTCCAGGATCAAGGTCGCCGGGTCGAACGAGGCGTTCATCGTCACCGGCCGCAAGGGCAAGTCGACGCTCGGCGCGGACGGCCGCCGGCTGACCGACCTGTCCGGCCAGAAGGTCGTGATGGGTGCCTCGGTGTTCGTGGTGCCGGTCGTGCAGCGGCTGCAGATCCTCGACCTGTCCAGCCGGCGCATCCCGGTCACCGTCTCCGGCGCGGTCAACAAGCAGGGCATCACCTGCAACCTGGACGCGGTCGCGATCGTCAAGGTCGGCGGCACCGAGGACGCGATCCGCGCCGCCGCCCAGCGGTTCCTGGACCAGCAGGACGAGATCGAGGGCTTCACCGGTGAGGTGCTCGCCGGCGCGCTGCGTTCCATCGTCGGCCGGCTGACCATCGAGGAGATCATCCGCGATCGCGCCGCGTTCGCCTCCGAGGTGGCCGAGGAGGCGGAGAACTCGCTGACCAACCAGGGCCTGGTGCTGGACACGTTCCAGTTGCAGGACATCCGCACCGAGGGCGACTATCTGAAGAACCTCGGCCGCCCCGAGGCCGCCCGGGCGGTCAAGGAAGCGGCGATCGCCGAGGCGACCGCCCGCCAGTCGGCCGAGCAGGAGCGGCTGCGCGCCGAGGAGGTCATCGCCGAGTCGGAGCGGAACCTGGCGCTCAAGCGGGCCGGCATCCAGGCCGAGATCGACGCCGCCACCCAGAAGTCGGAGGCGGCCGGCCCGCTGGCCAAGGCCGAGCGGGACCAGGCGATCCTCGCCGAGCAGCAGAAGGTGGCGCAGCGCAACGCCGAGCTGAAGGAACGCCAGCTCGACACCGAGGTGCGCAAGCCGGCCGACGCCGCGCGGTACAAGGTGGAGCAGGAGGCGGAGGCGTCGAAGAACGCGGCGATCCTGAAGGCCGAGGCCGAGAAGAACGCAGCCATCCTGCGCGCCGAGGCGCAGCGCCGGGCGACCGTCGAGGCCGCGCACGCGGATGCCGAACAGGCGCGGCTGACCGGTGAGGGTGACCTGGCCCAGCGCACCGCGCTCGCCCAGGCGGTGCAGCGCGAGGGTGAGGCGGACGCGGCGGCGGTGCTGGCCCGCGGCCAGGCCGAGGCCGAGGCGATGCGGCTCAAGGCCGACGCGTTCGACAAGTACGGCGAGGCCGCCGTGCTGGAGATGCTGGTGAAGATGCTGCCGGAGGTCGTCGAGGCGGCCGCCAAGCCGATGGCCGGCATCGACAAGATGACGGTGATCTCCACCGACGGCGCGAGCACGGTGACCAAGAACGTGGCATCCACGGTCGCGCAGGGCCTGCAGCTCGGTACCGACCTGACCGGGGTCGACTTCTCCGCGCTGCTGGCCCGCATCGCCGGCGGCAGCAAGGAGAACGGCAGCAAGCCCGGCACGACCGACCTGGTGCCGACCGTTGACGCCGAGTGACCGTCGACGCCGGCTGACGGCGCATCCCCGACAGCAGCGGCCCTGATCACGAGCTTCGTGGTCAGGGCCGCTGTGTTGGTGGTCCTTTGCTCTGCCCACCTGGACGCACCACCGGTGGTGCCTATCAGTGGGCAGAGCCGCTCTGCACACCTGTGCGCACCAACTTCCGCCGTCAGACCACCTGGAAGTTGGCCATCATGGCCATGTCCTCGTGTTCCAGGTTGTGGCAGTGCAGCATGTACCGGCCGCGGAAGCCGGTGAAGCGCACCAGCACCTCCACCACCTCGTACGGGCGGAGGTCGACGACGTCCTTCCAGCCGTGATCGGTGGCGGCCGGCTCGTGCCCGTCCCGGCTCAGCACCTGGAAGTGCGCCAGGTGGGTGTGCACCGGGTGGTGGAAGTCGCTGGTGAACCGCCACAGCTCGACCGAGTTCAGGGCGGGCCGGGCGAGCACCGTCGACGGGCTGAAGTACTGCTTGTTGATGGTCCAGCCGTTGTCGGTGCGGCGGAAGTCGAACTGCCGGGTCACCTTGGCCTGCGACCGCTTCAGCGTCTCCACCTGCGACAGCCGCGCCGGGACGTGCGAGTCGTCGGTGGCCCGGCCGCCGATCCGGAACCGCATCACCTGCCCGGCCGCGCCGCTGCCCAGCCGGTTCACCAGCGTCACCGTGCTGCCCGGCCGGTACGCCGAGAAGTCCACGACGACGTCGAACCGTTCGGCCGGCGACAGCACGATGCTGGAGTGCGTGCGCGGCGCGGCGAGCAGCCCCTGGTCGCTGCCCACCTGGACCAGGTGGCCGCCGGGATCGAGGGCCAGCTCGTACCGCCGGGCGTTGGAGGCGTTGAGGATCCGGAACCGGTAGCGCACCGGCGCTACCGAAAGTTCCGGCCACGGCGCACCGTTGACGAGGATCACGTCACCCTGCACGCCCTGCATGTACTTCGACCGGACGCCCGGGGTCATGGTCAGCGACGGATCCAGCGACGGGTAGGAGAACGAGCCGTCCGCGGTGAAGGACCGGTCGCAGATCAGCAGCGGGATCTCCCGGTCGCCCTTGGGCAGCGGCAGCGCGTCGTCCTCGTCGTCCCGCACCACGAACATGCCGACCAGCCCGCGCCACACCTGCGGCGCGGAGAAGTCCATCCGGTGATCGTGGTACCACAGCGTCGCGGCCCGCTGCCCCAGCGGGTAGCGGTACTCCTTGCTGCCCTGGTGCAGCGTCCAGTCCTGCGGGCGCACCGTCATCGGCATCTCGCCGGAGTGCTTCCGGTGCGTGTCGAAGCTGCCGCCGACCGGCACCACCAGATCGGTCGGGTACCCGTCGGAGGCGGGCGCCGTGATTCCGCCGTGCAGGTGCGTCGACGTCGGCTGCGGCAGTTCGTTGCGGATCCTCACCCGCATCTCGTGCCCGGCGCGCGCCTCGAACGTCGGCCCGGGGAACGTACCGTCGAAGCCCCACACCTTCGTGGTCTTCCCGGGCAGGATCTCGGCGTCGCCGATCCGCTGCGTCACCTCGTACTCGTCGACCCCGTGCACGGTGCGCGCCGGTTTCTTCGTCGCCGGGATCGGCAGCGGTACCCGGAAGCGCGGCGGCAGCGGGGCGGCCGACGGCAGTACGATGCCGGCCGTCTCGGTGGTCTCGCCGCAGCCGGCGAGCGCGCCGCCCGCCGCGACGGCGGCTCCGGCCGCACCGAACAGTCCCAGTACCCGACGGCGGTTCATGACTTCCTCCGAGCGAACGCGCGCGCCGTGAATCCCAGCGCCATACCGAACAACAGGACGCCGAGCGGGATGTGTACCGCGACGAGTTGGGTGAACCCGAGTGCCATCTGCACGCCCACCAGCACCAGCATCGCGACCGCGTGCGGGATCAGTGCCGCCGAGCCGCGGCCGGGCCAGCGCAGCAGTACCGCGGCGACGACGTCCAGCGCGGCCAGCAGCGCGGCGACGCCGGCGCCGATGTCGTGCAGGGTCAGGTAGCTGACCCGGCCGGTGGTGAACAGCCCGGCCATGGTGGGCTGCCACAGCATCACGGCCATGGTCAGTACCGCCGACACCCGCAGCAGCAGCACGAAGGGGGCCCGGATCGCCGGGGCGGTGGACTGCACGGCGGTCATCGCGCCACCGCCGTCGCCGCGCGGCCACTCCGGCGCCGCTGGCCGGCGCGCTTGGTCCAGGACCACCAGGCGAACGCCATGCCGGCGCCGAACAGCGCGGTACCCAGCGGCAGGTGTACCGCGAGGACCCGGGTGCTGCCGGCCGCCATCTGCGCGATCACCAGCACCAGCAGCAGCGCGGACGCGGCCAGCGGCCACCTGGTGCCGCCGCCGACGAGCAGCAGCAGGCCGGCGAGCATCATCGGCAGGGTGAGGAACATCGCGAGGGCGGCACCGACCGCGTGCCAGGTCATCATGCCCGGCTGACCGGAGACGAACGTGCCGGCGGAGATCGGCTGCCACAGCAGGGTCGCGGCGAACAGCGTCGTCACGATCCGGAGAAATACGACGAACACCGGCGACACGCGTCGCGCTGCCGGTTCTGATGGATTCACGCTCGCCATCCTGCCGACGCGGCGGAGCGGTGTCTTCGTGCCAGCGGAGAAACCCGGCATACCCCGGCGGCGGTAGGGAGGGCACCCCGGATACCCCACCCGGTGTACGGTCCGGCGGCGCGCCGCCGGCCGCGCTGCCGGTGCGGGCGCTCCCAGCCGCTAGGGTCGCAGGCGTGCCGAGTAAGCGGAACCTGCGCGTCCTGTTGACCGGTCGGCAGTTTCGGCGGCTCCTGATCGCGCGGCTGACCAGCCAGTTCTCCGACGGCCTGTTCTCCGGCGCGCTGGCCGGAAGCATCCTGTTCAACCCCGACCAGCACAACGATCCGGTGGCGATCGCGACCGGCTTCGCGGTACTGCTGCTGCCGTACTCGATCCTCGGCCCGTTCGTCGGCGTCTTCCTGGACCGGTGGCTGCGCCGCAACGTGATCAGCTACGCGAACGTGCTGCGCTGCGCGCTCGCGCTGCCGGCCGCCGCGCTGCTCTACACCGGCCACCCGAACGCACTGTTCATCCTGCTGGCGCTGCTGGTGATCGGGATCAACCGGTTCATTCTGGCCGGGCACTCGGCGGCGATGCCGCACGTCGTCGACGGTCCGCGGCTGATCACCGCGAACGCCGTCTCACCCACCCTCGGTACGGTCTGCAACTCGCTCGCGCTCGGGGTGTCGGCGTTGCTCCAGGTGCTCGCCGGAGCGGGCGCCGCCGGGTACGGGCTGCTCGCCGCCGCTGCCGCCGCCGGCTACCTGGTCGCCGGGATACTCGCCGCCGTCTTCTTCCACGGCCGGGAACTCGGCCCGGACGCCTCCGCCCCGGTCGACGGCAGCATCGTCGCCGAGCTGTACGGGGTGCTGCGCGGCATGGTCGCCGGCGCCCGGCACCTGCTCGGCCACGCCGGCTCCACCGCAGTGCTGGCCGCGCAGTCCGCCTACCGCATCCTCTACGGGGTGCTGACGGTCGCCGCGCTGCTGCTGTACCGCAACTACTTCAACACCGGGACCGACTACACCCACTCGATCGCCGGGCTGGCCGAGGTGGTGGTCGCGGGCGGGGTCGGTTCGTTCCTCGGCGCGGTGATCACGCCACCCGCGGCGCGCCGGCTCGGCGACCGGAACTGGGTCACGCTGCTGCTGGCCGGCGCCGGGCTGGTGGTGGCGGTACTCGGGTCGCCGTTCCAGGAGCTGCTGCTGGTGGTCGCGGTGTTCGCGATCAACATCGCCTCGCAGGGCACCAAGATCGTGGTGGACACGACGCTGCAACGGGAGAGCGCGGACGAGTTCCGCGGCCGGGTGTTCAGCGTCAACGACACCACCTACAACATCTGCTACGTGCTCGGCCTGTTCCTCGGCGCGGTGCTGCTGCCACCGGACGGCCACTCGCTGACCGCGGTACTCGTCGTCGGCGTCGGGTACGCGCTGGTCGGCTTCGGGCACCGGCTGGTACCCCGCCTCTATCCCGTCCACAGTGGAGTGTCATGACGTTCGTCGAACTCTCGCACCCGATCACCGACGGCATGGTCACCTACCCGGGGCTACCGGGGCCGGCGATCCGGGAACACACCAGCCGCGCGGCGAGCACCGCGCACCTGGCCGACGGTGTCTCGTTCGCCATCCACGGCATCGACATGGTCGCCAACACCGGCACCTACCTCGACACGCCGTACCACTATCACCAGGACGGCGCCGATCTCGCCGCGCTGCCACCGGAGCGGCTCGTCGACGTGCCGATCGCGGTGGTACGCGCGGTCGACGCGCCGAGCGTCGGGGCCGCACTGCTCGGCGATCCCGGCCGGTTGTGGGGGCACGCGGTACTGGTCGAGACCGGCTGGTCCCGGCGCTGGGGCACGCCCGGCTACCTGACCGGGAGCCCCTACCTGACCGGGGACGCCGCCCGGGCGCTGATCGACGCGAACGTCGCACTGGTCGGTATCGACGCGCTCAACATCGACGATGTCACCGACCCCGCCCGCCCCGTCCACAATGGACTGTTGGGCGCCGGCATCCCGATCGTCGAACACCTCACCAACCTCGCCGCGCTGCCGGACGACGGGGCCCGACTCACCGCGGTACCCCCGCCGGTGCGCGGCATGGCCACCTTCCCGATCCGCGCCCTCGCCCGCCTCTGACCTCCGCCGTACGTGCCCGCAGATCAGCGGCGCGAACCGGATGAGGGCGGCGGTTTCCTCGTCGGTCAGTACGGGGAGGGGCCGCTGCCGGGGGTCGTCCAGCCGCCCGGCTGCTGCTCACCCGCCGGAGCCCCGGGCGCCTCGGCGGTGCCGTACCGCGGCGTGGTCACACCCGGCTGCTGTCCCGCACCGAACTGCGGCGTGGTCACACCCGGCTGCTGTCCCGCACCGAACTGCGGCGTGGTCACACCCGGCTGCGGTGCGGGCAACGATGCGGAGGCGTCGAACTGGGCCGCCGGAGGCTGGTTCCAGGTCGGGGTCGCCGGCGTGGTCGCGGTGTCGCGGCGGCGGAAGATCGCGATCAGCAGCACCACCCAACCGGCCGTCGCGATCAGCGTGTGCACCGCACCGATGCCGCCGAGGATCATGCTCAACGTGCTGTAGCTCCAGTGGTTCCGGACCATCATGTCCGGGCTGAAGACGCTGAAGACCATCTGACCGGCGGAGACCACCGCCGCGACGAGCAGCAGGATGAACGCGACCAGCATCGGTCCGGCGGAGCTGCCGAGCCGGCGGCGGTTCGTCATCGACAGCACCAGCCCGATGCCGGCGACGACCGCGCCGGGCAGGCTCAGTGCGAGGTCGATGAGCAGGGTGACGAATCCGGGCATCTGCGGGTCCTCTCCGTGCTGCTGGGAAGAACGGGCCGGCGGACCCGAACGGTCGGCGGGAACCCTGACGGTAGCGGCACCGGGTCAGCCGCCGATCGACCGGCGAGACCAGCACGGGCCGCCGCGCCGCTCCGGCGTCACGAAGCCGGCGTCGCGATCCGGTGGCTGGCGCCGGCACGGGTCCGGCCGACCCGACGCGCGGTCCGATCAGTACGGCGACGGGCCGCTGCCCGGTTGACCCCACTGCGCGCCGGGGTTGCCGCCGCCGAAGCCCGGCGCACCGGGCTGTGGCTGCCCGAACCCGGTGCCCGGCTGGCCACCGCCCGGTTGCCCGGTACCGGGTTGCCCCGGCGCCGGCTGCCCCGCACCAGGCTGGCCGACCCCGGGCTGGCTGGCGGCCGGTTGGCCGGAGACCGGTTGGCCGCCGCCGGGCTGGGAGGGGGCGGGGCCCGCCGGCGGCTGGCTGCCGAACGTGGGGCCGGCGGGCTGGCCCGGCCAGCCGGCCGGCGCCGCCCCGGCGCCACCGGTACGGGCGGTGGTGGTCGCCGCCTCCGGCTTGCGGAACAGCGCCACCAGGATCAGCGCCCAGGACCCGAGCGCGACGACGTCGGCGGCTCCGGTGATCACCCGGCCGACCATGATCGCGGTGTCCGGGTCGTGGCTGGCGAACCAGGTGAAGTAGACGAGGTCGACGGTGCCCAGACCGACCGCGACCAGCATCGCCAGGAACCCGAACAACGCGTACAGCGAGCCGCGGCGCTTGATCATGATCAGGGACAGCACGATGCCGACCGCCGCGGCGACGATGTTCGGCCCGTACGACAGCATGAGGTTCAGGACGAAGTTCAGCATCTCCGGTCTCCCGTCGCTGGCGTACCGGCACCGCTCGGTTCGTCCGCCGCCCCGGGGGCGGCAGGCTCCTGCGATCATGCCGGGGCGAATCCGGCAGGGCAATGCCAGCCGGTCGTGATGTACAAACAGCGGGCATCCGGCTACCGACCGGCCGGCGCGGCCAGCGGCCAGCGGCCAGCGGCCAGCGGCCAGCGGCCAGCGGCCAGCGGCCAGCGGCCAGCGGCCAGCGGCCAGCGGCCTAGGTGATGATGTCGTGCTCGCGGGCCCAGCGGAACAGCTCGGCCTCCGCCTCGTCCGGCGGCAACGGGCCGCGTTCCAGCCGCAGTTCCTTCAGGTACTTCCAGGCGGCGCCGACGGCCGGGCCCGGCGGGATGTCGAGCAGCTTCATGATCGCGTTGCCGTCCAGGTCGGGCCGGACCCGGGCGAGGTCCTCCTCGGCCTGGATGCGCTCGATCCGGTCCTCCAGCGCCTGGTAGTCGCGCGCCAGCCCGGCGGCCTTCCGCCGGTTCCGGGTGGTGCAGTCGGACCGGACCAGCTTGTGCAGCCGGGGCAGCAGGTCGGCGGCGTCCGTGACGTACCGCCGGACCGCGGAGTCGGTCCACTCGCCCCGCCCGTACCCGTAGAACCGCAGGTGCAGCGCGACCAGCCGGGACACCTGGGCGATGGTGTCCTTCGGGAACTTCAACGCCTTCATCCGCTGCCGCGTCATCCGCGCGCCGACGACCTCGTGGTGGTGGAACGAGACGCCGCCGTCGGCACCGATCGCCTTGGTGGCCGGCTTGCCGATGTCGTGCATCAGCGCGGCCATCCGCAGGATGAAGTCGGGGCCGTCCGCCCCCTCCAGGCGTACCGCGTTGTTCACCACGGTGAGCGTGTGCTCGTAGACGTCCTTGTGCTGCGCGTGCTCGTCGATCTGCATCCGCAGCGCGGGCAGCTCGGGCAGGAAGGTCTCGGCCAGCCCGGTGTCGACCAGCAGCCGCAGCCCGGCGACCGGGTCGGCGCCGGTCAGCAGCTTGGTCAGCTCGTCCCGGATCCGTTCCGCGGTGATCCGGCCGAGGTCGGCGGCCATCTCGACGATCGCCTGCCGGACCGCCGGGTCGACGTCGAACCGCAGCTGCGCGGCGAACCGGGCGGCGCGCAGCATCCGCAGCGGGTCGTCGGCGAACGAGTCGGCCGGCGCACCGGGCGTGCGCAGTGCCTTGCCGGCCAGGTCGACGAGCCCGCCGTACGGGTCGACGAACTCGTGCCCGGGCACCGAGAACGCCATCGCGTTGACGGTGAAGTCGCGGCGGGCCAGATCGTCGTCGAGCCTGGTGCCGTACTGGACGATCGGGTTGCGGCTGACCCGGTCGTACGCCTCGGCCCGGTAGGTGGTGATCTCGATCCGCAGGCCGCGGCGCTGCGCGCCGATCGTGCCGAACGCGATCCCGGTGGTCCAGGTCGCCTCCGCCCAGCCGGTCAGCAGTTCCAGCGTCTGCTCCGGGTGCGCGCTGGTGGCGAAGTCCAGGTCCTGCTCGCGCGCGTCGGCGAGGTCGACGCCGGCGGACAGCAGGGCGCCGGGTCGGCGCAGCAGCGCGTCCCGGACCGACCCGCCGACCAGGTACAGCTCGTGCCCGGCGGCGGCGAACCGCTGGCCGAGCTCGTCCGCCACCGGCGGGACCGTGATCAGTTCGGCGGCGGCGCGGCGCTGCACCTCGGACGGCTCCCGCCGCAGGGCGCTCATGCCCGCTCCCCGCTGCGCTCCGACCGGGCATCCGGCGCCACCGGACGTGTGGTCGTCCGCTGCTTGTTCCGGCCGGCGCTCCGCGGACGGTACGGCCCGGGGCAGCGGGCGGCGGTGCACCGGTCGGCGGCGCGGGTCGGGGTGCGGCGGCAAGGGCCGCCCGGGTGCATGGTCATGGCCCGGCCAGCGTACCGAGCCGGGCGACGGGCCCGACGGGTCGGTGCACGCGCCGGATCGGGCCGGCCGCCGACCTCTACTCCGGCACGTCCGTTCCCGTCAACCGGTCGCGGAAGCGGGCGCTAGGGTCGTGTCATGCCGAGCCGTGACCGTACACCCGCCGTCGAACAGGGTGCCCCTGCCGACGGGTCGACGACACGGCCGAGCAATGCGACAAACGACGCCAACACCGCATCCGGTACCGGCGACTCGCCGCGCCGGCGGTCCCGTCGCCGGCGCCGTCCGCGGCACCGTGGCGCGCCGGCGAAGCCCGGGTCGACCGAGTCGGCGCCGGGCGACTCCGCGCCGGGCGACTCCGCGCCGGGCGACTCCGCGCCGGGCGACTCGGCGTCCGGCGGGCCCACGGCCGGCGACGGCGATCGTTCCGAGCCGACCCCCGGCGACGGCCCGCCGGCGGACGCCGCCGCCGGGGCCGAGAGCGCGGCCAGCGGCCGGCGGCGCAAGCGGCGGCGCCGGCGCCGCGGCGGCTCGTCCGGTCAGCCGAGTGCGGCACCGGCCGACCGCGCCGGCAGCACCGAGGCGCCTGCGGATGCCGTCGCACCGGCCGCCCGGCCGGCGGCGAGGAAGCGGC
The DNA here is from genome assembly GCF_016865425.1 of Actinocatenispora thailandica. Classification (NCBI taxonomy): domain Bacteria; kingdom Bacillati; phylum Actinomycetota; class Actinomycetes; order Micromonosporales; family Micromonosporaceae; genus Actinocatenispora; species Actinocatenispora thailandica. Next base: position 6,980,912 of record NZ_AP023355.1, on the reverse strand, counting down.
GCAAGCGCCGGGTGGAGGCGCCCCCGCCGGGTCAGATCCGCGGCCGGCGGCGCACCCGGTCCGGCCGGATCGAGGAGGTGTCGTCCGGTGGGCTGGTCGTCGACGTGCGCGAGGACGGCACGTTCGGCGTGCTCATCGGCAAGCACGACCGGCGTGGCCGGCTGATCTGGTCGCTTCCGAAGGGCCACGTGGAGCTGGGTGAGACCCTGGAGCAGACCGCGGTACGCGAGATCGAGGAGGAGACCGGGGTGTCCTCCGAGGTGCGCCACCGGCTCGGCGAGGTCGACTACTGGTTCATGCTGCACGGCGAGAAGATCCACAAGACCGTGCACCATTTCCTGCTGCGGTTCGTCGACGGCGAGCTGTCCGACCGGGACCGGGAGGTGGTGGAGGTCGCATGGGTGCCACTCGACGACATCCCGCAGCGGCTCGCGCACCCCGACGAGCGGCGGCTGGTCGCGCAGGTGCCGGGGCTGCTCGCGAAGCCCGGCGCGTGACGGGCGCAGCGGAGACCGAGCATGAGCGAGCACGACGAGCGAACCATGAGTAGCCCGCAGGGCCGGGTGTACCGCAGCGGCGACGATCCGCGCATCCAGCACCCGGTGCCGGCCGACGCCACCCGGCCCGGCCACGACGCCACCCGGCCCGGCCACGACGCCACCCGGCTCGGCGACGACGCCACCCGGCTCGGCGACGACGCCAGCCGGCTCGGCGACGACCCGGCGGCGCGGTACGCCGCACCGGCCGGGCTGCCCGGCGAGCCCGACCGGCAGGTACCCGTTCCACCGTCCCCGACCGCCGCCGGGGACGGGCTCTACCGGTCCTCGTTCGCCGTCGAGCAGGAGGTCGCCGCCATGTCCGCACCCCAGGGTGCGGTGCCGGATCCGACCGCGACGGCGACCATGCCGCCGACCGGTGAGGTACCGCCGACCCCCGAACCGGAGGCCGGCGGCGATCGCGGCGTGATGCGCAACAGCGCGATGATGGCCGGGCTCAACCTGGTCAGCCGCATCCTGGGCTACGGCCGTACCGTCGCGATCGGCGCGGCGCTCGGCCTGAACGTGGGCAACGCGTACACCCAGGCCGTCTACTCGCCGCAGATGCTGTACGAGCTGCTCATGGGCGGCACGCTGACCAGTGTCGTGGTGCCGCTGCTGGTGCGGGCGCGCAAGAGCGACCCGGACCGTGGCGAGGCGTTCACCGAACGGTTCGTCACGCTGGCGGCGACGCTGTTGCTGGTGATGGCGGCGATCGTGACCATCGGTGCGCCGGTGGTGTCCTGGGTGCTGGCCCGTGGCACGCCGATCCACGACACGGTCACGTCGCTGAGCTACTTCATGCTGCCGGCGATCTTCTTCATGGGCCTGTCGGCGATGTTCCAGGCGGTGCTGAACACCCGCGGCTCGTTCGCGGCGCCGACCTGGGCACCGATCCTGAACAACATCGTCATCATCGGCTTCTTCGTGATGTTCGCGCTGATCTGGCCGGACAAGCCGACGCTCGACTCGATGACGATGCCGAAGATCGCGCTGATCGGTTCCGGCTTCACCATCGCGATGTGCGTGCAGGTGCTGGCGCTGACGCCGGCGCTGCGGAAGGTGGGCTACGGGTTCCGGTTGCGGTTCTCGTTCCGCGGCATGGGGTTGCGCGAGATCGGCCGGCTGGCCGGCTGGGCGCTGTGTTACGTGGCGATCAGCCAGGTCGGCATGCTGGTGGTCGTCAAGATCGCCGGTCTCACCACCCGGGGCCACAACGACACCGGCACCATCGTGTACGACTACGGCTTCCTGCTGATGATGACGATCAACGGGATCGCCGCGGTGTCGGTGATGACGGCGCTGATGCCGCGGATGAGCGCGGCGGCGGCGGACCGCCGGTTCGGCGACGTCTCCAACTACCTGTCCCTGGGGACCCGGCTCTCCTCGGTGCTGCTGATCCCGGGCACGGTGGCGCTGGCGGTGTTCGGCTCGCAGCTGGGCGTCGTGCTGTTCCAGTACGGGCACTTCGACGCCGGCGCGGCGCACTCGGCCGGGCTGGCGATCGCGATGGCGGGGTTCGGGCTGGTGCCGTTCGCGGTGAGCCAGCTGCAGATCTTCACCTTCTACGCGATGCCCGACACCCGCACCCCGGCGCTGGTGAACGTGCCGGTGGTGCTGGTCAAGATCGCGTTCGACGTGGCGGTCTGGTTCCTGGCGCCGATCGACTACGTGGTGCCGCTGCTGCTGCTGGGCAACGCGGTGTCGTTCGTGGTCGCGGCGATCGTGTCGTACGCGCTGCTGCGCCGCCGGATCGGGGCGCTCGGCCTGCGCCAGGTGGCGAGCACCCTGCTCCGGCTGGTACTGGCCGGTGCGGTCGCCGCGGTGCCCGCGTGGCTGGTGGCGAGGGCGCTCGGCGGGGTGCTGGGGGACGGCCGGGTCGCGAGCCTGGCCGAGCTGGTCGCGGGTGGCGCGGTTCTCGCGCTCGTCTACTTCGGCCTCGCGTACGCGTTGCGGGTGCGGGAGATCAGCCAGCTCGTCGGGATGGTCCGCAGCAAGGTCGGCCGCTGAGGTTCGGCCGCTCGGCGCCCGCCGGAGCGATGCCCGGTAGGCCGGGCGGGGCGGCGGATGGCCGGGCTGCCTGCCGCCGGCGGCTCATCGGGTCTGGTAGGCGGCGCGGAGGAGTTCCTCGGTGCCGGCGATCAACTGCCGGACCACGGTGCCGTCGTGCCGGATCAGGTAGCCGCGGTCGATGCGGTGTACCAGCAGCGCGTCGGACGCCGCCGCCGGTTCGGGGCGCAGCGCTTCGGCGTCCGGGTAGGCGAGCCACGCGTGGTAGACGGTGCTCCCGATGCCGATCCCTTCGCTGGTGCGCTGTTCCGGCGGGAGGGGCCACAGCAGCACCAGCCGGTCGGAGTCGAACATCATCGACGCAACCATGGGGACAGCATGCACAGTCCGTGCGGCGGTTGCCATCCGATATGCCGTGTTACCGCCTGGTAGTACTGTTTATCGGGGAGCCTTGTCCGGCAACATCCGTTTCTCCGGTCGCCAGGACGACTGAGAGGCTCGCCACACCCACGCTCCGCGGGCGCCGACCCCGGCAAACGCCACCGCACACACATGTACCAGCACGAACGGTGATCACCAGTCGCGGGTGTGACGCATCCGGGCCGGCGCAACCGGGCCCGTCGGCGGTACGTGTATGACTGTCGACACCATGCACCGCCGGCACCCGGTGCATATCGGTAACTCGCTGGTCAGCAGGCACATCCGTGGAGTTCGACAAATGAGGACGGTCGTAACGAAAGACATTCCGACCATCGAGTACCGGACGGAGACGCGATACGGTGGCACGGGCCGAGACGGCCATGACATCGGTCGGGGCACTACCCGCCGTAGTGACGCGGGTTACCGAGACGTGACCAACACGCGGGAGTTGAGCAGGGTGCTGCCTGCACGCGGCGCGGAGGACCTAGGCTGTGAGTGAACGACGGGTCGCACTAGAGCCAGCCGCTGCCCGGGGGCCAGCCGGAGGGAGGACTGGGTTGACCCAGGTCGGAGCACCCGCGGTTGGCGAGGTGCTCGCCGACCGGTACCGCCTCGAGGAGCACATCCACGACGACTCCACGGGGCGGCAGGTGTGGCGTGGAGTGGATGTCATCCTCCGCCGCCCGGTCACCATCGTCCTCAAATACCCCGGCGGCGACTCCGCGAACGACATGCTGCAGGCCGCCGTCGCCGCCAGCCGGGTGGTCCATCCGCACACCGTCGGCGTCTACGACGCGGTCGACGAAGGCGACCGTGCGTACGTGGTGCGCGAGTACGTGGACGGTCACCCGCTCCGCGAGATCGTCGCCACCGACGGCCCGCTCGACCCGGTCCGCGCCACCGCCGTCGCGTACGCGATCGCCGACGCGCTGGCCGCCATCCACGAGACCGGTGTGGCGCACGGCAACGTGCACCCGAACACGGTGCTGCTCGGCGCCGAACGAATCGTGCTCGCCGACGCTCGCGCCTCCGCCGACGCCAGCCAGGAGGGCGACATCCGTGGCCTGGGCGGCGTCCTGTACTGCGCGCTGACCGGCACCTGGCCGACCGAGCTGCCCGGCGACTTCGGGCTCCCGCCGGCGCAGACCGTGGACGGCAAGCTGGCCGCGCCCCGCCAGGTCCGGCCGGACGTGCCGAACTACATCGACGCGTTGACCATGGACCTGCTGGACGACCAGCTCGCGGCGCCGACCGCGGCCGAGCTGTCCGGCGAGCTGGCCCGGCTCAACATCGCCAACGAGGTCAGCGGTCCGCTCGACCTGGTCACCGTGGAGACCCCGGATCCGCCGGAGCGCCGGCCGCGGTGGAAGAAGCTGACCGTCGGCATCGCCGGCCTCGCGGTGATCTCCCTGCTCGGCCTGCTGATCGGCACGAAGTGGCTGAACAGCAACACCGCCACCGGCGGGACGCCGAGCGGCAACCCGACCAGCCAGTCCAGCCAGGGCGGCGGCAGCGCCCCGACCGCGATCAAGCCGGCCAACGTGCGGATCGTCGACCCCGACCAGGGCGACCGCACCGAGCTGAAGGACTCGCAGTACGCGATCGACGACAGCGCCACGACGCAGTGGGAGACGCAGGACTACCAGCAGGCCAACTTCGGCGGCTTCAAGCGAGGCATGGGCATCCTGCTCGACCTCGGCAAGGTTCGCGACATCTCCACCGTGTCGGTGGTGCTCAGCGACGGCGGCGCCACCGTGGGGCTGCGGACGGGCAAGTCCGACCCGGCCAACGGGGGCTCCGGCACCACGGCCGAGGACGACTCGGTGGTGTCCGACTACAAGCAGGTGCCGGGCGCCAAACAGCAGGTGGTCCAGGTGACGAAGTCGTGGACGCTGAGCGGCGTCAAGACCCGCTACCTGATGGTCTGGATCACGAAGCTGCCGCAGGCGCAGGACGGTGGCTACCAGCTCGGCGTCAAGGACATCAAGGTCCGCGGGCAGTGACCGACTCCCCGCGGGTCCGGTTGGCCGTCCCGGGCCGGCGCGATCCGGCCGAGTGACCCGACCGTGCGACACGACCTGCCGACCGAGAGCGGGATGGACCCGCGTGGCGACACCGAGCTCCTCCGGGCGCACGTCGCGGGCGATCCGGCCGCCTTCGAGACGCTGGTACGCCGGCACGCGGATCGGCTGTGGGCGGTGGCGCTGCGCACCCTCGGCGACCGCGAGGAGGCGGCGGACGCGGTCCAGGACGCGCTGATCTCGGCGTACCGGAAGGCCGACCGGTTCCGTGGCGACTCGGCGGTGACCACCTGGCTGCACCGCATCGTGGTCAACGCCTGCCTGGACCGGGCCCGGCGCCGGCAGGCCAGGCCCACCGTGCCGCTGCCCGACTCGGGTACCGCCGAACCGGTCGCCGCCGGCCCGCAGGTGGCCGACCGGGACACCGCGCTGACCGTGCAGGCCGCGCTGGCCGAGTTGCCGCCGGACCAGCGAGCCGCGCTGGTCCTGGTCGACGTGTACGGCTACCCGGTCGCCGAGGCGGCCCAGATCCTCGGGGTGGCGGCGGGCACGATCAAGAGCCGGTGTGCGCGCGGCCGGTCGAGGCTGGCCGCCCGACTGGGTCACCTGCGGAACCAGACGCCGCCGCCGGACGTCAGATCTGAGACGGCCGGCAGCGAGGACGGCGGTACCCGACGGGGGAGGGGGGCGACGTGAGCGACGATCTGCGGTCCCCGTCGCCCGATGCGGAGCAGCCCGACGCCGACTACCTGGCCGAGGTGCGGCGGCTGGTGGCGGCGGCCCGGCGCAGCCCGGAGGTCGACGACGAGCTGCTCGCCGACTACGTCGGCGGCGCCCTCGCCGGTACCGGGGTCGAGGAGCAGGTGGCGGAGCTGATCGCGACGCGGCCGGAGTGGCGGTCCGCGCACGCGGCGGCGGTGCCGGCCGACGCCGCGGTCAGGGCCGACCTGGCGCACGTCGGAACGGTCCCGACCACGATGCCGCCGGAGTTGCTGTCCCGGCTCGGGGAGGGGTTCCGGGAGCAGCGGCCGGCCGGGCACCCGGTGGTGGCGCTGGATCGGGATCGGCGGTCCCGTCGGCGGCGGGCGCAGTGGCTGGCCGGCGCCGCGGCCGGGGTGCTGGTGCTCGCGTTCGCCGGGATCGCTGGGGCGAGCGTGCTGACCGGCGGCCAGGACCGGGACGCGTCGTCGAGCCGGGCCGGTTCGGCGCGGCAGGGGGCTACGCCGTCGCCCACGACGAAGGGGCCGAACCACGCGCAGATCGCGCCCAAGGACGCCCGGCCGACCGACGGTGTCCGACTCGCCGCGAGCGGCACCGACTACACCGTCGACACGGTGCCGCAGGCGGCCGACCGAGCCGGACAGCAAGCGCTTTCCAGTAGCGCTGTGGCCGCGGCGGTACCGGGGGAGTTGCGGCCGTTGACCGACCCGGCCCGGCTGGACCGGTGCCTGCACCAGCTGGGCGTGCCGGGCGGCTACACCGCCTCGCTCGTCGACTTCGCGCTGTTCCGCAGCCGGCCGGCGGCGGTGGTCGTGGCGTCCGCCGGCTCGGCCACCCGGATCTCGGTGGTCGGCCCGGAGTGCGGTACCGACGGCGCACACCTGCAGTACCAGACCTCGACCATCTCGCTGCACGCGTCCTGACCGGTCGGGGCACCCGGCCGGTGCGGCGACCCGCACTGCCCGACCCCTGCTCTGCTCGTACCCGGCCGGGCGGGGACGCCCGCCGGCGCCGCGTGACGCAGACCGCAACGGGGAATCTCGGTCCGTACGATGGCGTTCTGTCGGCAGAGGCTTCGGGTCCGGCACAGACGGGCCGGTCCGGGCAGTCAAGGAAGAGGGTCGTGTGGTGGCAGACGTCCGAAACCTGATCATCATCGGGTCCGGGCCGGCGGGCTACACCGCCGCGGTGTATGCGGCTCGGGCGAATCTGAACCCGCTGGTCATCGAGGGCGCGCAGTCCGGTGGTGCGTTGATGACCACCACCGAGGTGGAGAACTTCCCCGGCTTCCCGGACGGGATCGACGGCCCGGACCTGATGGACAACATGCGCAAGCAGGCGGAGCGGTTCGGCGCCGAGCTGCTGACCGACGACGTGACGCGGGTCGAGCTGGCCGGCGACGTCAAGCGGGTCTGGGTCGGCGACACCGAGTACCAGGCGAAGGCGGTCATCCTGGCCACCGGTTCGGCCTGGCGGCCGCTGAACGTGCCGGGCGAGCAGAAGCTGCTCGGCCACGGCGTCTCGTCCTGCGCGACCTGTGACGGGTTCTTCTTCCGCAACCAGCACATCGCGGTGGTGGGCGGCGGTGACTCGGCGATGGAGGAGGCGACGTTCCTCACCAAGTTCGCCGAGACCGTCACGATCATCCACCGCCGGCACGAGTTCCGGGCCAGCCCGATCATGGCCGAGCGCGCGCTGAAGAACGAGAAGATCAAGGTGATCTGGGACTCGGTGGTCACCGAGGTGCTGGGCGCCGACAAGGTCGAGGGCGTCACGCTGCGTAACACGAAGTCCGGCGAGGAGTCCACCCTGGACGTCACCGGCCTGTTCATCGCGATCGGCCACGACCCGCGCAGCGAGCTGTTCGCCGGGCAGGTCGCCATCGACGACGAGGGGTACGTGCGGGCCGAGTCGCCGACCAGCCGCACCGACGTGACCGGCGTGTTCGCCTGCGGCGACCTGGTCGACCACTCGTACCGGCAGGCCATCACCGCGGCAGGCACCGGGTGTGTCGCCGCGCTGGACGCCGAGCGTTATCTCGCGTCCGTCGAGTGAGCAAGATCCTTTCGAGAGGGGTACGAACATGAGCAAGGCCGTCACCGACGCCAGCTTCGACGCCGACGTGCTGAAGGCGGACAAGCCGGTCCTGGTCGACTTCTGGGCCGAGTGGTGTGGGCCGTGCAAGAAGGTCTCCCCGGTGCTGGAGGAGCTGGGCCAGCAGTACGCGGACCAGGTCGAGATCGTCAAGCTCAACATCGACGAGAACCCGAACACCGCGCGGAACTACGGCGTGATGTCGATCCCCACCCTGACCGTGTTCAAGGGCGGCGAGCCGGTGCAGTCGGTGGTGGGCGCGCAGCCGAAGAGCGCGCTGGCGAAGTTCATCGAGTCCAGCCTGTAACGTCCGGCGGCCCGGACGCTAAGTCGGATGTAGGGACCGGGTTGCCAGTAGGGCCACCCGTCGCCGGGTAGCGGGCAGCCAGCCTGCTACCCGGATCCGGGCGGGGCACCCGGTCCCGAACCGCCACCCTTTCGGTACGTTGCGTCGTTTCGGTACGAACGCGAACAAATGACGCATCCCTCGCGGCCGGTAGGCGTCGGCCCGTACGGGGCCAACCCGGACCACGGAGTACGCTCCGATGTCTGTGATGCTCGCGCCGCGCTTTCCGCGGCCAGCATTCGTCGTGGCCGCTGCGCGCCGCCACGAAAGTCGATGCCGCGAGGGAGGCACCACGTATGCGTCCGATCCGACCGGGTGACCGCGGTCCGGCGGCAGCTGAGATCCGCACCGTCCTCGTCCGGCTCGGAATGCTCCCGGACGACACCGGCGACGATCGGTACGACCCGACCGCCGAGCGCGCCGTCCGCGCGTTCCAGCAGTCCCGTGGGCTGATCGCGGACGGTGTGGTCGACGACCAGACCTGGCACGCGCTGGACGGCGCCCGCTGGCAGCTCGGCGACCGCCCGCTGTTCGCCGCTCACCCCGAACCGCTCACCGGCGACGACGTCCGCACCCTGCAGGAGCGCCTGCTCGAAATGGGGTACGACGTGGGCCGCGCCGACGCGGTCTTCGGCGACCGGACCGCGCACGCGCTCGGCAGGTTCCAGCGCGAGGTCGGGCTGACCGCCGACGGTTCGTTCGGCCCGGCCACCATGGCCGCGCTGCGCCGCCTCGGCCGCAAGGTCACCGGAGGGCGCCCGCAGTTGCTGCGCGAGTCGGCGCTGCTGCACCACGCCGGGCCCGCCCTGGTCGGCAAGCGGATCGTCATCGATCCCGGGCACGGCGGCGATGACACCGGTGTCACCGTCCCCGACGGGATGCTCCGCTGGACCGAGGCCGACATCGTGTACGACCTGGCCTCCCGGCTGGAGGGCCGGCTCGCCGCGGCCGGCGTCCAGGTGCACCTGACCCGCAACCGCGACACCTGGTTCCCGGAGCGGGAGCGCGCCCGGTTCGCCAACGATCTCGGTGCCGATCTGCTCGTCTCGCTGCACTGCGACGGGCATCCGAACCCGGCCGCACAGGGCGTGGCCGCGTACCACTTCGGCGGGCCGGTCGGGGTCACCTCCACCGTCGGTGAGCAGCTCGCCGGGCTGGTCGAGCGCGAGGTCGCGGCCCGGACCGGGATGCTCGACTGCGGTGCGCACGCCAAGGGCTGGGACCTGCTGCGGCTGACCCGGATGCCGGCAGTGCGGGTCGAGGTCGGCTACCTGACCTCGCCGGACGACCGGGCGAAGCTGATCGATCCGGTGTTCCGGGACCGGGTGGTGGAGGCGATGGTGGCCGCCATCCAGCGGATGTACTTGACCAAGGACGCCGACTTCCCGACCGGCACCTTCGACGTCAGCTCGCTGCGCAGCGCGCTCGCCGCCCACTGATCGATCGCGAACCCCGAGCCCCGAGCCCCGAGGAAAGCGCTTGCCGGCCGGGTCGCAACGCCGCCGCTGCCACCACACCGGCTGGTCCAGCAGCACCGGTCAGTGCCGCAGCGCCGGCCAGTCCAGCAGCGCCCATCAGTGCCGCAGCACCGGTCCGCGCGACAACGCCGGTCGGCGCGGCGGGCTGCAGCGCCGGCCAGCGCGACAACACCGGTCAGTGCGGCAGCGCCGGATGCAGCAACGCCTCCGGCCGCATCGAACCGAGCAGCTTGTCCAGCGCGGCCTCCACGTCGCTCTTCCAGGACAGCGCGGTCCGCAGTTCCATCCGTAGCCGCGGAAACCGGGGATGCGGCCGGACCGTCTTGAAACCGACCGAGCGGAAGAAGTCGGCCGGCACGACGCACCGCTGCTCGCCCGGCAGGCCCGCGCCCGACGCGGCCGGCTGCTCGCCGCCGGCCGGCGCCTGCTCCCGACCGAACGCCTCGATCGCCTTGATGCCGCGCCGGGTCAGATCGCGGGCCACCCCCTGCACGAGCATCCGGCCCAGCCCGCCGCCGGCGAAGTCGGGCACCACGTACGCGGCCATCAGCAACACCGCGTCCGGGCTCACCGGGCTGGTGGGGAAGGCGATCGACCGCGGCACGTACGCCGGCGGCGCGAACAGGACGTACCCGGCGGGGGCCTCGTCGACGTAGATCAACTTGCCGCAGGAGCCCCACTCGAGCAGCGTCTGGGACGTCCACGCCTCCTTCGACAGCTCCGCGTCACCGGCACGCGCGGCGCGATCCGCGGCCACCGGATCGAGTTCCCAGAACACGCAGCCACGGCAGCGACTGGGCAGATCCTCCAGGGTGTCGAGGGTGAGATTCACCAACCGTCGAGACACCGCCACCCCCTGCTGGATCGGCACCGGCGGGCACGTCACGGCCGGTACCGCGCTCTCTCGGGGTGGAATCCTACGCGGTCTGCATCACGTAGCGCAGCGATTGCTCCACGCTGGCCGGTAGAGTGCGGTAACCGTGCGCCGCGGGTACGGACCCGCCACCGCTGCCGGAAGCTTCCCCGGGCGCCGGTCGAGCCCGACGCTGGTCCTTGCGGCCGGCGAGGATCGCAACGAGGGGGCGCTGTGTCCGGCACCACACTGGACGACTACACCGATCTGTACGCGCAGCGGGTGCACGGGATGAAGGCATCCGAGATCCGCGCACTGTTCTCGGTCGCGAACCGGCCCGAGGTCGTCTCGCTGGCCGGCGGCTCCCCGTTCACCGCCGCGCTGCCGCTGGACGCGATCGGCGACATGATGGCCGAGCTGGTGGCCCGCGAGGGCGCCCCGGCGCTCAACTACACCGGCGGCCAGGGCGAGCTGGTGCTGCGGGAGCAGATCTGCGCGGTGATGGCCGAGGAGGGCATCGACGCCTCCGGCGGCGCCTCGCCCGACGACGTGGTCGTCACCACCGGCTCGCAGCAAGCGCTCGACCTGGTGTCCCGGGTGTTCCTCGACCCCGGCGACGTGGTGCTCGCCGAGGCACCCAGCTACGTGGGCGCGCTCGGCGTCTTCCAGGCGGCGCAGGCCGACGTGGTGCACGTGCCGATGGACGACGACGGGCTGGTACCGGCCGCGCTGGAGCAGGCGATCGCCGACGTCGCGGCCTCCGGGCGGCGGGCCAAGTTCCTGTACACGGTGCCCGCGTTCCACAACCCCGCCGGGGTGACCCTGGCCGAGCAGCGGCGCGAGCAGATCCTGGAGATCTGCCAGCGGCACCGGCTGCTCGTGCTGGAGGACAACCCGTACGGGCTGCTCGGGTTCGAGCAGGACCCGCCGGCGCCGCTGCGCGCCCGCGCCCGGGACGGCGTGCTCTACCTCGGTACCTTCTCCAAGACGTTCGCGGCCGGCGTCCGCCTCGGCTGGATCCTCGCGCCGCACGCGGTGCGGGAGAAGCTGGTGATGGCATCCGAGGCCGCGATCCTCTGCCCGGCCACCTTCAACCAGCGGGTGGTGGCCCGCTACTTCGCCACGATGCCCTGGCGCGAGCAGCTGAAGGTCTTCCAGGAGCTGTACCGGGAGCGTCGGGACGCCACGCTGAGCACCCTCGACGAGGCGATGCCCGCCGGGGTCAGCTGGACCAGGCCGGCCGGCGGCTTCTACATCTGGGTCACCCTGCCCGAGTCGCTGGACTCGAAGGCGATGATGCCGCGCGCGATCAACGCCCGGGTGGCGTACGTTCCGGGCACCGGCTTCTACGCCGACGGGTCGGGGGCCCGGCACATGCGGTTGTCGTACTGTTTCCCGCCGCCGGACCGGCTGCGCGAGGGCGTCCGCCGGCTCGGCCGGGTGATCGAGGAGGAACTGACGTTGCGCAGTACGTTCGGGGCCACCGGCAGCGCCGGCGCACCGCGACGGGTCACCGGCGACGTACCGCCGGGCATCGCGTGACCGCCGAACTGCCGCCGCGGGTTCTCGTGGTCGCCGGCGGCCTGTCGTACGAGCGGGACGTGTCGCTGCGGTCCGGCCGCCGGGTCGTCGACGCGCTCACCGCGGCCGGGCTGGACGTCGAGCTGCGCGACGTCGACGTGACGCTGCTGCCCTACCTTTCGGCCGAGCGGCCGGACGCGGTGTTCCCCGCCGTGCACGGCAGCCCCGGCGAGGACGGTTCGCTGCCCGGCGTGCTCGACCTGGTCGGCGTGCCCTACGTCGGGTCGACCGCCCGCGCCGCCCGACTCGCCTGGGACAAGGCCAGCGCGAAGTCGATCCTGTCCGACGCCGGCATCGCCACCCCGCCGTGGGTGACGCTGCCGCACTCCACCTTCTCCGAACTCGGTGCGCAGAGCCTGCTGGACCACATCGTCGCCCGGCTCGGGCTGCCGCTCGTGGTCAAGCCGGTACACGGCGGGTCCGGGCTCGGCGTCGCCGCGGTCCGGTCCGCCGACGCGCTGCCGGCCGCCATGGTCGGCGCCTTCTCTTACGCGCCGACGGTGCTCATCGAGCGGTTCGTGCCGGGTGTCGACGTCGCGGTCAGCGTGCTCGACGAGGGCGACGGGCCGCGTGCCCTGCCGGCCGTCGAGATCGAGCCGCCGGACGGCAACTACGACTACGCCGCCCGCTACACCGCGGGGATCACCACCTGGCACTGCCCGGCCCGGCTGCCGGAGAAGGTGCTCGACGAGGTGTCCGAGACGGCGGTGCGGGTGCACACCGTGCTCGGGCTGCGCGACCTGTCCCGGATCGACATGATCGTCGGCCCGGACGGGGAGATCCAGGTACTGGAGGCGAACACGGCGCCGGGGATGACCGAGACGTCGCTGTTGCCGATGGCGGTCGAGGCGGCCGGGCTGCGGCTCGGCTCGGTACTGCACAACCTCGCCGCGCGGGCGAGCGCCCGGGGTCGCTGACCGCCTCCCGCAGGCCCGGCGGGTCGATCCGGCCGCCGGGCCGACGCCCTCCCTCCGGGGGCGGCGGGCCACGTCCGTTGGCTGGCCACCCGGTCGCGGGCGGGCAGGCCACCGCCGCCCGAGCTCTCGCTCCACACGCGGGGAGACGGCCCGCCCGGCGCTCGCTCCAGCGCGGGGAGACGGCGGCCCGCCCGGGCACTCGTTGCAGCGCGGTGGGAAGGCCGGCCCACTCGGCGCTCGCTCCAGACGCGGAGGAGCCAGGCCCACCCGGCGCTCGCTCCAGGCGCTGGCCGTTCCGGAGCCTCCGCAACCTGCTGAGCGGCGATCGACCGCGCGTCGCCGATCAGCAGGTTGCGGCCGTCCATCCGATTGCGGGCTGCGTCGCGGGGGCGGGTCGTAGCGTGGGGGGTGGGAGGCGATCATGCTCGGTACGGCGTTGGTGGGTCCTCCGACGCCGATGACCTCGTGGTGGGTGCCGGCCGGGGTGATGCTGGGCACCGTCGCGGCCGTGGTCGGCCTGGTGGTCCTGCGGTGGCGGCGGGGCCGGCCACGGCGGCGCAGCCCGATCGTCGTGATCGCCGTCGTCGGGGTGGTCGGCGGGCTGCTGCTGGGCCTCAACAGCTACGCCGGCTACGTGACCACGCCGGCCGCGATCCCGCCGGTACTCGGGTTCACCGGGCCGCCACGGGTGCACGGTGACCGCGACCTGCCGGCCGGGCGCGGTTCGGCGGTGGTGTCGGTGCGGCTCGGCTCGCCGCGGCTGTCCGTACCGGCTCAGACCATGTACGTCTACCTGCCGCCCGGGTATCGCGGAGACACCCGGCGGTACCCGGTGCTGTACCTCTACGGGGGGTGGCCGGGCCGCAGCAACGACTGGCTGATCGCGGGACGGCTGCGGGCGGTACTCGACGAGCTGATCGCGCGCGGTCAGGCCCGCCCGATGATCGTCGCCATGCCGGACACGACGCTCGGCGGGCTGCACGACACCGAATGCCTCGACGCGGTGTCCGGCCCGAAGCTCGAATCGTTCCTGACCGGCACCGCCGCGGACGACACCGTGCCCGGCTACCTGGACCGGCACTTCCGTACCATCGCCGACCGGCGGGGGAGGGCCCTCGCCGGGATGTCCTCCGGCGGGTTCTGCGCGCTCAACCTGGGATTGCACCACACCGGCCGGTTCGGCTCGATCGCCGCGCTGGAGCCGTACCCCACGGCCGGCGCCGGCCCGGAGTCGACGGCGTTGCAGGATCGGCCGGATCTGTTGCGGCACAACCGAATCCTCGACTACCTGCCGACCATGCGGTTCGCCGCGCCGGTCCCGGTGCTCCTCGACTGGCCGCGGCACGCGTCGGCACCGGAACGCCGCGACAACGTGCGGCTGGCTGCGGCGTTGCGGGCCTGCGGCCAGCACGTCACCACCCGTACCGAGGACTCGGCGCACACCTGGCACCTGGCTCAGCTCGCGGCACCCGCGATGTTGACGTTCGTGTCCGCGCACCTCGCGCCCGCCGGCACCGTCACGCCGCGCGGAACCCCACGGTGACCACGTAGTCGAGCTGGTACCGGAACGGGCCCGCGGCGAGCGCCTGCTCCCACTCGCGGCACTGCCGTCGATCGAACAGCCCTTCCTCGACCATCGCCTGTCCCCAGGTGATGATCCCGAACGCGCGGGCCGGGTCGGTGAGGGTGAGCCGCCACCGGCGGGCACCGACGTCGATCAGCCCGGCCGTCTCGAAGGCATCGGCCGCCCTTCCGGCGAAGTCCGCGTTGCGCACGTGCGTGCGCCGGAACTCGGTGACCTCGGCGGCGAGCGGGCAGCCGCCGGCATCGATCAGCAGCGTCGACTGGTCCGGATCTGCCACCACCACCGGGCCGCCCGGCCGCGCCACCCGCGCGGCCTCGGCGAGCGCCCGCACCGGATGCGCCAGATGCTGGAACACCCGGTCCGCCCGCACCGCAGCGAACGCGGCGTCCGCGAACGGCAGTGCCGTCGCGTCTCCTACCACCATCCGTCTCCCCGGGCGAGCGCCCGCCGCGCCATCGCGAGCGAGTTGTCCATCCCGACGTACGTCGTCTCGCCGCCCGGCCCGGCCCCAGGTCGAGCACCCCGACCGCCCCGGTCAGCTCCCGCATCGCACCCCGGTAGGCCCGAACGACGTCCCAGGACTCCAGCCCCTCCTGTACCTCCACCAGCTCCTCGGGGGCTCCGACCTCGTCGACCCGGTCCCAGACGTACTCCACGGCGCTCCTCCACTTCCCCTCCCGCGGCCGGGGAAGGACCGAACTCAGCGTCCCCGCAGGACGGCGGACGGGAAAGCGCACCCTCGCCGCACTGCGCGGGAGGAGGCAAGCTCAGCCTCCCCCGCAGTGTCGGCAGCGGGAGACTCGGCCTCCCCGCAGTGTGGCGTAGCGGGCGAGCTCAGACTCCCGCAGTGCGGTGGAGGGGCACCCCACGGGGCAGTGGAGCGGTGAGCCAGGCTCCCCAACGGGCCTGGGGAAGGCGGTTTCCGGCGCCGTCGTCAGTGCGTGACCCGCCAGACTCCCCACGGCCTTGGGAAGGTTGGACCTGGCCGCTCTTCGCGAGCTTGCCGGCCCGAGCGGACATGACCGTGGGCCCACACCATCGAAGCGAGGCGGTACCCGCGCCGTCGCGCGACCTGACGAGCCACTCCCGTACCGGGAAGCAACCCGCGTCCGGGACGCCGTGGGCCCGGGACACCCAGAACCCGGGACGCCGGCGGTCCGGGACGCCCAGTGCCCGGGGGCACCCAGTGCCGGGCCGCCGTGGCCCGGGACACCCAGAACCCGGGACGCCGTGGGCCGAGACCCTAAGGGGTGCCCACCCCGCGCTCGAACCACTGCACGTCCCAGTACCGGCCGAACTTCCGCCCGACCTCCCGGTACACCCCGACCGACTGGAATCCGAGGCTCCGGTGCAGCCGCACCGAGGCCTCGTTGGGCAGACACACCCCGGCGTACACGCGATGCACGTCGGCCCCGTCGAGTTCGTCGAGCAGTTGGCGGTACAGCAGGGATCCCGCACCGTACCCGGTGTGCTCCGGCGCCAGGTAGACACTCAGCTCGACCGACGTCTCGTAGGCCGGCTTCGCACGGAACTGGCTGCTGGACGCATAGCCGAGCACCACCCCGTCGTAGTCGGCGACCAGGAGCCGATGGCGCCCCTTCGGCGCGTGCTCGTCGAACCAACCGCGGCGCCCCTCGACCGTCACCGGCTCCACGTCGAACGTGATCGCTGTGGTCAGCACGTAGTGGTTGTAGATCTCCGTCAGCCGGGGCAGGTCGTCCAGTCGGGCAGGCCGCGGTCTGATCTCGGGTTCGAGCATCGAGCACCTCCGGCGAGCATGACACCACGCCGATGTGTCTCCGACGTTTCCTTGCTGCCGTGCTGTCCCGAGGGTCACCTACGCCAGTCACGTTTCACGTGAAACCGATCGTCCCGGACAACGGCCAGAGTCGACACCAGCACCGGCCGGCGGTGCGGCCTGCGGCGAGTCGCTCGCCCGTCCGCGCCTCGGTTTCACGTGAAACACGGCGCATCACCCGGTCACGGTCAGCCGACGGCCGGCCGGTCAGGGCGAGGCGGCCCCAGGATCGGTCACGCGAGAGCGATGCCGGAACAAGCGAACGGCGGCCGCCGTCAATGCGGGGCCGCCGTCAGCGGAGTGGAGGGATCAGTCGTTCGCGCGACCGTTGATTCCCATGATCCCGACGATCCGTTCAAGGTCGTCGACGGTCGCGAACTCGACGACGATCCTGCCCTTCCGTCGCCCCAGGTCCACCTTCACCCGGGTGTCGAACTTGTCCGACAGCCGGTCGGCCAACTCGGTCACCGCAGGGGAGTGCGCGGTGGGCTTCTTGTCGGCGTTGGCCTCCTTGCGCTTGCCGGCCGGAGAACCGGCGGTCAGCGCGACCAGCTCCTCGGTCGCCCGTACCGACAGCCCCTCGGCGACGATGCGCTTGGCGACATCATCCTGCCGGTCGGCGTCGTCCATCGCCAGCAGCGCCCGCGCGTGCCCAGCGGACAGCACGCCGGCCGCCACCCGACGCTGTACCGCCGGTGGCAGGTTCAGCAGCCGAATCGTGTTGGAGATCTGCGGCCGGCTGCGGCCGATCCGCTTCGCCAGCTCCTCGTGGGTCGCACCGAACTCCTCCAGCAGCTGCTGGTACGCGGCGGCCTCCTCCAGCGGGTTCAGGTTGGCCCGATGGACGTTCTCCAGGAGCGCGTCCCGGAGCATGTCGTCGTCCGGGGTTTCCCGCACGATGGCGGGGATGTTCTCCCGCCCGAGCGACTGCGCCGCGCGCCAGCGACGCTCACCCATGACCAGCTCGTACCGGCCGGAGTCCAGCTCGCGGACCACGATCGGCTGCAGGAAGCCGACCTGCTCGATCGAGGTCCGCAGCTCCTCGAGCGCCTCCTCGTCGAAGACCTGCCGGGGCTGCTTCGAGTTCGGCTCGATCGCGGCGACCGGGATCTCCCGGAACCGCGCACCCGGTACCGGAGCGAGGTCGGCGTCCGCGTCCGGGGTACCGGCGTCGAGCCGGTCCTCGGCCGGAGCGGGCGGCATCGGCGCGGGCGACATCGCGGGCGACGGCACCGGGGGAGCGGAGACGGGCGGCTCCTGCGTCGCGGTGGACGCGTCGGTCAGGCCGGTGGGGATGAGCGCACCGAGCCCACGCCCGAGGCCACCGCGGCGATTCTTCATGCCTTCCCTCCAGCGGCCGCACCGCGCTCGGCGAGCTGCTTGGCGGCATCGAAGTAACTGGTCGAACCTCGCGACCCAGGATCGTAGGTCAGGACCGACTGCCCGTACCCGGGTGCCTCGGACACCCGGACGCTGCGGGGGATCACCGCATCGAGCACCACGTCACCGAAGTGCTCCCGTACCTCCTGCGCCACCTGGTCGGCGAGCTTGGTACGGCCGTCGTACATGGTGAGCAGGATCGTCGAGATCCACACCGCGGGATTCAGGTGCGCCTTCACCAGCTCGACGTTGCGGAGCAGCTGGCCGAGTCCCTCCAGCGCGTAGTACTCGCACTGGATCGGGATGAGCACCTCCTCGGCCGCGACGAGCGCGTTTACCGTCAGCAGGCCGAGCGAGGGAGGGCAGTCGATGAAGACGTAGTCGAGCGGCTCCTGGTAGGCGGCGATGGCGCGCTTCAGCCGCGACTCGCGGGCGACCACCGAGACCATCTCGATCTCCGCACCGGCCAGATCGATGGTCGCCGGCACGCAGAGCAGGTTGGGGATGCCCTCCACGGTCTGCGCCGCCTCCGCCAGCGGCAGCCCGTCGGTCAGGCAGTCGTAGATGCTGTTGAGCCCGGAGTGGTGCTCGACGCTGAGACCGGTCGATGCGTTTCCCTGCGGGTCGAGGTCGATCACCATCACCCGGCTGCCATGCAGCGCCAGTGCGACCGCGATGTTGACCGCCGTCGTCGTCTTGCCGACGCCGCCCTTCTGGTTGGCGATACACATGACGCGACGGTGCGCCGGGCGCGGGATCAGTGCCGCGCCGGACGGGTTGAGGATCTGCACCGCTCGGCGCGCTTCCATGGCGAGCGGGAGATCATCGTCGTCGAGGTCGGTTTCACGTGAAACGGCGCCGGTCGGCTGTGTCGGCACCGCGCTGGTCCGCTCACTGGCGAGCGGGTCCGGTACCGGTGCTGAGCCGCTCCCGTGGGCGGCCACCACGTCGTCGAGCGCGTCCCCCTCGTCGTACGACTCGGGCCGGCGCGGCGTGCCATACACCGTGCCGGTGGAACGGGGCCTGGCTCGCTCAGCTGCTCCACCGCTCCCGTCGAGCGGGTCGGTTTCACGTGAAACGGAGACCTCGGCCAACGCCTTCCGGATTCGCTGCTGACTGACGTCGTACCCAGCCGGGGATGGCTCGGCAGGTCGGTCCTCGCGCGCCATGCTGCCCTCGTTCGGTCGATTGGGGGAATCACCGGTACTCATCGGGGAGCCTGCCACAGCGACACCATTGCGCCGACCCGAGCTCTGCCGGGAAGCGACCGGGTTTCGCCGGTGCGGAGGCGTCAGCGAACCGCCGTGGCCGATGTCCGTCGTTCCGGTGTTCGTACCGGTGTGCGGCAAGCCTACGGCGATCCGTGCGGCATGACCATCGCGTGTCGCCGAAACGCCGTGGCTTGGAAACCTTGCCGCGGCATACCCATCCGTACCGAATGGGCTGCCGGCGTGGCGACTCACCCCTCCGTACTGCCCGAAGATCATGTGTTGGCCCGCCCCCGTTTCTTCTTGTTGCTGTTCACCCCACTGCGCCGGACCACCTCGACCACCGTGGTCGCCGGGTCCAACAGACCAACCCCGCACTGCAGTACCCGCGGTTCGTCGCCCCCGGACCGGCGGATCTGCGCCGCGTGCTCCGCGATCTCCTCGGCGGCAGTGGACCCCTTCATCGCAAGGAGCCGACCCCCGGCCGGGAGCAACGGCAGGCACCATCGCGCCAACCGATCCAACGAAGCGACCGCACGGGCCGTCACCACATCCGGTTGCGCGATCCGACCCGCCAGCTCCTCCGCGCGTCCACGCACCACGGTGACTCGCGAAAGCTGAAGCTCGTCGACGACCTCGTCCAGGAAGGCGGTTCGCCGCGCCAGCGACTCGATCAACACGATCGACAGATCGGGGCGGGCCACTCCGAGGACGATACCGGGCAAGCCCGCGCCGGATCCGACATCCGCCACAACCGACCCGACGGGGAGCAGCTCCTCCAGTACCGCGCAGTTCAGCAGATGCCGGTCCCACAGCCGCGGCGTCTCTCGCGGTCCGACCAAGCCGCGCAGGGTGCCCTCGGTGGCAAGCAGCTCCGCGTATCGCTCGGCCAGCGGCAGCCGGGCCCCGAACACCCGTCGTGCCGTATCGGCCAGCTCGGGGGGCAACGCACCCGCGCCGGCGTTCGGGTCGGTGGATTCAGCCATGCACCGATTCTCGACGCCGTACGCACCTCGGCCCCGACGCCGTGCCGACCGAGTCATCAACATCTCAACGTCCGCGAAGACTCGCGGCACTCGCCGAACCAGACCTCCGCCCCACGGACCGGAAAACTTCGCATTAAGCCCTAAAAAGGTCACCAAAAATCCGCGACCAGGACCTCACGCCCCGATTCGACACTGACAAAACTCGAATCACCGAAACCCGGCGCCCGGCCGGCCACGAATCTCGATCCCACCATCCGGGCGACCGGCGGGGGCGCCGGACGGCTCCGGACCGGGCTTCGGAGATGTTCGGCGCCCCGCGGGACGACACCGTGCGCCGAAGCTCTCCAGACCGAGCGCCACCCGAAACCGCAGCGCCCCTCCGGGGCATCGATGGCGCCCGAACGGACCGCACGCCCAGCACCGGACGCCCGAAGCTCGGACACGGACGACCGGCCGAGTCCGATCCGGGGACGGAGACCCGGGGACGGAGACCCGGGCCCGATCCCGGCCACAGGATCCGCCGACCGGAACCGGTCGGACACGGTCCCGTCCGGCCACCGAAACCCAGCCCGGCACGGTCCCGTCCGGCAACCGAAACCCGGCCCGGCACGGTCCATCCCGGCCACCAATTCCGGTTGACGCCGGGGGTGGCGGACCGCGGGCCGGGATGGCCCACCGCCGGCCGGGATGGCCGCTCGCGGCAGGGAGTGCCCCGCCGATCGGCCATCCCGGTCATCGGCCGACTGGCGCCGCGCTCGGCGGGAGGCGGCGGGGAGGGGGCGAGGAGAGGGCGCAGCCCTGCCCAGGATTCCCGCGCCGGGCCCCGCCGACCGGCGGCAGCGCCTGCCCCCATTTCCTGGTATCCGGAGCGAACGTCGCGAGGGCTGCGCGCAACGCATCGCCCCGGAGCGGACCGGACCGGACCGCCTCGCGCCGGACCGGCCGCCACGCACCCGACCCGAACACGGGGCCAGAACCAGACCGACCACCTGACGCAGCCGAACCGAACAGCGAACCAGGGTGACCGCCCACCACGTTTCGTGGAGCGAACGTCCGGTCTCGGGTGATGGTTGACAGTCGTGCATCAGCTGATGCTTGACCTACGGCCCCGGTCAGCGTTGGAAGCGACGCGGGTCGGCCCCGTAGCGATCGAGGCCAGGGTCCTCGTGGAGGTCCTGAAACTCGTCGACGATCTCCCAGCCGGGGCCAAGCTCCTCACCGAGCTGACGGAGAGCATGACGTACTGCCTGGTTGAAGCGCTCACACTCGTGCTCGCGCCACGGACCCGGATCGGGCGGGTAGTCCCAGTTCAGTGACCCGTCGTACTGCTCGACCAGCGATGCGAGCTGGTCCCGGAGAGGCTGACCGACCGGCAGACGAACGAGGTCGACCGGACAGCCGTACCGCTGCTGATCCTGGTCGGACTCCGGCCACAGAACTCCCCCGGAGCCCGCGTCGAAGAAGAACCGGACCCGTGGCATGGCCCGGATGCTGGCCACCGCCCGATCACCTGTCAAGCGTCAGCCGACACAGATCCGTCAACCATCACCCGAGTCAAGGAACGTGTCGGGAGCGAACAGCCACCGGAGTGGCTCGGGCTACACCCGCCACGGGCCACGCATCCGAACCGCGCAGCGGTAGCTCGCACCCCGAACAGCACCCCGAAGCATCCCGAAGCACCCCGAACCAGCCGCCGGCTCACCTCCCGCCGCGCACGAAAAAGGGCCGAGCCCTGCTCCCGCAGGCCCGGCCCTCCTCGTACGGCTCGGGGTCAGCTCACCGCCCGCACCACGATCTGGCGGTGCGGCTCCACGCCCTCCGACTCACTTTCCACATCGGACAGTTCGTTGATCACGTCGTGCACGCACTTGCGCTCGAACGCGCTCATCGGCTCCAGCTTCACCGGATCCCCGTGCTCGCGTACCTTCTCGACGGCGTTCTTCGCGATCGCGCCGAGTTCCTTACGCCGCGCGGCGCGGAACCCACCGACGTCGAGGAGCAGTCGGCTCGGCGAGCCGGTGTGCTGGAAGACGGCCAGCCGGGCCAGCTCCTGCAGCGCTTCCAGCGTCGCGCCACGCTGCCCGATCAGCGGGTCCAGGTGGTCGCCGACCAGTTCGACGACCGGCCGGCCGGACTGCACGAGCTCGTCGATGTCCCCGTCGTAGTCGAGGATGTCGAGCAGGCCCTCGATGTAGTCCGCAGCGATCTCGCTCTCGCCGAACAGCGCCTCGGAGTCGTCCGACGCCGCGCGCGCGCCATCGGTGTCCGACGCCGACTCCTCGGCCGGCGCGTCGTTCGCCGCCTCGGGCTTCTCGTCGGCGTCCACCGCGTTGGTACTGGTATCGGTCACGGCAGTGTTACTCCAAGTCCGCTGGGCGTTCCCACGGAACGCCGGTCACTGTCTGATTGTCGGCACGCCACGCGCGCCGTCACCCACCGACCGTCGCCCCACGCCGGCCGGCTCCGCAGCGCGTCGGCCCCTCCCTGACAGGGTGCCACCGTCGCCGCGGCACGGCTCACGAGCCCGGTTTCCGCTTGCCTGCCTTGCCGGAGGCCGCGGTACCGGACGACCCGGACACCTTCGTACCGTTCGTCGAGCCCTTGCCGGTGCGACCGGTGCCAGACGCGGACGTACCACCCTGGCCGGTCTTCCTCGCCTGGCCCGGCGCCGCCTTCTTGGCCGGCTTGCCCGCGGTGGTCCTGGTCGACTTGCCGGCGGCAGCCTTCTTCGCCGGCTGCGCGCCGGTCTTCTTCGCCGGCTGGGCGCCGGTCTTCTTGGCCGCTTGGGCACCGGCCTTCTTCGCCGGCTGGCCGCTCTCGGCGCTGCCGTCCTCGCCGGTACCGGAGGAGGTGCCGGCGGCGGTGCGCTTCCGGACCGGCTTGGCGCCGGGCTTCGGCGCGAGCGCCTTCGCGGCCTCGCGACGCTGCTCGACGACCTTGCGCGCCTCCTCGGCGGCCTTGCCCTTGAGCGGCTTGCCGGCCTCGGCGGCGGCCTTCGCAGCGTTCGGCGGCGGCGGGTACTTGTGCAGGATCCAGCTCTGCTGGGCGAGCGAGAAGAGGTTGGAGGTGGTCCAGTAGATGACCACACCGATCGGGAAGATCGAACCGGAGACCAGCAGCATCACCGGGACGCCGTACAGCATGACCCGCTGGATCATCTTCTGCTGCGGGTCGGTGGCGTAGCCGGTGCGGGCGATCATCTGCCGCTGGGTGAGGAACGTCGTGACGATCATCGCGGCGATCAGGACGCCGGCGACGATCCGGACGTGCAGCGCGCTGGAGTTGAGCGCGTCCAGGGTGGCCTGGTTGGACTTGAAGCTCGCCGCGATCGGTGCGCCGAACAGGTGGGCGTGCGACGCGCTGTCGAACTGCGCGACGGTCCAGCCGTACAGCGACTTGAACGCGTTGCTGTGGTCGCCGGTCACCTTGCTCAGGTGGCGCAGCACGTGGAACAGGGACAGCAGCACCGGCGCCTGCAGCGCGAGGGGAAGGCAGCCCATCAGCGGGTTCGCCTTCTCCTTGCGGTACAGCTCCATCATTTCCTGCTGCATCGCCTGCTTGTCGCCGCCCTTGTACTTGGCCTGCAGCTCCTTGATCTTGGGCTGCAGTGCCTGCATGGCGCGTTGCGACTTGATCTGCTTGACGTACAGCGGGAACAGCACGGCGCGGATCGTGATCACCAGGAACACGATCGACAGCACCCAGTCCCAGTCGGTGCCGAGGAACTGGTTGTTGCCGAGTCCGATGGCGTCCCAGAGGGCGTGCCAGCGCAGCATGACCCACGAGATCGCGGTGTAGAGGAAGTCCAGACTCACTACTCAGGCTCCAGTCACATCGGCGCGGTGCCGAGGCGGCGGCACCGGGTCGTACCCGCCCGGGTGGAACGGTTGGCAGCGCAACAGCCGCCAGATCGCGAGGCCGGCCCCGCGCAACGCGCCATGTACCGTCACGGCCTGTAGCGCGTATGCGCTGCACGAGGGATGGAACCGACAGCGAGCCGGCAGTGCCGGGCTTATCCAACGACGGTACGCGACGATCGGGGCTATCAGCACCCGGCCCGCCCTGCCGGCCGGCAAGCTGGCGTCGCTCTGCGGGTAGGTGGTGGCGTTCACGATGCTTCCCCCGTCCTGGGGGGTTTCCGGCGCTGCGTCCCGCGCGGTGCGGTCGCGGCCGTGAGGGCCGCGTCGAGATCGCGGCCGAGCTGCTGGAAGGAGCGGGCCGCGGCGGCAGGCAGGGCGCGCACCAGAACGGTGGTACCGGCCGGCAGCTGGTCCAACCGCTCGCTGGCCAGGTGCCGCAGCCGGCGGCGGACCTTGTTGCGGATCACCGCGTTGCCCACCGCCCGGGAAACGGCGAAGCCGAACCGCGCGCCGCCCGACGGTGTGTCCCGGTTCGTGCCGGGCTGCGGCGTCGCGACGTGCACGACGAGCGCCCCCGCCCAGCACGACGCCCGCCGCGGGTGGTCGCGGCGAACTCGGCGCGGCGACGCAGCCGCGCGGCGGGCGGCAGCACGATGAACTCAGCGTGTCAGGTACGGATCAGGCCGAGAGGCGGGCGCGGCCCTTGTGGCGGCGAGCGGCCAGGATGGCGCGACCGGCACGCGTGCGCATGCGCAGCCGGAAGCCGTGGGTCTTCGCGCGCCGGCGGGTGTTCGGCTGGTAGGTGCGCTTGCTCACGTCAGGTTCTCCAAGATCAGGTACCGTCGGGAAAGTACGGCCCGCGCCGGAACTGCTGGCGCGTCGAGAGTCGGCGACCCCCGATCGCGTGCCGTGGCCGTCAGGTCATCGGGCAGCGCCCAAGGGGCGCAGACATGCGGCTCTACGGTATCAAACGCTGCCCGGCGGTTCCGACCCGCGCTGCTCCGGCAGCCCCCGGGCGGCCGCCCGCGCCGGTATCTTGTCCCGGCGGGCTCCACGCTGTTAGCGTCGCCGGTTACCGGTGCACCCGGCTCGAAGACAGCTGGACGCGGTGTGCGACCGTGTACGGGCGTGCCGGCGTCCGGCATCGCGGCGTCTCACCGGAGTCTGCGCGAATCTGGTTCGCGCGGTTCGTCCCTGGTTGATACTGGAAGCTCCAGAACGATCCACAGGCTGTGGATGGACCTGTGGATAACTTGCGAGCCTGCTGCTCACGGCGCCGTACGATGCACCGCAGCGGGTTCGCCGCCGCCGGTCGGGCAGCAGCCGAGCACCGGGGCTGCCCGCGATGGCGAGGGGGTGCACAGCGGTGGGCGACGACGCGGTCAACCTTGCCGCCGTGTGGGTCGCGGCGACCGAGGAACTCGCCAACGAAACCCTCTCCCCGCAGCAGCAGGCGTGGCTGCGGCTGACCCGGCCGCTGGCGCTGGTCGAGGACACCGCGTTCATCGCCGCACCGAACCCGTTCACCCGCGACGCGATCGAGTCGCGACTGCGTCCGGCCATCACCGAGGCGCTGTCCCGCCGACTGGGGCGCACCATCCAGTTGGCCGTCGCGGTGCAGCCGTCGGACGACCCCGACCAGGTGGCCGGCGACCCGGGCGCGACGCTGCCACCGACCGCACCCGACTTCCGGGCCGCGGCACCCGACTACCGCGGCCCGGCCAGCGACTACCCGCCCGCGCCGCCGGACTACCGCCCGGACGGGTCCGACTACCGGCCGGAGGGCGTCGAGTTCCGCCCCGAGCCTGCGGAGTACCGGCCCGAGAGCAACGACTTCGCGCCGGACCGGCGCGGGTACCAGTCGGACGGGCCGGACTACCGCCCAGACGCCCCGGACTACCGCCCGGACGCCGCCGGCTACCGGCACGACGGGCGGGACTACCCGGCCGATACCCGGGACTACCGGCCCATCCCCGGCGGCTACCGCCCCACGCCGGGTGACTACCCGCCGCCGGCGCAGGACCGGACCGAGCCGGACGACTACCGCCGGGCGACCGAACCGGACGGGCAACTTCCGCTCGGCATTCCGGCGCCGCAGCTCCCCGGCCTCGACATCCCCACGGCCAGCCGGGCCGCGTCGCCACCCCGGCGCACCGCGCCGACCGTCACCGGACCGGCCGGCGCACCGCCCCAGCGCGCCGGCGACGACCCCGGCGCCGAACCGGTCCGGCCACCGGCCGCGGCCCGGCCGGACCGGGGCCACCGCCTCGGCTCCGAGGGCACCGGCCGCGGCGACTCGGCTTCCCCGGTACGGCCGGGTGGCCAGCTGCGCGACTACACCGGCCGCGGCGCCGACGCGGTCAGCCGGCTGAACCCGAAGTACACCTTCGAGACGTTCGTGATCGGCTCCAGCAACCGGTTCGCCCACGCGGCGGCGATCGCGGTCGCCGAGTCGCCGGCCAAGGCGTACAACCCGCTGTTCGTGTACGGCGGGTCCGGCCTCGGCAAGACGCACCTGCTGCACGCGATCGGGCACTACGCGGCGAGCCTCGGCAACGCCCGCTCGGTGCGGTACGTGTCGACCGAGGAGTTCACCAACGACTTCATCAACTCGCTGCGGGACGACAAGATGCAGGCGTTCCAGCGGCGCTACCGGGACGCCGACATCCTGCTGATCGACGACATCCAGTTCCTGGAGCGCGCCGAGCGCACCCAGGAGGAGTTCTTCCACACCTTCAACACGCTGCACAACGCGAACAAGCAGATCGTCATCACCTCGGACCGGTCACCGAAGCAGCTGTCCACCCTGGAGGACCGGCTGCGCACCCGGTTCGAGTGGGGGCTGCTCGCGGACATCCAGCCGCCGGATCTGGAGACGCGGATCGCGATCCTGCAGAAGAAGGCGGCGCACGAGCGGCTGTACGCGCCGCTCGATGTGCTGGAGTTCATCGCGTCCCGGATCCAGAACTCCATCCGGGAGCTGGAGGGGGCGCTGATCCGGGTCACCGCGTTCGCCAGCCTGAACCGCGCGGCGGTCGATCTCGGGCTGGCCGAGGAGGTGCTGCGGGACCTGATCCCGGACGGCGCCGGACCGGAGATCAACTCCGAGCAGATCATGGAACTGACCTGCGACTACTTCGGCGTCAGCATCGACGACCTGCGCGGGCACTCGCGCTCCCGGGTGCTGGTGAACGCCCGCCAGGTGGCCATGTACCTGTGCCGGGAGCTGACCGACCTGTCATTGCCACGGATCGGCCAGGCATTCGGCGGGCGTGACCACACGACCGTGATGCACGCGGACCGCAAGATCCGTCGGCAGATGGCCGAGCGGCGCACGCTGTACAACCAGATCGCCGAGCTCACCAACCGGATCAAGCAGCAGGAGCCGTAGGGCGAGTCGCTGGGGCCGGCCTTGCGGCGGTCCTGGCTCGGCCGAGCAGTGCTCCTCGCCGTACTCCTACCTTCCTGCGGGCGCCGTCCTCGTGCGGGCGGCCCTTCCCTCCTGCAGGCGCCCTTCCCGCTCTGTGCGGGCGCCTTTCGCCTCTCCTGCCGGCGTCTCTTGCCTCTCGTGCGGGCGTCTCTCGTGCCGTTGGCCGGTCAGCCGAGTCGGACAAAACGCGCCGGGGTGCGGCCGGCCGGTGTCCCGCAGACCCCGAGCAGACCCCCGATCGGGGCGCTCGCACCGAAAGCGACGAGCCTCACACGGGCTCGATCCACAACTTCATCCACAGGTGTATCAACATGCTGTGCACAAGGGCTGTGGACAAATCGGTGGATTGCCTGTGGTCAAGCCGGCGTGTCCTGGGGACAGCGTGTGGACGGCCGGTGGACAGAGTTTTCCACCGGTTGCCGACCATGGTTCACGCTGGGGACAACCCTGGGGAAGACCTGGGGACAGCACGGTGGATAAGCCCGCGAGCCTTGGGACAACGCGTGGACAACGGGGAGCCGCCGGGCCGCCTGTGGACGACGCGCCGAGTCATCAACCGCTGCGCACACAGCTTTCCCACACCCCTCAACCGAGCCGGATCAGGGAAAACGTCGGTTCTCCACAGTTTCCACAGCCCCTATGACGTTGATGGGTGAGTTCTTCTAAGAGAACGAAAAGCCAATCGTCTGGGTCCCGGGAAGCAGCCAAGCGCCCGAGCCGTACCTGAGCCACCCCGCACCGGGAGAACCGTCCGCAACGACTCGACCGGGCCCTTAGAATCGAGACCCGCAGCGCACGCCCCGGACGGCCCGGGCATTCGTCGAGTTGTCGGTGGGTGCCCGTAAGGTCCTGAGGCGGGCCTGCGCCACGACCAGCCGACCCGCGACGCCGATGCGTGACGGACGCCGTCGGCGCCCGACCGACGCTCTCCCAGGAGGGACCGCATGAAATTCCGGGTTGAGCGGGATGCGCTCGCCGACGCCGTCGCCTGGACCGCGAAGAGCCTGCCGAACCGGCCTCCGGTGCCGGTGCTGGCCGGCGTGCTGCTCGCCGTCGGTGACGGTCGGCTGACCGTGTCCGGCTTCGACTACGAGGTCTCCAGCCAGGTGCAGGTCGACGTCCAGCCGGACGAGGAGGGCACCGTGCTGGTCTCCGGCCGGTTGCTGGCCGAGATCACCCGGGCGTTGCCGGCGAAACCGGTCGACGTCGCCACCGAGGGTTCGAGGGTCGAGATCACCTGCGGCAGCGCGCGGTTCACGCTGCCGACGATGCCGGTCGAGGACTATCCGGCGTTGCCGGCGATGCCACGTTCCGCCGGTCGCATCGACGCGGCGCTGTTCGCCACCGCGGTGGCACAGGTCGCGATCGCGGCCGGTCGCGACGAGACGCTGCCGATGATCACCGGGGTCAAGTTCGAGCTGGAGCGCAACACGCTCACCCTGCTCGCCACCGACCGCTACCGGGCCGCCATGCGCGAGCTGGAGTGGCAGCCGGACGAGGCGGACACCAGCCTGTCCGCGCTGGTGCCGGCACGCACGCTGAGCGAGACCGCGCGTGCCCTCGGGCCGCTCGGCGGGAGCGTCGGGATCGCGCTGTCCGCGCCCGGCGCCGGCGAGGGCATGATCGGCTTCGCCGGTGGCGAGCGTCGCACCACCAGCCGGCTGCTGGAGGGTGACAACTACCCGCCGCTGCGCTCGATCTTCCCGGCCGAGTTCACCTCGCACGCCCGGGTGCCGGCCGCCGCGCTGGCCGAGGTGGTCAAGCGGGTCGCGCTGGTCGCCGAGCGCAACAACCCGGTCCGGCTGTCGTTCTCGTCCGACGGACTCGTCGTCGAGGCCGGCGCCACCGAGGACGCCCGCGCCTCCGAGGCGCTGGAGTGCGAGTACGACGGGGAGCCGATGACCACCGCGTTCAACCCGCAGTACCTGCTCGACGGGCTGGCGCAGCTGGGGCGGCCGATCGCGAAGCTGTCGTTCGTCGACCCGATGAAGCCGGCGGTGGTGTCCGGCAGCACCGAGGACAACGACGACGACACCTCCTACCGGTACCTGATCATGCCGGTGCGGTTCGCCAACCAGTAGTCGGCCACAGCCGCGGTGCCGGGTCGCGGCGCCGGTGAACCACCCGCGTACCGTCGTCGCGGGGCGATCGGCACCGACGATCCCGGTGTCGATGCGCCGTCGGCGGAGCGGAATCTGGAGGGGACATGCAACTCGGGCTCATCGGTCTCGGCAAGATGGGCGGCAACATGCGGGAGCGGTTGCGTCTGGCCGGGCACGAGGTCGTCGGCTACGACCGGAACCCCGACATTGCCGATGTGGCCAGCCTCGCCGAGCTGGTGGAGCGGCTGCCCGCGCCGCGCGTGGTGTGGGTGATGGTGCCGGCCGGTGACCCGACCCGGCAGACGGTCGAGGAGCTGGGCGAGCTGCTGTCGCCGGGCGACGTCGTCATCGACGGTGGCAACTCGCGCTTCACCGACGACAAGGTGCACGCCGAGCAGCTGGCCCCGAAGGGCATCGGGTACGTGGACTGCGGTGTCTCCGGTGGCGTCTGGGGCCTGCAGAACGGCTACGCGCTGATGGTCGGCGGGACGGACGAGGACGTCGCCAAGGCCCAGCCGATCTTCGACGCGCTCAAGCCGGAGGGCGAGTTCGGCTTCGTGCACGCGGGCGGTGTCGGCGCCGGGCACTACACCAAGATGGTGCACAACGGCATCGAATACGGGATGATGCAGGCGTACGCGGAGGGCTTCGAGCTGCTGGAGGCGTCCGAGATCGTCGACGACGTGCCGGGCGCGATCAAGTCCTGGCGCAAGGGCACCGTCATCCAGTCCTGGCTGCTGGACCTGCTCGACCGGGCACTCGACGACGACCCGAAGCTGGCCAAGATCGCCGGCTACGCGGCCGACTCCGGCGAAGGCCGGTGGACGGTCGAGGAGGCGATCCGGCTCGGCGTCCCGCTGAACGTCATCTCCGCCTCGCTGTTCGCCCGGTTCGGTTCCCGGCAGGAGGAATCGCCGACGATGAAGGCGGTCGCCGCGCTGCGCCACCAGTTCGGTGGGCACGCGGTGAAGGAGGACGCGGACGGCTGATCCGTCCACGGGGCGCGGACGGCACGGCCGTCCACCGCCGGCGGCGACACCTGGGGGATGAGGGATGTACGTCCGAGCGGTCGAGTTGGTCGACTTCCGCAGCTATCCACAGGTGTCGGTGTCCTTGTCCCCGGGTCCGAGCGTGTTCGTCGGGCCCAACGGGCAGGGCAAGACGAACCTGATGGAGGCGCTCGGTTACCTGGCCACGCTGGGCAGCCATCGGGTCTCGTCCGACGCCCCGCTGGTCCGGGCCGGTGCCGCCCGCGCGGTGATCCGCGCGGTGGTCGTCAACGACGGCCGCGAGCTGGTGCTGGAGCTGGAGTTGGTGCCCGGTAAGGCGAACCGGGCCCGGCTGAACCGGTCACCGGTGCCCCGGGCCCGCGAGATCCTCGGCGCCCTGCGTACCGTGCTGTTCGCGCCGGAGGATCTCGCGCTGGTGCGCGGCGACCCGTCGGAGCGGCGGCGCTACCTGGACGAGCTGCTGGTGTCGCGCTACCCGCGCTATGCCGGTGTCCGGGCCGACTACGACCGAGTTCTCAAACAGCGCAACGCCTTGCTGCGCACCTCGTACCTGGCGCGCCGGGCCGGCCGGCGCGGCCACGGCGGCGACGGCGAGTCGAGTGCCGCGGCCGATCTGCGCACCCTGGACGTGTGGGACAGCCATCTCGCCCGGCACGGCGCCGATCTGGTCGCCGGCCGGCTGGAGCTCGTCGCCGCGCTCGGCCCGCACCTGGAGAAGGCGTACGACGCGGTCAGCCAGGGCAAGGGCCGGGTGCACGCGGCGTACCGGTCGACGTTGGCGGCGGACGGCGAGGCGGAGCTGACCGCCGACCGGGACGTGCTCGCCGCCCGGCTGTCGGCGGCGCTGGCCAGGGCCCGGCCGCAGGAAGTGGAGCGCGGCACCACGCTGCACGGGCCGCATCGCGACGAGCTGCTGCTGCGCCTCGGTGACCTGCCGGTCAAGGGGTACGCGAGTCACGGCGAGAGCTGGTCGGTCGCGCTGGCGTTGCGGCTGGCGAGCTTCGAACTGTTGCGCAGTACCGGGGCCGAGCCGGTGCTGATCCTCGACGACGTGTTCGCCGAGCTGGACTCGGGGCGCCGGGCGCGGCTGGCCGACCTGGTCGGCGGCGCGGACCAGGTGCTGGTCACCTGCGCGGTCGCCGAGGACGTGCCGCCCGCGCTGCAGGGTGGGCGGTACGACGTGGCTGCCGGCGAGGTGCGCCGTGTCCTCTGACCGCACCGCCGACGGTGACCGGGGCGCCCGCCCCGGCGGGCAGCGCGGCGATGACACCGATGGTCGGCACACCGCCCGCCCCGGCGGGCAGCGCGGTGAGCAGACCGGTGCTCGACGCGGTGGCCGGGCGACCGGGCAGGCGCGGGACGCGGCCGCCGGCGGCTCGGACAGCGGTGGGGTCGACGGCCGGGTCGGCGAGAACACCCGGGCCGGCAAGAACACCCAGGCCAGCGACGACATCCGGTCCGGCGACAACGCCCGGTCCGGCGAAGCTGCCGGTGCGACGGCCGGCGACCGGCCGGCGGGGGTACCGGACGGGCTGGCCGGCCCGGAGCTGGCCCGGGCGGTGCTGGCGGCCGCGAAGGCGAAACGTGGCGAGCGTGGTGGGTCGACGCGATCGCGCGGCGGCGATCCCCGGCGGTACCGCAAGCGCGGCTACTCCGGCCCCGGGCCCGATCCGCGCGACCCGCAGCTGTTCGGCGCGTTGCTGGGCAAGCTGGTCCGGGACCGCGGCTGGCAGCAGCCGGCCGCCGAGGCGACCGTCTTCGGCGCCTGGGAACGCGTGGTGGGCGCGGACATCGCCGCGCACTGCCGGCCGGTGAAGCTGGTCGAGGGCGAGCTGACGATCGAGGCGGAGTCGACCGCCTGGGCCACCCAGCTGCGGCTGCTCAGCGGCAAGATCCTCGCCAAGATCGCGCAGGAGGTGCGGCCCAGCCCGGTGAAGCGGCTGCGCATCCACGGCCCGGCGGCGCCGTCCTGGCGGCACGGCCCGCTGCGGGTGCCCGGCCCGGGGCCGGGCGACACGTACGGCTGATCGGGGATCCGCCGTCTGGCAACGGATCCACCGCCGCGCCGGGCGGCCGAACGAAACGCCGAACGCGTCCCAGGGCAACCGGCCTGGGTGCACGGCGCTGCCGCAGGGGTGCGGACCCGGCGGCAGCGAGCGGTGCGGCCGACGCGGCGCGGATCAGCCTCGGATCGGGTCGGCTCGCCAGGTGCTCGGGTCCCGCGGTTCGCCGAAGATCCGGAGCCCGTGGGTCAGGGTCGCGGCGGCCACCCCGCGCGCGGGTGTCACCTGGACCATGAAGCCGTGGCGTACCGTGACGTGCTTTCCGGGGGCGATGTCCGAGCTCAGCGAGATGGACGACCACGTCTTCGGCTGGTCGCTGGTGCCGACGCGCAGCGTGGCGCTCGTTCCTCCGAGGCTCCCGCTGTCCGCGTACGTCGTGCCGGCGCCCACCACGTGCTGGCCGGCGGGCAACCGCAGCGCGAACGGGAACCTCAGCGCCGTGTTGCCGTCGATGCGCAGGTTCTCGGCGATTCTGCGCGCCACCGCCGGAGTCCGGTCGCCGAAGCCGGTGCCGGCTGTCGCGCCGGGCCCTACCGCCCCGGTACCGCGGCTGCCACCCGTCACCGGGATAGTGACCACGGCGTGCGCGCCGGACGGGTACGCCCACTCGAGGGTGTAGCCGTTGGGGTCGGGAAGCAGCTCGGCGGGCATGCCCTGGACCGGCGCCACCTTCTTCCCGCTGCCGAACGTGAGGCCCTCCAGCGGACCGTCCTCCGCGGTCCTCGCGGGAACGGGCCGTACCCCCGGCGCGAACAGGGTCAGCTCGACGATCCACACGAACCGCACCGCCTTCGGCTCCTTCGGATCGGGGACCGAGCGCAGGTATGTCAGCGACTGCAGCCTGTCCCGCGTCGTACCCCGCTGCCGGACCGTCGCGCCGCTCGGCATCCACCCCGGGGCGAGCCGGGAGACCAGCGGGTCGTAGCGGCCGCCGCCGTCGGATGCCGCGGCGACGCGCGCCGTCGTCCCGGGCAGCTGCGAACGGACCACCAGACCAGTACCGCCCAGCGCCACCGCCACCACTCCCGCGGTACCGGCGAGCACGACGTTGCGCCGTCGGCGGACCTGCCGGCCGCGCCGGACGGCGTCGGACACCAGGTCGGTGCCCGCCACCGGGGGTCCAGTTCGCGCAGCGGCGCCAAGAGTTCCTGATCGTTCATCTGATGGTCCTCTCCGCGGCGGCTGGGGCCGCGACCCCGAGCGCCCGCCGCAACGTGGCCAGCCCGCGCGCGGCCTGGCTCTTGACCGTGCCGGTGGAACAGCCGAGCAGGTCGGCGACCTCGGTGACCGGCAGGTCGTGCAGGTACCGCAGGACCAGTACCGCGCGCTGCCGTGGCGGCACCGCGAGCAGCCCCTGCCGTACCAGGTCGCGGTCCTCGATGCGGTCGCCGGCCGGGGCGGGCCGATCCGGCAGTTCCGCCAGCAGCCGCACCCGGGACCAGGCACGGCGCTTGTCGCTGAGGAACGTGTTGATCAACATGCGCCGTACGTAGGCGTCGAGATGGTCCGCGCGGCGGGCGCGGCGCCAGCGCACGTACAGGTCGGTCAGCGTCTGCGCCACCACATCGTCGGCCCGCTGCCCGTCGCCGACCAGCTGGTACGCGGTGCGCCGCAGCAGCGGTAACCGCACCCGCACGTACTCGACGTACTCGTGCTCCCAGTCAACGCGCACCGTGGCCCCTTCCGTGCCGTCCCTACTGCAGATGCGATCGGGTACCGGCCGGGTTGCACGAAGCCGCCGCCGGTTCCGGGAACCGGCGGCGGGCGGGGCGGTGGGCGGCGGCGCGGTCAGTCGCGGACCGGGTCGGCCCGCCAGGTGGTCACGTCGGTCGGTGACCCGAAGACCTGTACCTGGTCGGCGAGCTGCTTGCTGTCGCCGTGCCCGGCGACCGATGCCTGCAGCATGAAGCCGTGCGTGTTCGGGATGGAGTAGACACCGCTGACGAACGTCTCCGGCTTGCCCTTCGTTGCCGGCGAGATCGTCTGCACCGTCGACCAGGTCTTCATCCGCCCGCTGGTGCCCCAGGTCAGCAGGGCGTTGGTGGCCAGCTTGCCGTCGTTGCCCCGCATAATGCGTGAGGTCGCCGCCACCACGTGCTGGCCGGCGGGGAGGTGCAACGCGAACGGGAACTTCAGCGGCGTGTTGCCGTCGATCCGCAGGTTTGCGGCGATCTTGCGGGCCACCGACGCGGCCCGGTCGCCGAACCCGGTCTGGTAGTCCGCCGGCTCCTTGCTGGCCTGGCCGGTCTGGCCGGAGGCGTCGATCTGGACGATCGCGTGCGCGCCGGACGGGTACCGCCAGGCGAGCCGGTAGCCGGGCGCCTTGCCGAGCACCTCGGCCGGCATGCCCTGCACCGGGTCGGTCCTGGTGCCGTGGCCGAACTGCAGGTGTTCGTGCGGGCCGTCGGACGCGGGTTTGATCCCCGGCGGGTACAGGTAGAGCTCGACTCCCCAGTCGATCCGCTCGATCCGCTTCGCGGTGCCCTCCCACTTCTCGAAGCGCAGTGACTGCACCTTGTTCTCGACCGACTGCTCGTGCAGGTTCGCGCCGGCGGGCAGCCACCCGGGGCTCAGCCGGGAGACGAGCGGGTCGTAGTTGCCCCCGCCGGTGGCCGCTGCGGAGACCCGCGCCGTGGTCGTACCGGGCAGCTGCGGTTGGACCGCCAGGCCGGTGGCCGCGAGCGCCGCGACCACGGCGACACCGCCGATGGTGAACCGGCGCAGCCGGCGGCGCCGTACCGCCCGATCCGCGGCCTCCGCCGTCGAGGCCAGGTACCCGGGGGCGAGCGGCGGTTCGTCGACCGGGTCGGCGTCCGCGAACAGCTCGCGCAGCTTCTCGTCGTTCATCTCGTGCTCCTGTCTGTGCCGGCCGGTTCCGCGACTCCCGCGTACTCGGGCAGCAGGCGGCGGAGTCGGCCGATGGCGGCGGAGGTCTGGCTCTTGACCGTGCCCACGGAGCACCCGAGCGCCTCCGCGGTTTCGGCCACGTCCAGGCCCTCCCAGTACCGCAGGATCAGGACGGCGCGCTGGCCCGCGGCGAGCCGGTCGAGGGCGGCGCGCAGGTCGAGCGCACCGTCGTGGTCGACGGCGCCGGTGGGCCGGTCGGGCGGCGTTGCGACCGACAGCACCCGCCGGTACCAGGGTCGGCGCAGCTGTTCGAGGAAGGTGTTGACGAGGATGCGCCGGCTGTACGCGTCGATCGACCGCGCGGCCGTTGCCTTCGCCCAGTGCAGGTACAGCTTGACGAACGTGTCCTGCACCAGGTCGTCGGCGGCGTCCCAGCTGCCGGCCAGCCGGTACGCGGTGCGCCGTAGCGAGGTCACCCGGCCCTGGATGTAGGACTCGTAGTTCTGCCGTTGCCGTGGATCCATCCGCCCTCCCGATCCTGCTACCCGTACCGATGGGGCGGGCCGCCGTTCGGTTGGGTGGTCGAGTGCGGAGCTTTCCGGTGCGCCGCGACCGGCGGCCGTTCGGGCCGGTACCGGTTGCGCAGGGTGATCGCCCGCGACCGTACCGGTTCGGGGCCGGCCGGGCGGGGTGGCGGCGCGCTGATCGGGCCGGTCGGCTGTCCGGTTCGACCCGTTCGCGCCGGGGTCCCCGGGTATCGTGGCGGAGGCTCCCCGCGGCGGCCCCGCACCGCCGGTGCGGGGGTCGCTTCCGGCCAACCGGGTCTGCCGCGCCGAGGCCGCGTGGCACCCCCCATCCTGGTAGGGGGGTGCGTCCACCCGCTTTTTCTGGTCTTCTCGGCCACGTCAGGGGTGCCGCATCGCGGTTATGTCGGCAGAGCCAAGTAATATTGACACGGAGTTCAGCCGTTCGACCCGCAAGCGCGGGGATCGATCGGCACGCGTGGGAGGCCGCGGGGCCTCGGCCGTCGGCCGCCGCCCCGGCGACCTTCGTGCAAAAGGGGCGTGGGCCGACAGCTGGCCGACGGCCGGGCGTCCGGTTCGATGCACCAGGTCCGGAATCCCTTCCCGGCCCGCCGTGGGCGGGTGCGCGTGCCGTTCGCTGCCCGCGTTCGCCCGACCCTCGCGGCCCGGCACCCGGCTCCACTGCCGGTTCGCGGAGAAAGTGACAGAGGGTGGCAGCCCCCAAGCAGAAGCAGAGCGACTACACGGCAGCGTCGATTCAGGTCCTGGAGGGCCTGGAGGCGGTCCGCAAGCGTCCCGGTATGTACATCGGTTCCACCGGCGAGCGTGGCCTGCACCACTTGGTGTGGGAGGTGGTCGACAACGCCGTCGACGAGGCGATGGCCGGCTACGCCGACGAGATCGAGGTCACCCTGCTGTCCGACGGTGGCGTGCGGGTGATCGACAACGGCCGTGGCTTCCCGGTCGACCTGCACCCGAAGCTGAAGAAGCCGGGTGTCGAGGTCGCCATGACCGTGCTGCACGCCGGCGGCAAGTTCGACGGCAAGGCGTACGCGGTGTCCGGCGGCCTGCACGGCGTCGGCGTCTCGGTGGTCAACGCGCTGTCGGTCCGGATGGAGGTGGAGATCTGGACCAAGGGACACGCCTGGCGGCAGAACTACGAGCACTCCAAGCCGGGCCCGCTGGAGCAGGGCGAGCGCACCGAGCGCACCGGGACGAGCGTGTCGTTCTGGCCGGACGGCTCGATCATGGAGGCCGTCGAGTTCAACCACGAGACGATCCACCGCCGGCTGCAGGAGACCGCCTTCCTCAACGGCGGCGTGAAGATCGTCTTCACCGACGAGCGCACCACCGAGGACCAGCCGGACGTCGTCACCGAGACCTTCCAGTACGAGAACGGCATCGCAGACTTCGTGGCGCACCTGAACGCCAAGAAGACGCCGATCCACAAGTCGATCATCTCGTTCGACGGTCAGACCGAGGGCATGTCGCTCGAGATCGCGATGCAGTGGAACGAGTCGTTCGGCGAGAGCGTGTACACGTTCGCCAACGTGATCAACACGATCGAGGGCGGTACCCACGAGGAGGGCTTCCGGGCCGCGCTGACCAGCGTGATCAACAAGTACGGCGCGGACAAGAAGCTGCTCAAGGGCAACGACAAGCTCAGCGGTGAGGACATCCGCGAGGGACTCGCGGCGATCATCTCGGTGAAGCTGGCCGAGCCGCAGTTCGAGGGCCAGACCAAGACGAAGCTCGGCAACACCGAGGTGAAGAGCTTCGTGCAGCGGGTCTGCAACGAGTGGCTGGTGGACTGGCTGGAGCGCAACCCCAGCGAGGCGAAGGTCATCATCACCAAGGCGTCCGCGGCCGCGCGGGCCCGTGCCGCCGCCGCTCAGGCGCGCAAGTTGGCCCGCCGCAAGAGCCTGCTGGAGGCCGGCTCGATGCCGGGCAAGCTGGCCGACTGCCAGTCGACCGACCCGCGCGAGTGCGAGATCTTCATCGTGGAGGGCGACTCGGCCGGCGGCTCCGCGAAGCAGGGCCGCAACCCGCAGATCCAGGCGATCCTGCCGATCCGCGGCAAGATCCTCAACGTGGAGAAGGCGCGGATCGACCGGGTCCTCAAGAACAACGAGGTCCAGGCGATCATCACCGCCGCCGGCACCGGCATCCACGAGGACTTCGACATCGGCAAGCTGCGGTACCACAAGATCGTGCTGATGGCCGACGCCGATGTGGACGGCCAGCACATCACCACGCTGCTGCTGACGCTGCTGTTCCGGTTCATGCGGCCGTTGGTGGAGATGGGCCACGTCTACCTGGCCCGGCCGCCGCTCTACAAGATCAAGTGGAACCGGAAGGGCGACGACGTCCAGTACGCGTACTCCGACCGGGAGCGTGACGGGCTGATCGCGCTGCGGCAGGAGAAGCGGCCGAACGCGAAGCCGGACGACATCCAGCGGTTCAAGGGTCTGGGTGAGATGAACTACCACGAGCTGTGGGACACCACGATGAACCCGGCCACGCGGTTGATGTCACAGGTCAGTTTGGACGACGCCGCAACCGCGGACGAGCTGTTCAGCGTTTTGATGGGTGAGGACGTGGAGTCGCGTCGGGAGTTCATTCAGCGCAACGCCAAGGACGTCCGGTTCCTCGACATCTGACTACGGATCAGAAGGTTGGGATCGACCGGAGTCAGCAGCGGGCCACGCTGAGTGGCTGATCATCCACACTATCCACAGCGATATCCACAGCGAAGAGGTAATTCGTGACCGAGACGACGGTGCCGCCGGGCGGCGGAGACCGGATCGAGCCGGTCGGGCTCGAAGTCGAGATGCAGCGGTCGTACCTCGATTACGCGATGAGCGTGATCGTCGGCCGCGCGCTGCCCGAGGTGCGGGACGGCCTCAAGCCGGTGCACCGCAAGATCCTGTACGGCATGTTCGACGACGGCGTGCGCCCCGACCGGGGTTACGTCAAGTGCGCCAAGGTCGTCGGCGCGGTGATGGGTAACTACCACCCGCACGGCGACTCGGCGATCTACGACTCGCTGGTTCGGATGGCGCAGCCGTGGTCGATGCGGGCGCCGCTGATCGACGGCAACGGCAACTTCGGTTCGCCGGGCAACGACCCGGCCGCCGCGATGCGGTACACCGAGTGCCGGCTCGACCCGCTGGCCATGGAGATGCTGCGGGACATCGACGAGGACACCGTCGACTTCTCGCCGAACTACGACGGCACCACCCAAGAGCCCGACGTGCTGCCGGCCCGGTTCCCGAACCTGCTGGTCAACGGCTCCGAGGGGATCGCGGTCGGGATGGCGACCCGGATCCCGCCGCACAACCTGCGCGAGGTCGCGGAGGGCGTGCAGTGGTGCCTGGCGCACCCGGACGCCACCGAGGAAGAGGCGCTGGAAGCGCTCATCGGCATCGTCAAGGGCCCCGACTTCCCGACCAAGGGTCTCGTCGTGGGCACCCAGGGCATCCTCGACGCGTACCGGACCGGCCGCGGTTCGATCCGGATGCGTGCGGTGGTGGACGTCGAGGAGGACGCCAAGGGCCGCGCCATGCTGGTGGTGTCCGAGCTGCCCTACCAGGTCAACCCGGACAACCTGGCCGAGCGGATCGCCGAGCTGGTCAAGGAAGGCAAGATCAGCGGCATCGCGGACATCCGCGAGGAGTCCTCCGGCCGTACCGGCATGCGCCTGGTGCTGGTGCTCAAGCGCGACGCGGTCGCCAAGATCGTGCTGAACAACCTGTACAAGCACACCCAGTTGCAGGAGACGTTCGGCGCGAACATGTTGGCGCTGGTCGACGGCGTGCCGCGGACCCTCAACCTGGCGCAGTTCCTGCTGCTCTACGTCAAGCACCAGATCGAGGTCATCGTCCGGCGCACCCGGTACCGGCTGCGCAAGGCCGAGGAGCGGGCGCACATCCTGCGCGGCCTGGTCAAGGCGCTGGACCAGCTGGACGAGGTCATCGCGCTGATCCGGCGCTCGCCGAGTGCGGAGCAGGCCCGGACCGGCCTGATGGAGCTGCTCACCGTCGACGAGGTGCAGGCCACCGCGATCCTCGACATGCAGCTGCGGCGGCTCGCCGCGCTGGAGCGGCAGAAGATCATCGAGGAACTGGCCGAGATCGAGGCCAAGATCGCCGACCTGCAGGACATCCTGGCCAAGCCGGAGCGGCAGCGGAAGATCGTCTCCGAGGAGCTCGCCGAGATCGTCCGGAAGTACGGCGACGAGCGGCGCACCAAGATCGTCCCGTTCGACGGGGACGTGTCGATCGAGGACCTGATCGCGCGCGAGGACGTCGTGGTGACGATCACCCGCGGCGGCTACGCCAAGCGCACCAAGGTCGACCTGTACCGCTCGCAGCGGCGCGGCGGCAAGGGCGTCCAGGGCGCCCAGCTACGGCAGGACGACCTGGTCAGCCACTTCTTCGTCTGCTCGACGCACGACTGGATCCTGTTCTTCACCAACAAGGGCCGGGTCTACCGCGCGAAGGCGTACGAGCTGCCCGAGGCGAGCCGCGCGGCCAAGGGGCAGCACGTGGCGAACCTGCTCGCGTTCCAGCCGGACGAGCACATCGCGCAGGTCATCGAGATCGCCCACTACGAGGTCGCGCCGTACCTGGTGCTCGCGACCAAGAGCGGCGTGGTCAAGAAGACCAAGCTGTCCGATTTCGACTCGAACCGGTCGGGCGGGGTCATCGCGATCAACCTGCGCGACGAGGACGAGGTGGTCAAGGCCGCGCTGATCGGGCCGGAGGACGACCTGCTGCTGGTCAGCGCGAACGCGCAGGCCATCCGGTTCAAGGCGACCGACGAGTCGCTGCGGCCGATGGGGCGGGCCACCGCCGGTGTGATCGGCATGCGGTTCACCGACGGGGACGTCCTGCTGACGATGGAGGTCGTCAGGGAGGGCGTGGACATCCTCGTCGCCACCGACGGCGGGTATGCGAAGCGGACTCCCGTGGAGGAATACCCCACCCAGAACAGGGGCGGCAAGGGGGTGCTGACCGCCAAGATCACCACCCGGCGTGGTCAACTTGTCGGTGCACTCGCGGTGTCGCCCGAGGACGAGTTGTTCGCTATCACGTCCAACGGCGGAGTCATCCGGACTCCGGTGAAGCCTGTACGGCGGACCCGGGACCGGAACACAATGGGGGTCAAGTTGATGGACCTTCCCGCGGGCGTGACGCTGGTGGCGATCACCCGCAACGCGGACGAGCCCGAGGAACAGGACTGACGTATGACTGAGGCCAAGACGCACGAGACCGCCGCGGCGCGCTCCGGCCCCTCGGCCAACGGGCAGGGCAACAGGACCGTCGGGCGCGCCACCGTGCCCTCGGCCGACCCGTCGGCCACGAGCAAGTTCGTTCGGCCGCCGGGCATGAACCCGCCGCCGACCGGGCCGGTGTCCGCACCGCCGGACTCCGGTCCGGCGAAGGCGCAGGTCGCGGACGCGGTCCGGGCCGCACGGGCGACCGTGTCGGCCGCCGCGTCGCGCGGCCCGCGGCGGGCGCGTCTGCACCTCAAGCGCATCGACCCGTGGTCGGTGATGAAGTTCGCCTTCGCGGTGTCGCTGGTTCTGTTCATCGTGATGGTGGTGGCCACCTCGGTCCTCTACCTGGCGCTGGACACGATGGGCGTGTTCGAGAGCATCAACAAGACGCTCACCTCGCTGATCGGGTCCGCCGGCTCCAACGGCAAGGGCTTCAACCTGCAGATCACCGCCAAGGGTGTGATCGGTGTCGCAGCCCTGCTGGGCGTGGTCAACATGGTGCTGTTCACCGCCCTGTCCACCCTCGGCGCGTTCATCTACAACGTGTGCTCCGACCTGGTCGGCGGCATCGAGGTGACGCTCTCCGAGAAGGACTGAACCGCAGGTCCACCGGTTCCGGCCCGGCGCCCGGGTGGCGCCGGGCCGGAACCGTCTCTGCGGGGCCGATTCGGGCGGTCGGTAGGCGGTTTCGCTGGTACCGTCGGCGATGCCGCCGGGTCGACATCCGGTGGTGGGTGCACTGCGTCGCCACGCCGACCCCGGGTGGCGCCGACCGGGCAGCCATGGGGTAATCTTCAGGCTCGCGCAGGGGGCTATAGCTCAGTCGGTTAGAGCGCATCGCTGATAACGATGAGGTCGCTGGTTCGATTCCAGCTAGCCCCACTCCCGAGCCGTTGCGTCGACCGTCTGCGGCCGGCGAGATTCGCAACTAGGGGGACTGATGGTGAAGAAGCTTCTGATCGTCGCCGC
This sequence comes from Actinocatenispora thailandica, assembly GCF_016865425.1. Classification (NCBI taxonomy): domain Bacteria; kingdom Bacillati; phylum Actinomycetota; class Actinomycetes; order Micromonosporales; family Micromonosporaceae; genus Actinocatenispora; species Actinocatenispora thailandica. The sequence continues at coordinate 6,938,893 of NZ_AP023355.1, read as the reverse complement.
GGTTGTCGGCGTCGCTGCGCTGGTGGCGAAGAAGGTCAAGGACGCGAACGACGAGCGTGCTCTCTGGCACGAGGCCACCACGTCTCCTGACCTTCGCTAATAGCATCGGGCCGGGTTCCACCCGGCCCGGACGCGTGCGGCCCGACGGCGATTCACGCCGTCGGGCCACAGTGCCGTTCGATGCGGATGCGCCGTTCGATGGCGGTGTGCCGTCGGGCGGCGATGTCATTCGCGCGTCGCGCCGTTCGATGCTGGTACCGCTCATCGATCGACGCGCCGTCGAGATCCACTCGGGGCTGTAGCTCAACTGGCAGAGCATCGCCTTTGCAAGGCGGGGGTTAGGGGTTCGAGTCCCCTCAGCTCCACCCGGGCTTATAACACTGTGTAGTTGGAAAATGTAGCCAACGGTGTAGCCAAGCGGCTCAGCCGTTGTCCCTGCGCAGCAGGCCGTCCATCACGCCGGACGCGCCGCGCGCGGTTGCCGGAAGTACGTGCCCGTACGTGTCGGCGGTCAGCCGGATCGTGGAGTGCCCCAGCAGCTCCATGACCGTCCGCAGCTCCACCCCGCCGGTCAGCAGGAACGTCGCGAACGCGTGCCGCAGGTCATGCAGGTGCAGCCACGGCAGGTCAGCCTCGGCCCGCACCGTCTCGAAGACCCGGTTCACGTTCCGCGGCTCCAACGGCGTACCGATGGACGAGGCGAAGACCAGGCCGTTGTCCTTCCACGCCTCGCCGGCCGCCAACTTCTCCGCCGCCTGCACCGCGCGATGCTTCTCCAACGCCCGCACCCCGAACGCGGGGATCGGCACCGGCCGCACTGAACGATGCGTCTTCACCGGCACGAACGACAGCTTGCCGTCCGCACGCTGTACCGCCTGCCGCACCCACAGCACCCGCTCGTCCAGGTCGACCGCCGATCAGGTGAGCCCCAGCAGTTCCCCGCGACGCAGACCGGTTGCCATCGCCAGCACGAACAGCCCTTCCAGCCGGTTGCCGGAGAGCTTGCCCATGAACGCCTGCGCTTCGTCCACCGTCAACGCCCGCCGTTCGGAGCGCCCCAGCTTCGCCGGCCTGACGCTCTCTTCGCCACGTTCCGCGCCACCAGGTCCATCCGCTCCGCATCCGCCAGTGCGGCCCGCAGCACGCCGTGAACCTTGATCACCGACGCTGCCGAAAGAGTCCGCTTCTCGCCGCGCGCCGTCGTGTACTTGCGGCCCTTCAACCCGGTGAGGAATTTCTGCACGTCCCGAGCGGTGAGCCGATCAAGGCGTCACTGGCGCGGCGCAGGCGCCGGGCACGGTCCGGGAAGGGCCGCCCGCCTACGGCCTGGCGGCCTCGGCGGGCGGTAGGCCGGCCCGCGCCCGGCGCCGCCGTCGACGAGCACCGCCAGGACCAGGGCGAGCTGTCGGGCACGGCCTTACGCTCGCCTCTGCGTGGCCGCCGTTTGTAGTGGTTCCGGGCGAGCGCTGCCGCGATGGCCCAAACCCGGGGCCATCTTGCCCCCGAGGGTTCGCCGGTTACGATCCGCCGGACGAGACGAGCTGCTGCGCAGCGTTTCGGCCTTCACCGCCTGGCCGTGCCCGAGCACCGCGGCCCGAGCCGAGCGCGACCAGGGCATGCCTCCGGCGGGGCGCTCAGGCTCTGGGATGGCCGAGGACGCCGGCCGGGTGCGGGTCGTGGGTGGTTGCCGAGAGGCTGTTCGTCCCGCTCGCCGATGCGCCAAGTGGTGCTGTAGCTGTGGAGGTCGTTCGTCTGGTCTTCCGATGGTGGAGAGCGACAACGGCGAGGACTCTGTCCGTGTGGCCGAGTCGAAGCTCACCAGGACGAAGTACGCCGCAGCCGTTGGGTTGCTGCGGGGCAAGAGGATCGCTGGCATCACGTACTACGTCCTGATGGGCGGCGATGATGGTCGTGAGCCGGAGCAGTGGGATTTCGGTACCTGGCATGCCGCGACCATGGGGGTTGAGCTGGTCGCCGACAGCGGCGAACGATTCTGCGCTGTGTGGGGTGACAGCTTCGATCACTATGGCCTCGAACTGTTCACCGGGCCCATGACCGACCACGTGGTCATGCTCGGCGAGCCGGGCGGGGTGGCGGCCATCTCGGTCTCGCGCCATCCGCAGTGGGCCGGCCTGGTCGGTACTGAGCTCACCGGTGTCGATGTCGCGTGGTCTGACGACCCCGTATCAACTCCCTCGCGATGCGGCTTGGCACCCGGCGGGCACACGCGTGGATCGCGGTAGGCAGGCCAACCGAATGGCCGCCGGACGGCACGTACTTGCTGGGAACCGACGACGTCATGGTCGTCTTCACCGAAGCGCTCGCCTCCAAGATCGGCATCCCACACATCCAGGCTTGCCCCTTGACCCTTGACCCCTTGACCGCAACGGGCCGCCACGACAGCCATCGTTGGGCACCAGATGGAGGGAGGGTTTGGGCGGGGCAACGCAGCCCGAGCGGAGATCGCGGCAGCCTCTTAGAGGCTGTTGGGTATGCGGGTGATCACGCTGTGAGGTGAGCTTCGATGGTGGCCCGGCAGGCTGCCTCGCGTTCGGTGGCGTTGGACCATCGGATGCTCTGACCGGCCAGGCGGGTGGCCATCAGCCGGATCATCGCTATCTTGATCATGGCTTCGGAGTTGGTGGCCAGGCGTTCATAGTCACGGGCCAGGCGCCGGTGGCGGACCAGCCAGCCGAAGGTTCTCTCGACGACCCAGCGACGCGGTAGCACCTGAAAGCCCTTCACGTCGTCGGTTCGCTTGACGATCTGGAGCACCAGGCCCAGTTTCTGTCGAGCCCAGCCGATCAGGCTGTTGTCGATCGAGTTGGCGTAGCCGCCGTCGGCCCACACCAACGCGATCGAGCAGAATCGTTGCGCCAGAACGGAAAGCACTGTCCTGCCGCCGGGCCGGTCCTGGACGCTGGCGGCAGTGACGCCCACGACCAGCAGCAGCCCCAACGTGTCGACCACGATGTGGCGTTTACGGCCCGTGGTGCGTTTACCGGCGTCGTAGCCGCGGTGCTGGCCGCCTTCACTGGACTTGATCGACTGGGCATCGATCACCGCCGCCGACGGGTTGCATTCACGCCCGGCACGCTGGCGGACCTGATCGCGTAGCGCGTCATGGACCCGGTCCCAGGTGCCGTCGGCGATCCACGCCCGATACCAGCGGTACGCGGCGTCCCAGGGCAGCAGATCGTGCGGGATCATCCGCCACTGGCAGCCTGAGCGCACCACGAACAAGATCGCGTCCAGCACCAGCCGATCACCGTACGTGCGCGCCGCGCCGCCCTTGCTGCGGTCTCGCACCGGCATCAACGGCTCGATCAGCGCCCACACCGCATCGGACAGGCTGGACGGATAGCATGAGCGGCGGTCATCCCCGCCAGCTGAACAGTTGCACACACAACGCGATCCTGGCGGGGATGATCTTGTTTTCCAGCCGACGCGCCGGCCGCCATCGCGCCACCACGCCCCGCAGTCAGCCGGCTACCCAACAGCCTCTTAGCAGCGGTTCGTGTAGCCAAAGGTGTAGCCAAGGCAGCGGACATGGCCGGACGTCGGCCGACAGCGGGTGGTAACCGCATGCGGTAGACCGACGTCGACAGACGCCCAGCCATGATCAGCGTGGACTTTGCAAGGCGGGGGTTAGGGGTTCAAGTCCCCTCAGCTCCACCCGAAGTCTTCGCGGTCAGAACAGAACCTTCCGCGTCTGGTGCCGACGCTGCATCGTGATCATCCGGGCAGGTCGGCGGGGCAGGGAAGGGCGTCGTACCGTCGTTTCCTGTCAGGCGAACCGGTCGGCGATCGCCCTCAGCCGCTGGGTGTGCGCCGGCCAGTCGGTGGTGTCGGGAATGTTGCTGCTGCGTGGTAGCAGCCCTACGGCGCCGTCGAGCTGTTCGCGGAGGATGTCTGCGTGGCCCGCATGGCGCTGCAGGTCAGCGGTCTTGTGAACCATGGTCTCGTGCAGCGTGACTTCCTCGCCGCCCCAATGGGCGACGCGCCCGATCGCGTCCAAGGGCAAGGTGTCGATGGTCTCGTCGGCGAAGGCCTGCACGCGGCGGTAGAGGTCGACAACCCCGGCGGAGGTCTCGTCCTCGGTGGCGTACCAGCCGGCGAGCGGGTCGGCGTCGTCGGGCGAGACGAGTTCGTCGGGTGTCCGCCACTCGCGGCCGAACGTCGGTCCGAAGTAGATCACCTCGGTGTTCAGCGCGTGCTTGACGAGGCCTAACAGGTTCGTACCGGTCGGGGTCCGAGGTAACCGGAGGTCGCGCTCGGAGACGCCCTCCAACTTCCACAGCAGCGCATCGCGCGCGCCCTGGAGGTAGCTCTTCAACACGTCCTTCGGTGCAGTCGCCATGCGCGTACCTTGTCACGCCGCATTGTCGTCCGCGATCACCCGCTCACTCGCAGCCCGACCCTGCAGCGGACACAGCGGGCATGGCCGCACGCCGACCGGTCGCCACCCGACATCGCGGCCGGGCCGGATCGCGGTGGTTCGGGCGGACGGGCTCGACAGCGGTCGGGCGGATCGGCATCCTGGCTGCCGCCGTTGGTGGGGTTCGGACGGGAGTGCGATGCGCGTCGAGTTCACCGCTCGTCGGGACGAGCGGTACTGTAAGCGGCTGCTGCGGGGCCGGCTCTATTCGGACTCGGGGTGGGGCATCTACCTTCCCTGGGTCCTGGTGTTGGCGCTGGTGTTGTGCTTCGCCGCGCGCGACCGCACCGCCTTCGTCGCCGGGGTGGCGGTGCTGGTGGCCCTGGTCATGCTGGGGGAGGGGTACCTGTTTCCGGTGCGGCGAGCGATGAAGCGGTTGCCGTCGTGGGCGTCGGACCCGCGGCGCATCGTCTGCGACGACACTGGTGTGACGGTCGAGTCGGACTTGGTGACCACCCGATCCGCCTGGGCCCGCTTCACGCGCGCGCCGGACCCCGTACGCGTACCTGGTGTACTCCACCCGGGACCAGTGTCTCGACCTTCCCCGGGAGTGCCTGACGGGCGAGCAGGACGAGCAACTCGCTGAACTGCTCCGTGACAGGGGGCTGTTGCCCGCGGTGCAGCCGGCCGGTTGACCGCGATGCGCCGACGGTTGACCGCGATGCGCCGACGGTTGACGGCGGTGGGCCGGGTGGGCGGCCGGCGATACGTGCGGGCCGGGCTGCCTCGGCTGAGCCCACGGTGCGCCGGGTCGGTCCGGTGCGGTCAGCGGTGGTGGCGGACGGCGCCGCGGAGGACGACGGCAACCGGTCTGTCCAGAGTGGACAGATCGGTGCGCGGGTCGGTGTCGTAGACCACGACGTCGGCCGGCGCCCCGTCGACCAACCCGGGTAGCCCGAGGTACGGGCGGGCGATCCAGGACGCGGCGCCGAGCGCGGCGTCCGCCGGGACTCCGGCGTCGACCAGGGCGCGGACCTCGTCGGCGATGCGGCCGTGCGGCCGCGAATCGGTACCGGCGAGCAGCGTGACGCCCGCCTCCGCCGCGGCGGAGGCGAGGTCGCCGTGCACGCCGGCGCCGGCCAGGTACCAGCGGCGGGCGGCGCTGTCCGGCCGTTCCGCGACCCGGTGGTACGACGCGGTGATGGTCGCCAGGGTCGGCGTCAGCGCGGTGCCCTGGGCGGCCATCTGGCTCAACAGCGCGGGATCCAGGCACATGCCGTGCTCCAGCGAGTCGACGCCGGCGGCGACCGCGGCGGCGCCGCCGGCGGCGTGTTGCGAGTGCACGGCGAGCCGGCCGCCGACCTCGTGCACCCGGCGCACCGCCTCCCGCAGGATCTCGGTCGGCACCACCTGGTCGCCGGGCTGCCAGTCGGTGATGATCTTCGCCCAGCCGGTGCGGGCGGCCTGCTCGGCCGCGACGCCGGGCAGGTCGGCGAGGTCGGCGCGGCGGCCCCAGCCGTCGAAGAACGTGTCGTGCTGCGCGATCCACGGCCCGGCGTGCACCGCGCGCGGCACGTCGGGGTCGGTGCCGAACCAGGCCGGCGGGTCGGCGGCGATCCCGGGCGCCCGGATCATCGTCACCCCGGCGGCGACGTGCTCGTGCAGGTCGGCGCGGAGCAGCTCGGGGTCGAGCGGCTGGCCGGGGCGCTGCGCGCCGGGGTGGGTGTGTGCGTCGACCAGACCGGGCAGCAGCCAGCCCTCCGCGACCAGCTCGGCCCCCGGCACCGGGTCGCTCGCCCAGCGGTCGCCGTCCGCGTACAGGTCGAGCCAGCGACCGTCGGGCAGCGCCCGCCCGCGCACCCGCAACACCATCGATGGCTCCTTCCCCGGTGCCGCACAGGGTACGCGGGCGGGCCCGTCACACGTGCTTCGGCGGCTGCGTGCGGTTGGCGATGTTCATCCGGTTCCACACGTTGATCACCGCGATGGCGAGGACCAGGTCGGCGAGTTCCTGCTCGTCGAAGTGCTTCGCCGCCGGCTCCCACACCTCGTCCGGCACGCCGTCCGGGCCGAGCCGGGTCACCGCGTCGGTGAGGGCCAGTACCGCGCGCTCGGCGTCGGTGAAGAAGTCGCCGTCCTGCCAGGCCGCGACCGCGAACAGGCGCCGGGCGTCCTCGCCGGCCTCGGCGGCCTCCCGGCCGTGCATGTCGATGCAGTAGGCGCACCCGTTGAGGATCGAGGCGCGCAGCTGGATCAGGTGCAGCAGTGTGCCGTCGACCCGCTCGTTCACGAAACCCTGCAGCGCCAGTACCTGCTGGACGCCCGCCTGCACGCTCGCCATCCCGAGCCGTTGCCTGCTCATCGTCTTCTCCCGTCGTACGAATCCGTGTCACAGCGGAGACGCCACGGGTTCGCCGCCTGTGACGTGAAGCGCGTCACCGCTTCGGGCGCCCGCCCGGGGTGCGCCGAGGCGCCCGGATCAGCGGAGTGCGACGGGGGTGCGGGGTCAGGGGGTCCGGTGCGGGAGCTTGCCGAACAGGTGGCGCGGGCCGGTGGACGCGCCGCCGTCGACCGGCAGCGTCACCCCGGTGATCCAGGACGCGTCCGGCGAGCAGAGGAACGCGAGCGCGTTGGCGATGTCCTCCGGTTCTCCGATCCGTCCCAGCGGGTACAACACGGACATCTGGTCGGGCGAGCCGGGCTGGTCGTCCCAGACTCGGGTCCGGACGGTGCCCGGCGCGACCAGGTTCACCCGGATGCCGCGCGGCCCGAACTCCGCGGCGAGCTGCTGGGTCAGGTTGACCAGCCCGGCCTTGGCCGCCGAGTAGGGTGCCCCGCCCCACGCGGCGAGCCCGTTCACCGAGCCGACGACGGCGATCGCGCCGCCACTGGTCATCCGCGGTACGGCGGCCCGAATGCACCGGACCACGCCGTACAGGTTGAGGTCGACGAGCCGCTGCCAGTCGTCGTCGGTCTCGTCCAGGAAGTTCGGCGGCGAGCCGGTGTCGCCGCCGGCGGTGCAGACCAGGTGATCCAGCCGGCCGAGCCGGTCGACGCAGCCGGCGATGCAGGCCTCCACCGAGGCCGGATCGGTGACGTCCAGGTGCGCCGCGAGTACGCCCGGGTCGGCGGTGAGGTCCTCGGCGGCGAGGTCGATGTCGGCGGCGAGGACCCGGGTCCCCAGGGCGCGGAACTTGCGTACCGTCGCGCGGCCGATGCCGTGGCCGGCGCCGGTGACGAGGGCGACCGGGCTGGTCGGAGCGTTCATGCCGACAGGTTAGGCCCGGTGCGCGTTCACCGGTCCGGCCGCTGGACGGCGCGGTTCCGGTCCGGCCGGTACGGATCGCCGGGCCGGCCGGTGAACCGCGCGCGGCGTGCGAGGATGGGCGCGTGGTCGTGGCGGGCGTGGTCGGGCTGGTGCTCGGCGTGGCGTCGGCGGTGGTCGTGGTGCTGGCGGCGCTCGGCCTGCTGGCCGGCTCGGTCGGTGGCTACGTGTGCCTGTCGCTGTGCGCGGTCGGGTTCGGCGCGGCGGGGGTGGCGCTGCTGGCCGGCAGCCGGGTGATGCCCCGCGGCTGGCCACCGCGTTCCGGCGAGTCGGGCAGCGCGCCGGAGGCTGCCCAGTCGGGCAGCGCGCCGGAGGCTGCCCAGTCGGGCAGCGCGTCGGAGGCTGCCGTGTCGGGTGAGTCGGGCAGCGCGCCCGAGCGTGCCGCACCGGGCGGCGCCGTACCGGAAGGCCGGGCGTCCGGCGATGTGGACGCCGCACCGGACGGGCCGGCGGCCGGCGCCGAGGACGAGAACGGCCCGGCCCGGTGAGGAGGAATTCGCGGGCCACGGCGCCCTCCCGCCGGCTACGGTGGCCGGCGTGTGGTTGACGCGTGCGCGGTACCTGGCTCCGGACGGGACGTTCGGCGAGGCCGACATCGAGATCGATGACGGGGCGATCGGCCGGATCGAGCCCGCCGGCAGCCAACCGTCCGATGTGGACTGTTCCGGGCTGGTGGTGCTGCCGGGGTTGGTGAACGGCCACTTCCACAGCCAGTCGACGCTGGTACGCGGGCTGGAGTTCGGGTACGAGATCTTCGACTGGTTCGGTGACTCGCCGGCCGGGCTGGCCCAGCAGCGGGTCGGCGCCTGGGTCGACGACGAGGCCAACGCCGAGCAGGTCGCCGCCGTCGTCCGGTACGAGTACCTCACCCTGCTGCGGCAGGGCGTGACGATGGTCGCCGACTGCGGTTTCGGTGAGCTGACGCCGCAGCTGCTGGCGGATGCCGGTGCGGCGGTGGGTATCCGGTCGCTGCCCCAGACGTACGACGACTGGATCGAGAAGGTGGCCGACCCGACCGGTTTCACCGTCAACGTCGAGTCCGAGGAGGACCTCACCGCCGAGGCGGTGGCCATCGCCGAACGCTACCGGGACGCGTACCAGCCGATCTTCGCGCTGCACTGCCTGGAAACGGTGCGCCGGCGCGAACTCGTCGTCGAGCGCTGGGACGTCTCGACGATCGAGGTGCTGCGGCGGCACGGCCTGCTCGGTCCGCGCACCGTGCTGTTCCACGGCTGCGAGATGGACGCGGCGGACGTCGCGGCGGTGGCCGAGGCGGGTGCGGCGGTCATGCACTGCCCGGTGTCGAACCTGGCGCTGCACGGCCGGATTCCGCCGGCGGTCGAGTGGCATCGGGCGGGCGTGACGTTGGGCCTGGGTACCGACTGGGGCGACACGGACATGTGGGGCACCATGCGGGCCGCCTGGCTGCTCCAGCAGCGCGAGCCGGACCGGCCGCGCCGCGCCAGCCCGGCCGACGTGCTGCGGATGGCCAGCCGCGGCGGCGCGCTCGGCTACTCCCGCGACGACCTGGGGGAGATCGCCCCGGGGCGGGCGGCCGACCTGGTACTGCTGGACGCCGACCGGCTCGGCCCGTCGCACCGCGATCCGGACACCCTGGCCTGGTCGGTACTGACCGACGGCGGCGCCGCGGCCGTCCGGCACGTGCTGGTCGGCGGCGACTGGGCGTTGCGGGACGGCCAGCCGACCCGGGTGGACGGCGCCGCGGTCACCGCGGAGTACCGGAAGATCGTCGCCGAACTGACCGGGTCGGCGCCGAGCTGACCCCGCTGTGCGGCGCCGCCGTCGCCCGTGGCCCGGCGTGGCGCCGCGCCGTGCCGCGTGCCGCCCGGAGCCTCCGGGCGGGGTCGACGGCCGGGTCCCGGCTGGCGAAGTCGCCCGGGTCGCCGCCGCCCGGCCGCGCGTGGTCAGCGGGGGTGCGGGTCGAGGGTGCCTGCGCTGCGGGCGACCAGCAGGGCGGCGACCGCGGCGGCGACAACGGGGAGCAGGAACCCGGCGCGCGGGCCGTACCCGTCGACGATGCGGCCGGCAGCCGCGGAACCGACCGCGACCCCGAGCGCACAGGCCCCACCCAGCCAGGCGAACGCCTCGGCCAGTTGCCCGGCCCCGACCCGCTGTTCCAGCGCGGTGTTGCCGGCGATGACCGTCGGCGCGACCGCGAGCCCCGGCACCGTGACCGCGGCGGCGAGCCCGCCGAGACCGGGCGCCAGCGGCAGCAGCGCGCAGCCGGCGGCGAGGCAACCGAACCCGGCGGCGACCCGCCGGTGCGGTGCGGACCGCCAGCCGATCGCCCCGTACCCGAGGCCGGCGCACATGCTGGCGAGGCCGAAGCAGCCGTACACCGGTCCGGCCGCGGCGGCGTGCCCGTACCCGCTGGCCGCGGCGGCGACGCTCACCTGGATGCCGCTGAACACCACGCCGGTGGCCACGAACGCGCCGGCCATCACCCGTACCGCCGGGATGCCGAGGGCGCCGGCCACGCCGTGCCAGGCGCCCCGGCGAGGTGGCCGCGGCGTACCGGTGCCGGGCGCCGCTCCGGGCCCGCCGGTCCGCGTCGAGCCCGCGCCGGCAGCGCGGTGTCCCGGCGCAGTACCGGTATCGGGGTGTCCCGGCGCGGCGTCGGTACCGGGGTGCCCCGGCGCGCTGGGAGCCGTCTGCGCCGGTGGCCGCTGGATCGCCATCGCGACGCCGCCGGCCAGCACCAGCAGCGCGCTGAGCAGCGGCGCCAGTGCCGGCTGAACGAGGCTGCCGAGGAGGGTGGCGAGCACCGGGCCGACCACGAACGTCAGGTCGTCGGTCAGCGATTCGAGCGCGAACCCGGTGGACAGCACGGGCCGGTCCGGCGCCAGCGCCGACCAGCGGGCCCGGGTCAGGGATCCGGCGGCCGGGGTGCACAGCCCGGCGACGACCGCCGCGGCGTACCAGAGCGGTACCGGTGCGGTGGTGGTGACGGCGACGACGAGCCCGACCGCGCCGAGTGCGTTGCCGGCGACCAGCGGCGGCAGTACCCGGCGTGGCCCGTACCGGTCGGTGACGCGGGCGGCGAGCGGCCCGCCGACGGCACTGGCCACGGCGAGGGTGCCGACGACCGCGCCGGCGGCGGCGTACCCGCCGGTCGCGTGCCGGATCAGCACCAGCATGCCGAGGCCGAGCATCGCGGCGCCGAACCGGACCGGCAGCGAGGCGCCGTAGTAGCGCACGGCGCCGGAGACCCGGAGCGCTGCCGCGTACCGGCCGATGCCGGCGGCGATTCGGGAGGTGGGCAGGGTGGATGGGGCGGGCGCGGATCGCCGGCCGAGACGAGTCGGCACGGTGGTTCCCTTTCCGCTGCCGGCGGGTCCAGCTCGGCGGGTGCCGCCGAAGCGGAGCACCCGACGGAGCCGGCGGGGCTCCGGACCGCGGGCGTCCGCGTGACTCGGTCCGTACCCCGGGGCCGCACGGAAGGGATCGCCGGCGCCTGCCCGACTCGGCACGGTGCCGCCGGCGCTGGCGGTCCGGTCGCATCCGACGCCGGTCTGCGACCGCACCTCCACCGGGGCGGCGCCGCTGAAGCCGGCAGCCGTCCGACGCCCTCCCGTCGGGCCCGCTACGACCTGTAGCCGTCCATGATGACGCGGGGCGGGACGCGGCCCCGGACGTCGGCTACACCCGGCAGGAGATGTCGGTGTCCTGGTACCGCGACCATACGCCGGGTGGCGGCCGGTGTGATCCGCGCCGGCCACGGTATCCCTGGCCGCCGCCGCGGTGCGAGGCTGAACGGGCGGACGATCCACCGGGCGCAGCCGGGCAAGGGAGTGCTGATGTCAGTCATCCACCACACCACGCTGGTACCGACCAAGGTCGAGTTGCTGACCGGCTGGTTGCCGAAGCAGCCCTGGTACGCGGCCCGCGCGGACGGTCCGGACCTGGCGCGGGTGGGCGGGTTCCGGCTGGACGACCCGGCGGACGCGGTCGGGTTGGAGTTCATGGCCGTCGCGGACGGGCCGACCACCTACTTCGTCCCGTTGAGCTACCGCGGCGCGCCGCTGGACGGCGCCGACGACGCGCTGCTCGGTACCGCGGAGCACGGCGTGCTGGGGCGGCGCTGGATCTACGACGGCAGCCGCGATCCGGTCCTGGTGGCGCAGCTGGTCGCGCTGATCCAGGGCGACGCCGAGCCGCAGGCGCAGCGCGAGAGCAACACCCCGGACCCCACCGTGTCGGCCCACCCGGCGACCGCCGGCCCGCTCACCGTGTCCGGTTTCGAGACCGTCGACACCGCCAGCGGTACCGAGCTGCGGGTCGCCACCGGCGGCGGAACTCTGACGGTACGGCTGAACCGGGTGCTCAGCGCCGCGCCCGCCGACGAGTCGGTACCGGGGGTGGTGGCCACCTGGCACCGCGCGGACGGCTCCCCGGTGCGCGCCAGCTACGCGACCGCCAGCTACCAGGCGGCGTAGCCACGCGCCGAGTCCGGCGCCCGCCGCGGGCGCCACCCACCGCCCACTGGCGGTGGATCGGCGACGCGGCGGTTCAGTCGAGCAGGGCGGTACGCCAGCGGTCCCGGCGCCGTTCGATGAACTCGGCGTCGTCGCGCCAGACGGTGCCGTGCCCCTCGGACCAGAGCCGCCGGTGTCGGCGCCGCGGGCGAGCAGGTCGTACATCGCCCGCGCCGGCACCGCCAGCAGCTCCGCCAGCGCCGCCCGGTCGTCCTCGGCCAGCCGGTAGCCGTCCGCGAGGGTACGCAGCCGGGCCGCGGCGCCGTCGGTCCCGGTGCGCGGAGCGAGCGGGACGAACCCGTGTGCCGCGTAGCCGAGGTCCCACAGCCGGCTGCCGGGGCCGGCGCCGTCCCAGTCGATGAACGCCGGCCGGTCGCCGAGGACCAGGTTCCACGGCGCGAGGTCGTGGTGCGCGATGATCTCGTCGCCGTGCGGCGGCCACAGCGCCTGCCAGCGGGCGTCGGCCGGTGGGCGGAACCCGGCGACGGCGTCGTGGTACTCCCGGATCAGCCGGCCGACCGCGGCGAGCGCGTCGTCGCCGGCGAGCGCGTCGAAGTGGTCCGGCCAGGCGACGTCGCCGGGCAGGTACTCCAGCACCTCGCGGCCGTACTCGTCCAGCCCGTACGGCCGGGGTGCGCCGCGGAAGCCGACGTCGGCGAGGTGGCCGAGCAGCGCCTGTACCGCCGGGGTCCACGGCCCGGCGGGCCGCCGCACGGTGTCGCCGACGCGTACCACCCCGGCGCTGACGTTGCCGCCGGTCAGCGGTTCCTCGATCATCTCGGTACTCCTCCGTCGGGTCCGACCATCCTCGGTGGCCCCGGGCGCGTCGGGCGGTGTCGGGTTCGTTCTTCGGTCCCGATTCGTCGGTCGGTTCCGGGCTCGTCGTTCGGTTCCGGGCTCGTCGGTCGGTTCCGGCCATCCTCGCTGGCCTGGCCGGTCCTGCCGAACCGATATCCGCGCCGGCGTGCTGGCGAGGCGCCGTGGGCATACTCGGCGGGTGATCGAGATTCGGCAGCTGACCGGGGACGACTGGGCGATCTACCGGGACGTGCGGCTGGCCGCGCTGACCGACGCCCCGTACGCGTTCGCCTCGACGGTGGAGCGGGAGGCGGCGTTCGACGAGTGGCAGTGGCGGGCCCAGCTCGACCGGGCGACCTGGTTCGTCGCGCTCGACGGTCCGGCGGCGCTGCCGGTCGGCCTGGTCGGCGGGTTCGCCGAGGACGACTCGGCCGACCTGCACCTGATCGGCATGTGGGTTCGTGGCGAGGTCCGCGGCCGGGGCGTCGCCGGCGGGCTGGTGCAGCGGTTCCTGGGCTGGGCGGCGGGCCAGCGGCCGGCCGGGGTGGTGCTGTGGGTCGCCGACGGGAACGACCGCGCGCAGGCGTTCTACCGCCGGTACGGCTTCGCCGCGACGGGCCGGCGGCAGCCGTTACCGTCGAATCCGAGCGTCGGCGAGGAGAAGTGGCGCCTTCCGTTGGGGTAGCGAGGCTTCGAGGTGAGCGATGCACGTGGTGACGGTGTTGGACTGCCGCGATCTGGGGCGGGTGGCCGCGTTCTGGGCGGCGGCGCTCGGCTACCGGATCGAGGGCGAACCGGTAGGTCGCTACCTGAGCCTGGTGCCGCACACCGGTGACGGACCCGACCTGCTGTTGCAGCGGGTGGCCGAGCCGAAGGCCGGCAAGAACCGGATGCACCTGGACCTGCGGGTGGCCGAGCTGGACGCCGAGGTCGACCGGCTGGTCGGGCTCGGTGCGCGCCGGCTGACCGGCGAGCCGATCGAGGAGGCCGGCTGGGTCTGGCACGTGCTGACCGACCCGGAGGACAACGAGTTCTGCGTGCTGCGCCCGCCCGCGTGACGGTCGGGCCGGCCGGCGATCGCGCCGCCGGCCGGCGCGGGGCGCCCCGGCGTGCGCATTGTCGGGGCGCGCCTCCTCCGGCGTGCGCCTTCCCGGGCGTGTGCTTACTCGCGCGTGTGCTTTCTCGCGCGTGTGCCTTCCGGGGCGTGTGCTTTCTCGCGCGTGTGCCTTCCGGGGCGTGTGCTTTCTCGGGCGTGTGCTTTCTCGGGCGTGTGCTTTCTCGGGCGTGTGCTTTCTCGGGCGTGTGCTTTCTCGGGCGTGCCTGCTCGGGCGGGCGGTTTCCCGGCAGGTGGCCGCGGCGGTGGCGGTGTGTCGGGTGGTCCGGCGGCCGGTGTGAGGATGGCCGGATGACGTCCACGTTGCAGACTTCACCGGCCCTGGAGCGGCCGGACCTGCTGGCCGAGCCGGTACTGTCCGCGCTGCGGTCCTGGTCGGTGCCGGCGGTACCGGTGACCGAGGTTCTGGTCGCGGAGATCGACCCGGAGCTGGCCGACACCGCCGAGTTCTGTGCCGCCTACGGCACCACCCTGGACACCTCGGCGAACTGCGTCGTGGTGGCCGGCCGGCGCGGCGCCGAGACCCGGTACGCGGCGTGCGCCGTGCTGGCGACGACCCGTGCCGACGTGAACGGGTTGGTGCGCCGCCGGCTGGCGGCCCGCAAGGCGAGCTTTGCGCCGATGGACACCGCGGTCGAGGCGACCGGCATGGAGTACGGCGGGATCACGCCGGTCGGTCTGCCGGCGGACTGGCCGGTACTGGTCGATCCGGCGGTGCTGGCCGCGGGACGGGTGGTGATCGGCTCGGGGCTGCGCCGGAGCAAGTTGTTGGTGCCCGGTGAAGTGCTCGGAATGCTGCCGAACGCCGAGGTCAGCGAGGGTTTGGGGCGGCCGGTTTCGACGGACTGAACCAAGTTGTCCACAGGCTGCCCGGTTATCAACAGCGGACCGACCTCACCTGTGTACAAACCTGTGGATAACTCGTTGTGACCTATCTGACCTCGTAAAACGATGGCTCCGGACGGTCCGCGCCATCGATCCTCGCGATGTTGCACGTGAAACATCGATCCCTGCGCCGACCCGCTTGTGGATAACGCGGTGGATAACTCGATGGCCCGGCTCGCTGTCGAGCCGGGCCATCGATGTCGACTCAGAGAGCGCAGGAATCGTCGGTGCAGGTACCTGCCTGGGTGTCCGAAGTATCACCGAGAGTGGTCAGTGGTGTCGTGGCGGACTCCCGCCGCCGCACCTCGTCGAGCACCTCCAGCAGGGTGTCCGGCTCCTGCGCGCCGGACACCGCGTACTTGCCGGCCAGTACGTACGTCGGCACGCCGGTGATGCCGAGCTGCTGCGCCTCGGCCAGCTCGGCGGCCACCTCGGCGTTGCCCTCCTCAGAGTCGAGGAAGGCGGAAAGCGCTTCCCGTTCCAGTCCTGCCGCCACGCCCACTTCCAGCAGTACGGCCGGATCGGCGACGTTGCGCCCTTCGGTGAAGTATGCCCGGAACAGCCCGTCGGCGACCGCGATGCCGTAGCCCTCCCGCTCCGCGTACCAGGCGAGCCGGTGCGCCGGGAAGGTGTTGACGTGCTGCGCGTCCGCGAACCGGTAATCGAGCCCGGCGGCGCGACCCAGCTCGGTCAGCTGGTCGTTCATCGGCCGGACTCGGTCGAGGCCGCCGAACTTCGCGGCGAGTGCCGGCTGCAACGGGGTCGGTTCGGTCGGGGCGGAGGGATCGAGCTGGAACGGGCGCCACCGTACGGTGACGTCCTCGTCGAAGCGCTCCAGGGCCTGTTCGAGTCGACGTTTGCCCAGGTAGCACCAGGGGCAGGCGACGTCGGAGTAGATGTCGATGTGCACGGTTGTTGCAACAGCAACAACTGCCCGGTGATTCCTGGCCGGCGCCGGAGAGCCCTGCGCCGCCGGGCCACCGAAGCGCTGCCGGGCCGCCGGACCTCCGGACGCCGGACCTCTGGACGCCGGACCTCTGGACGCCGGACCTCCGGACGCCGGACCTCTGGACGCCGGACCTCCGGACGCCGGACCTCCGGACGCCGGACCGCCGGATCGCAACCGGACCGCCGAGCGCCGCTGGACCGCTGGACCGCTGCCGGGCAGCTGCCCGGGGCGCCGCTGGGGGCGAGCCTGGCGCGGAACGGTGTCCGTACCTGCGGGTAACCTGACACCGTTCACCAGCGGAGGCCCGACGGGGGAGTCGGCAGCGCGCCCCGCCGGGCCTGAGATGAGGGGGCGGACCACGGTGCCGCGGCAGTTCAACAGCTTCGTCGCAGTGGGGGACAGCTTCACCGAGGGGATGGTCGACCCGCGCGGCGACGGTACCTTCCGTGGCTGGGCGGACCGGGTCGCCGAGGTGCTGGCCGCGCAGAACCCGGACTTCCGGTACGCGAACCTCGCGGTCCGCGGGCGGCTGTTCAAGGACATCGTGAACCAGCAGGTGCCGGCCGCGATCTCGATGCGACCCGAGCTGATCAGCTTCGTCGCGGGCGGCAACGACGCGCTGCGGCCGGGTTTCGACCTGCCGAAGATCTCCCGCCGGCTCGACTGGGTGGTCGGCCGGCTGTCCGACACCGGCGCCACCGTGCTGCTGCTCACCGCCGCGGACGTGACGTTCCTGCTGCCGGCGCGACGGGTGATCGAGGAACGTGCCGAGGCGTACAACGACGTGATCCGGCAGACCGCCGCCCGGCACGGTGCGGTGCTGGCGGACCTGTGGCGGGACCGGGGTTTCGTGGACCGCCGGATGTGGGGCTCGGATCGGCTGCACCTGTCGCCGGCCGGGCACCGGCGCGCCGCCGGACGGGTACTCGCGGCGCTCGGGATTCCGGTGGACGACGCGCTGGTCGCCGACCTGCCGCCGGCCACGGCCCGTCCGTGGCTCCGCGCCCGGAGCGAGGACCTGCGCTGGGCCGGCCGCTACTTCGCGCCGTGGGTGCGCCGCCGGTTGACCGGCCGATCCTCGGGCGACGGCATCACCGCCAAGCGCCCCACCCTGGATCGGATGACCGCGGCGTCCACCGAAGACCTGGACGGCGGCGCGACCACGCAGCGCTGAGGTCTCCGCGGCACGCGTCGATCCGCCCGGCGGGCACCTGGCCGGTGCGCGACGGCGGCCCGTTCGAACCGCCGTCGCGCCGCGTCGGTCGCCCCGTTCAGCGCAGCTGGCGCCGGCTGGACCCGCTCACCGACTTGCGCACCTTGCCGGCGATGAACACCACGCCGCCCACGATCAGCGCGCCGATGAGCACGTAGAACAGGACGCCGATGAATGCCTTCACGGCCCACACGACGAGCGATCCGGCCACGAACAGCCCGACCACCACGAGTGCGGCCATCAGAAGCGCCTTCACGTGTCTGACCTCTCATCCTCGGCGGCCACCCCGACCGCCTCACCATCCATGGTGCTGCGCGCCCGGCGCCGCCGCCATGGGGTGAATCCCTGAGTTGCCGGCACCGTGCCGCGCCGCGCTGTCCGGTGCGGCGCGCACCGGGCCGCGTTCGCTGCCGCCGCGGTACCGGGGCGTACCCCCGGACCATCCGGAACCGGGATCATCTGGCCAGGATCGCATCGACCGCGCCGGTCAGGGCGCGAATCGGGTCGTCGGATCCGGTGCGCGACCGCCAACCGACGATGTGGTCGGGTCGTACCAGCAGGGCGCCGTCGGCGGCCAGCCCCGCCGCGGTGGGCCAGCCCGGACCGGGGTCGGCCACCGGTACCCGCGCCTGCTCGGCCGCCGCGCGCCAGCCGCCGGCCGCCGGCGCCGGGAGCAGTACCAGCTCGGTGCCGACCAGGTCGAGGGTGGAGCGGCCGTCGGCGAGCGGCAGGTGCGGCAGCCGGGTCCCGGGCCGGCCGGACAGCTCCAGCCGGTCGGTCGGCTGCGGCCCGCTGCCGTCGTCGACGACCGCACCCGCGGGGTACTGCGCACCCGCGACCAGCGCGAACGGGTGATCCAGGGTCGGTGGTGCGAGTTCGCGCAGCCCACCGGTACGCAACGCGGACTGCTCGGCGACGTGGTAGGCGACCGGGTGCCGCTCGTCGTGGTACGTGCCGAGCAGGTCGGGGCCGGCGGTGCCGGACCGGATCGCGGCGAGCTTCCAGGCGAGGTTGTCGGCGTCCTGGATGCCGGTGTTGGCGCCGGCCGCGGCCCACGGCGTCATCACGTGCGCCGCGTCGCCGGCGAGCAGTACCCGGCCGACGGCGAACCGGTCGGCCACCCGCATGGTGGGCTGCCAGGCCAGCGCGGACAGCACCTCGACCGGCACCTCGGGCGCGCCGATGGCGGTACGCACGACGTCGGCCCAGCGCGGGTCGGCCGGTGCGGTCGGGTCGTCCGTCGTCGGCAGCAGCGGCCCGGTCATGAACATCCACCGGTACCGCCCGTCGACGGAGGCGATGGCGCCGGGCGCGGCGGGGTGTTCGGTCTGGCAGATGTTGAACTCGCGGCCGGCGGTGAGCGCGCCGAGGTCGGCGCGGAAGTACACGTTGACCGCGTCGCCGAGCACCCCGAGCCCGCTGCGTTCGATGCCGAGCAGCGCTCGCACCGTGCTGTGTGCCCCGTCCGCCCCGACCAGGTACGACGCCCGGACCGTGAGCGCGCTGCCGGCTGCCGCCCCGGCCCCGGGGGCGCGCACCTCGGTGCCGGTGGGCGCGACCGCTGACCTGCCGCCGAACGATGCGGCGAGGGCGCCGCTGGTGGTCGCGACGCCGGTGAGGGTGGCGGTGACGCCGGTGCCGTCGTCGTCCAGGCCGGTGAGCGCGGTCTCGAAGTGCACCGGGATGCCGCGGTCGCGCGCCGCGCGCAGCAGGACCGGTTCCAGCAGGTCCTGGGCGACCAGGCAGGACCGTTCGGGGCTCGCGGCGAGCAGGTCGGTGTAGTCGACGTGCGGTGGCGGGGGCAGCGGGTCGGACTCGACGAGGGTGCGGCCGGCGCGCATGCCCTGGTGGGCGGCCAGGCCCTCGGCCGCCGCGTACACCGCGTCGGCGACGCCGATGGCGCGGAACACCTCCATGGTGCGGAAGGTGAAGCGGCGCGCCTTGGGCTGGATGGAGGTACCGGGGTGCTTCTCCACCACGACGGCCGGCACGCCGTGGTGGTGGAGTGCGAGGGCGGTGGTCAGGCCGACCAGGCCGGCGCCGACGATCAGGACCGGTTCGTGTACGTCGTACATCACGCGTACAACGTACACGACGGGTTAGAGTCGCGCCATGAGCGAGCGAATCGTGGGCGCCGCGCCCCGGGGCTGCCGGCGGAGCGGGAGCGTCCATGAGTGAGTCGAACGAGCCGCTGGTGTGGGACCTGCCGGAGCCCGCCGGCCGCGCCGCCGGCCCGATGCTCAGCCGGGACCGCATCGTGCGCGCCGCGCTGGCCATCGCCGACGAACACGGTGTCGAGGCGGTCACCATGCGCCGGGTCGCCACCGCGCTCGGCTCGTCCACCCCGATGTCGCTGTACCGCTACGTCGGCGGGAAGGGCGGCATCGTCGACCTGATGCTCGACGCGGTCTACGGTGAGCTCGAACTGCCGGCGCAGCCGTCCGGCGACTGGCGCGCCGACCTGACCCTGCTCGCCCGGCGCGAACGCGACACGCTGCGCCGCCACCCATGGTTCGTCGCGCTGTCCCACCACCGGCCGATGTTCGGCCCGAACGCGTTGTGGCACAACGAATGGGCACTGCGCGCGGTGGACGGGCTCGGCCTCGACGTCAGCACCATGATGAGCATCGTCGGGATGGTCGTCGGGCACGCCCAGTCGTACGCGCAGCACGAAGCCGAGGAGGCCCGGATGCGCGGCCGGATCGGCGTGACCACCGACGCCGAGCTGCGCGCCACCGCCTCGGCCCACGTCGACCGGATCGCCGCCGACCCGCGCTATCCCACCCTGGCGCGCTGGATCCGCGAGGCGCACCAGGTTGCCCCGGACGAGCAGTTCACGCTCGGGCTGAACTGTCTGCTCGACGGCATCGCCGGCCGGCTGGTCGACCGGTGACCGCGGTCTGGTCGCGTTATCACCTGATCCTGATCGGGTTCACCCTGGCACTGCCGCTCGCCGTACTGGCCGTCCTGCTGCGCGCCCGGGCCCTGGCGGCCGGCGCCGGCCCGATCCCGTCCCGGTCCGGCCCGATCCCGTCCCGGTCCGCCCCGACCCCGTCCCGCGCCGGCCTGACCCGGCGTTCGTGCTGGTACGCGGTGTGCGAGGTGGCCGCGGTCTACGGCACTCTGCCCTGGCTGGCGATGACGTTCACCCCGGATCCCGGTGCGCCGCGGCGGATCCAGCTGGTACCGCTGCACGACCTCGCCGCGCTGGCCGGTGCGCCGGCGCAGACCGTTGGGGTACAGCTGGTCGGGAACCTGCTGGTGTTCGCCGCGGCCGGGTTCTTCCTGCCGGTGCGGTTCGCCCGGCTGCGCTCGCTGCCGCGCGTCCTGCTGCTCGGCGCGCTCGGTTCGGTGCTGATCGAGACCACGCAGTACCTGGCGGAACTGGGCCGGGTGTCCTCTGTGGACGATGTGCTGGTCAACGCGGTCGGCGCCGGACTGTTCGCGTTGCTGTCCCGCCCGCTGTGGTCCCGGCTGTCCACAGTGGACGACGTGGCGCTGCCCGCTGCCGGCACGGTACGGCGATGACCGCGTCGCCGGGGTCCGGCGCTGGCCGTGCCGGGGTACCGCCGGCCGGGCGCCTCGTGGCGTCCCGTGTCCCGTCGCGCCAGCGTGGCGGGTGACCGGTCCGGTGCGAGGCGCCGTGGTCAGGCTCGGGCGCGGCGCCGTGGGCAGCACGCCGCGAGCACCAGGACCGGCCCGCCCAGTACCGACCAGGGGCCCGGCCCGAGCGGCAGCCACACCACCGACGGGTCGTTGCGAAGCACCTGGGCGGCGGTGATGCAGAGCAGTACGGCGGCGACCGCGACGAGAATCCGCGCCGCGGTACCGGTACCCGGCTGGCCAGCCGGGCGGCCGTAGCGCCAGGCGACGGCCGCGAGGGCGAAGGCCAGCACACTGACGCCGAGCCCGAACGCGAGGAACAGCGCCAGGGTGCCGTCCCGGTGGGTCAGGTAGCTGTACCCGTTGACGGCGGTGTGGGCGATGCCGATGCCGACCAGGGCGACGGCGCCGATCCGGCTCGCCCAGCGGCGAACCGCGGCGACCCGGCGGTACCCGGTCGAAGGCGGCGGCTGGTGCTCGATGGTGGTCATGTCGCCAGCGTGGCCGGCCGGGGTGGCCCGTCGGCTCCCGCGCCGGGGGAGGCGCTCACCCGCGGGTGCCGGTCGCCGCCGAGTCCGGGCCCGGCCGCCACCGAACCGGTGCGGCCGCCTGCCGCGGGCCGGTCGGGCCGCGCCACGACCCGACCCCGCGCGATCCACAGTGGACAGCGTCAGTCCGGCTCGGACCACTCCCGGCGCAACACGCCCATGATCACCTCGTCGTGGTAGCGGCCGCCACGAAACGTCGCTTCCCGGCGGCGGCCCTCCTCCCGGAATCCGGCCTTGCGGTAGGCGGCGATCGCGCGCTCGTTGTAGCCGAACACGAGCAGCTGGATGCGGCGCAGGTTGAGCTCGGTGAACCCGTACCGCAGCATCACCTGGGTGGTGTCGGTGCCGAGGCCGCGGTTCTGGAACTCCGGGCCGATCATGATCCCGTACGTGCCGACCCGGTCCTTCGGCCGGATCTCGTGCAGCGCGGCGTGTCCGGCCAGCTCGCCGTCCAGCGTGGTCACCGCGAGGCCGACGTCGAGCGACTCGTTCGTGCTCCACGACCGCAGTATCTCGATGACCTTCGCGGCCGGCTTCGGGTGCACCGGACCGCCGTCCTGGAAGGTGGCCACCGCCGGATCCACCCACCATCTCGCCAGCGTCGGCAGGTCGGCCTCGCTCACCGCGCGCAGCCGCACCAGCCGCCCCGCCAGCGGATCCTCACCAATCCCCACGCCCATCGACCCACCCTAGCGCTCTGCCGTGTGTCGTCCCCGTGCTGGTGGTCACGCAGGCTGCCCGCCGTACCGGCCGGCGAGCCGCCGCCGGGGACGGGACGACGGTGGGTCTGTCCATTATGGACGCTTACGGTGCGGATCACCGATCGTACGGACGGCGCTGACCTGGTGTGGTTGTCCGGGCTTGGCAGTCTGTGCTGATATCCCGGACACCGTCTAGCTGGTAGGTGAGCGTGAACGACGACCCGTTGCTGTGGCTGTTCCGGCTGCGTGCGAAGAACCGCGGGTTGGCGGTGACGGTGCTGTCCGCGGACGAGGTGGAGATCGTCGGCGCCTCGACCGGGACGCCCTGGACGATCTGGCTGGACAACCTGCGCCGGCGGGCCGAGCAGGCGCCGCGGGACGAGTGGCGGGAGCTGATCGACGAGTTCCTGGACCAGCTGTCCGACGCCGACAGCGACTCGGCGTCCGACGCGGGCCTGGACGAGTTGCGGTCGCAGCTGCGCATCCGGCTGTACCCGGTCGAGCGGGAGATCCCGGACGGGCTGGTGCCGGTGCGCCGACCGGTGGCGCCCGGCATCGAGGAGTGCCTGGTGGTGGACCAGCCGACGACGGTGCTGACGCTGTCGGCCGACCGGGTCGCGGACTGGGCGTTGGGCGCCGACGCGCTGCTCGACCTGGGGCGGGCCAACCTCCAGGCGGGGCAGCCGCTGGAGGTGGTGCAGCGGGAGGTGATGGACGGCGCCGACATCGCGGTGCTGGCCGGCGACGAGGACTACACCAGCGCGCACCTGCTCTGGCTGGACCGGTACCCGGTGGTCGGGCCGCACGGGGCGCTGGTCGCGGTGCCGGCCGAGGGCGTGCTCTACGTGCACCCGCTGACCGACGGCACCGTGTACCCGGCGGGTGGGGTGCTCGCCGGCGCCGCGCTCGACAAGTACGACGGGGCGCAGAAGCCGATCGCCGCCGCGCTGTACCACTGGCACGACGGCGTCGTGGACCTGGCCGCCGAGCTGCAGGTCAGCGGCGACGAGGTGTCGATCGTGCTGAGCGAGGCGTTCCAGGCGCTGATGGAGCACCTGGCCGGCTGACCGACCACATCGTGGTACCGGCCGGTGCGACCCGGCGGCGGTTCGCGGTGCGGCTAGGCTGGCGCGATGACCGCCGGGCAATCGAACGGGCGCCGGTCGCGGCGCGAGGAGATTCTGGACGTCGCGGTCGACCTGTTCGCGCGGCGCGGCTACCACGGCGTCTCGATGGATGAGATCGGCAAGGCGGCGGGTGTCACCGGCCCCGCGCTGTACCACCACTTCTCCGGCAAGGAGTCGATGGTGGCGGCGGCGCTGATCCCGGTCAGTGAGCACCTGCTGGCCGCGAGTCAGGAACGGATCAAGGGCGCGGCCGACCCGGAGACGGCGCTGGACGCGCTGCTCGACTTCCACGTCCAGTTCGCCCTGGAGAATCCCGCCGTCATCACCCTGCACCTGCACGAGCTGGACCGGCTGCCGGACGAGCCGCGGCGGGAGATCCGCCGGCTCCAGCGGCAGTACGTGGAGGAGTGGGTGCAGGTGCTCACCGAGCTGCGGCCGGAGCTGGCGCGGCCGGCGGCCCGCGTCCTCGCACACGCCGCGTTCGGCCTGATGAACTCGACCCCGTTCATCGGCGCCGAGCTGGACCGGGACCGGCGTGCCGCGCTGCTCCGGGCGGCGACCAGGGCCGCCCTGCTTTCCTGACCCTGCGAGCACGATTGATCACCGAGAGTCCGTTACCGTCGGTGACCTGCGTGAATTCTTGCCGGAAGTCCGACAGAGCCACCGCCCCTGTCGGTGCCGGGGCAAATAATCTCACTCCGTGGAGCCCGACTCGCCGGCCGAGGCGTCCTTCGCCGAGGTGCTCGCCAGCGCCCGGAACGCGGCCGGCCTCACCCAGGAGGAGCTGGCCGAACGTGCCCAGCTCAGCGTCCGGGCGCTCAGCAACCTGGAACGCGGCGAGGCATCCCGGCCGCGGCGCGGCACGGTCGACCGGCTCGCCGCCGCGCTCGGCCTGACCGGCCTGGACGCCGAACGCTTCGGCGCGGTCGCCCGCGGTCGCCGGTTGGCCGGCGACACCACCGGGCCGGCCCAGCTGCCCACCGACCTGCCCGACTTCACCGGCCGGATCACCGAGCTGTCCCGGCTCACCGAGGCCCTCGCGGCCGGTGACGAGGCCGGGGTGCACATCGTGGTGCTCGGCGGCGGCGGTGGCGCCGGCAAGACCGCGCTCGCCGTGCACGCCGCGCACCTGCTGCGCCACCGGTACCCGGACGGGCAGTTCTACCTGGACCTGGCCGGCAGCCGGTCCGGCGGGGTGGACCCGGCGTCCGCACTGTCCGGTTTCCTGACCGCGCTCGGTGCCGAGCCCGGTGAGCGGGGCGAGAACCTGTCCGCCCGGATCGGCCGGTACCGGACCGCCCTCGCCGGTCGCCGCGTCCTGGTACTGCTCGACGACGCGCGCGACGCCGCCCAGGTCCGGCCACTGCTGCCGTCCGGCGCCGGCTCCGCGGTGCTGGTCACCAGCCGGTACCGGCTGCCCGACCTGGTCGGCGCCCGGCACGTGCCGATCGGGCGGCTCGGCGACGAGGAGGCGACGGTACTGCTGGGCCGGATCGCCGGCGCCGAACGCGTGGCGTACGAGCCGGACGCGGCTGCGCGGGTGGTCGCCGCCTGCGATCGGCTCCCGCTCGCGGTGCGCATCGTCGGCGCCCGGCTGGCCGTCCGTCCCGCCTGGACCGTCTCGTCGCTCGCGGACCGGCTCGCCGCGTCCCGCCGCAAGCTGGACGAGCTGCGCGTCGGCGACCTCGCCGTCCGGGCGTCGTTCCGGGTCAGCTACGACCGGCTGCCCGCACCCGCGGCCCGCCTGTTCGCGCTGCTCGGGCACTGGCCGGGACACGACCTCGCGACCGGCGCCGCGGCCGTGCTGGCCGGCGCGTCGGAGGCCGACACCGAGGCCCTGCTGGAGCAGCTGGTCGACGCCCACCTGCTGGAGAGCCCCGAGCTCGGCCGGTACCGGCAGCACGACCTGCTGCACGCGTTCGCCCGCGAGCTGCTCGTCGACGAACTCGACCCGGCGCAGTCCCGGGCCGCGCTCGGCCGGCTGATCGACCATCTGGCGGCCACGGCGTACCAGGCGGATCTGGCGCTGTGGCCGGCGAGCCGGCCGCCGTTCCCGCCCCCGGCGCCCGGACCCGCGTTCGACTCCCGGGAGCGGGCGGCCACCTGGTACCGGGTCGAGTGGGCGGCGCTGGACGTGCTGCTGCGCCGGATCGCGACCGAGCCCGGCGTCCCGGCGCCCGCGTTGCCCGCGGCGCGGCTGGCCAGCCTGGTCAACCTGTACCCGTTCCTGCGGGGCGACCTGGTGGCGCTGGAGCGCGGGGCGCGCCGTGCCGTGACGCTGGCCGAGCGCGCCGGAGATCCGCTGCTGGTCGGTACCGAGCAGAAGCGGCTCGGGTTCGCCCTGCTGGAGCAGCGCCGGCCGGACGAGGCGGCCCGGCATCAGGAACTGGCGCTCGCCGCGTTCCGCGCCGCCGGAGCCCGGGACGCCGAGGCCGGCATCCTGAACAGCATCGGCCGCCGGCTGATGTACGAGGCGGGCCGGTCGCCGGCCGCCCGGTCGGATCGGACCGAGGCGGCGCGCGGTGCGCTGCTGGACAGCCTCGCCGCCGCGCGCGCCGCCGATGCGCGGTCCGCCCAGGTCACCGCGCTGGGCAATCTCGGCCAGCTCGAGCACGAGGCCGGCGAGGACGAGGCCGCGTACGGCCACCTGACCGAGGCGTTACGGATCGCCCGGGAGCTGGGCGGCGGTCAGTACGAGGCGGCGGTGGCGAGCCGGCTCGGCATGGTGCTGGCCGGATTGGGCCGGCCGGACGCCGCCCTGGCCGAGCACGACCGGGCGGTACGCATCACCCGGGAGCTGGCCGACCGGCGCGGCGAGGTGAGCGTGTTGGGCGAACTCGCGGACACCTGCCTGGTGCTCGGGCGGCCCCGGGCCGCGGCCGAGCATGCCCGCCGGGCGCTCGCCCTGTACGAGGAGTTGCCGGCCAGGGCGCGCCGGGCCGAGGACGAGGTGGCCGCGTTGACCGCGCTGGGCCGGGCGCTGATCGCGACCGGTTCGGTGGCGACCGCGCGTGACGTGCTGCGGCGGGCGGTGGCCCGGCTGGACGAGCTGGCCGAGCCGGCGGCGGCGGCCCGGGTGCGCGCGCTGATCCGCTGACTGCGCGTGGTGACCGTCGGCCGGGATCCGGCGGGGGTGGACGGACTGCTGCGGTGCCGGGGAAAGGAGTCAGGCCGCCCCCCGTTCGGCCCGGATCCTGCACCCGGCACCGGCAGCAACCGCACAACGATCGTCCGGGCCGGTAACGCCCGGGGCCAGGAAGTACGACATGCAGTTTCGTCGCTGCGCGTAGTTTCTCGCTGGTAACAAGCCCGTTTTGACCCGGATAGCGGCTTCGGTGCCGTTGTCCGGTTGGCCGAGCCTCCGATCCCGGCGAACGGCGCCGAGCGCGGGCCGCTCACCGCCCGGACGCCGGGGTACCCTAACGATCGTTCAAGCCGATACCGGGAACGGCAGGAGGGCACGTGATCGAGTCGCTGCTGATCGCCAACCGCGGGGAGATCGCGCGGCGGATCATCCGCACCGCGCGCCGGCTCGGGGTGCGCACCATTGCGGTGCACTCCGAGCTGGACGCCGACCTGCCCTTCGTGGCCGACGCCGACGAGTCCGTCGACATCGGCGCGCCGCAGGCGTACCGCAACGTCGAGGCGGTCCTCGACGCCGCGCGGAAGACGAACGCCGCCGCGATCCACCCCGGGTACGGCTTCCTGTCCGAGAACGCCGGCTTCGCCCGCGCCGTCGAGGACGCCGGGCTGATCTGGGTCGGCCCGACCGCCGACGCGATCCAGCAGATGGGCGACAAGATCAACGCGCGGAACCTGATGTCCGCGGCCGGCGTCCCCGTCTCGCCCGGTACCACCGCCCCGCTGGCCGGGGTGGACGCGGCGGTCGACGCCGCGACCGCGATCGGCTACCCGGTGATGGTGAAGGCGGCGGCGGGCGGCGGCGGGATGGGCATGGCCGCCGCGGCCGACGAGACCGAGCTGCGCGGCCAGTACGCGAAGATCACCGCGTTCGCGGAGCGGATGTTCGGCGACGGCAGCGTGCTGATCGAGCGGTACTTCCCCGGGTGCGGCACATCGAGGTGCAGATCCTCGGCCTGGCCGACGGCCGGGTCGTCGCGCTCGGCGAGCGCGAGTGCTCGGTGCAGCGGCGCAACCAGAAGGTCGCCGAGGAGGCGCCGTCCCCGGCCGTGTCGCCGGAGCTGCGGGCCCGGCTGCTGGGCGCCGCGCAGCTGGCCGGTGAGACCGTCGGCTACCGCAACGCGGGTACCGTCGAATGCCTGCTGGACCCCGACTCCGGCGACTTCTTCTTCCTGGAGATGAACACCCGGCTGCAGGTCGAGCACCCGATCACCGAGGCGACGCTGGGCATCGACCTGGTCGAGGCGCAGCTGCGGATCGCGTCCGGCGAGGACCCCGGCTTCGACCCGGCCGCGCTGGCGATCACCGGGCACGCGCTGGAACTTCGGGTCAACGCGGAGGACCCGAAGCGGTTCCTGCCCGGCCCGGGGCCGGTGCGCACCTGGACCGAGCCGACCGGCGAGGGGGTACGCGTCGATTCCGGCTATGCCGCCGGCACCACCGTGACCCCGGCGTACGACTCGCTGCTGGCCAAGCTGATCGTGTCCGGCCCGGACCGCGACGCGGTGCTCGCGCGCGCCCGCGAGGCGGTCGCCGGGTTCCGGATCGAGGGGCCCAAGAACAACCTGCCGTTCTTCGCCGAACTGCTGGACAACGCCGAGTTCGTCGCCGGGGAGTACGACACCGGCATCATCGGCAGGATGCGCAGCTGACCACGACGGTCCACGAAGGAGGAAGCGGGATGACCGAGCTGCCGGCGCGGGTGTCGATCCGGGAGGTCGGCCCGCGAGACGGGCTGCAGAACGAGGACCCGGTACCGACCGAAGCCAAGATCCGGCTGCTAAATGCGTTGCCGCGCACCGGGATCCGCCGGATCGAGGCGGTCAGCTTCGTGCATCCCAGGGCGATCCCGCAGATGGCCGACGCGGACGAGGTGTGGTCGGGCAGCAAGCACGACCCGGCGGTCCGCTACTCGGCACTGGTACCGAACTCGCGCGGCGCGCGGCGCGCGCTTTCCGCCGGGTTCACCGACATCGAGGTCGTCGTGTCGGCCAGCGACACCCACAACCGGAAGAACGTGAACCGGTCCACCGACGAGTCGCTCGCCGACATCGCCGAGCTGATCACGTTGCTGCACAACGAGAACGCCCGGGTCGAGGTGATCGTCGCGACCAGCTTCGGCTGCCCGTACGAGGGGGACGTCGCGCCGGCCCGGGTCGCGTCCATCGTGGACAGGGTGGTCGCCGACGGCGCGGATCGGGTCGCGTTCGGCGACACCACCGGGATGGCCACGCCGCGCCGGGTCACCGACCTGGTCACCGCGGTCCGGGACCGGCAGCCCGACATCCCGATGCTGCTGCACTTCCACAACACCAGGGGCACCGGCCTGGCGAACATCCTGACCGCGATGGAACTGGGCGTCACCGAGTTCGACGCGAGCGTCGGTGGCCTCGGCGGCTGCCCGTACGCGCCGGGCGCCACCGGCAACGTGGCGACCGAGGAGGTCGTCCACATGCTGACCGACATGGGCATCGAGACCGGCATCGACCTGGACGCGCTGGTCGAGGTCGCCGCGATGGCGCAGGACATCGTCGGCCGCGAGCTGCCGTCCGGCGTGCTGCGGGCCGGCCCCCGCTACCGCACCATCCCCGCCTGAGCCGGCGCGGGCGGCGCCCGATTCGGGGTGCCGGGAGTCAGGGGGAGTCGGGTGGGCCGGCGAGGATGCGGGCCCAGGCCTCCCGGACGCCGCCGCGCCACCAGCCCATCGCCTCCACCCACCAGGTCAGCCCGCCCCGCACGTACGGCCTGATCGTCTCGGTGGCGGTCGCCGGCTCGGTGCGGCCCTCCAGCGCGATGTCGAAGCCCTGCATGCCGCTTCGCCGGGTGGCGATCAGGTCGCGGATCTCGCCCAGCGTGCCGGCCGGCATGATCGTGCCGCGCCCGTAGTCGGTGTGCGTGGGCAGCACGCCGTCCCAGGCGGCGGCGCGGCGGAAGCCGGCGGTGGCGGGCCAGCGGCCGGCGCACCAGATCGGTGGGCGGGGCTGCTGCACCGGGGTGGGGCGCATGCTGACCTGCTCGACCGGTACCGGGTCGCCGCGGCTGACGGCCTCGCCGGCCCACAGGTCGGCCAGTACGGACAGCGAAGCGTCCAGCCGCCGGGCCCGGGCCCGCAGCGACGCGTTCTCCCCGAACGCCGCGTACTCCCGGTCCATCGAGCCGAGGCCGGCGCCGAAGATGGTCCGGCCGCCGGACAGCACGTCCAGGGTGGCGATCTCGCGCGCGACCACCTGCACCCGGCGCCGGGGCAGCGCGGTCATCAGCGGCGCCAGCCGGATCCGCTGGGTACGTGCGGCGATCGCGGACAGCACCACGATCGAGTTCGCGACCGGCCAGTCCGGCTGGTGGTAGAGCACGTGGTCCCAGACGAACACGCCGTGCCAGCCACTCTCCTCGGCCGCGACGGCCAGTTCCAGCAGTGTGCGCGGGTCGCCGAACTCGCCGACGTTCGGCAGCCCGACCGCGTACGAGACACCCATGCTCACCTCCTGCCCAACCGGGGCCTTCCAGCACCATCCCCGTTCCCGGGGGCGGTGGCAACGTGCAGTGCGGTACCGCACTGGCATCCGTTCATTGCGGAGCGTTCGATTTTTTCTGGATCTCGGCGTGACCCCGATCGACGGTTCTCGTTGAGTTCTACAGATCGTGCCGCGACTTGCACAATCGGTTGCGAACACGCTGCTTTTCCGGCATGATCTCTACCGGGACGAAGGCCATAAAAGCCATGAAAGGTGCTGCGTAGATGAGCGATCGGACGCGAGGCGGAGAGCGCGACCAGCGCTGCTCGGCACCCGCGACCGCGCGCCGCTCCCGCGCCCTTCGGTACGGCCTGCGGGCCCTCGTCCTCGCCGGTGCCGCTGGTGCCGCCTGGTTCCTGGGTAGCCAGGTCGCCAGCGCGTCGCCCGCGCACGACGACAGCGCCGCGGCGTCGAGCTGCCAGGCCGGTCTGCTCCCGGCCACCACGCACGCCGTCGGTTCGACGCTGCACAGCCTGACCGCAGGCGACAACCAGACTTCCGGCGGCACCGCCGCCGGAGAAGAGACGTGCGACCGGCACGCTGCCGGTTCGCACCACGGGAACGCCACGCGCACCGCACAGGTCGCCAACTCCACGTGCTCGGCGGGTTCCGCCCGGCACGGTGCGGCTGCGCCGACGAACCCGCAGGCCGGCCCGGCCTGCACCCGGCCGAACCGTCCGTCGACGGACTCGGCCACCACCCCGGGCGGCACACCAGCCGCCGGGGCATCCGGACCGGCGCCGCTCGGCCAGCTGGCCGACGCGACCCGTCCCGTGCTCGGACCGGTGGCGGACGCGACACGTCCGGTGACCGGGCCGGTGACGACCGCGGTGGGACCGATCGCCGGTGGGCTCAACCAGAGCCCGGTGATCGGCGCACTGGCGGACGTCACCCGACCCGTCACCTCGACCGTCGCAGCCACCACCCGGCCCGTCACGGACACCCTGACCGGCCCACTCGTCTCTGCCACGCGCCCGGTGACCGGCCTGTTGGGCGCCGTCGTGCATCCGCTCCCAGGGATGACCGACGGCGTTGCGACCCCGGTGACAGGCGTGCTGACGGGTGGTGTCGGTCCGCTGTCCGGATTCGGCGTGCCGACTCTCGCGGCGCCGCACCAGGCGTCGTGGCTGGGTCGGCACCTGCCCGCCGGCGGGCTCGCCCGACCGGCCGTACCGGCGTCGCGCTGCGCGTCGCACCCGTTCGCGACCTGGACGGGTACCGAAGCGGACAGCGCCGGCTTCCGGTCCCTCGGTGTCGACGACTCGACACCGGGAGCCCCCGCACCGGCACCACTCGGTACGGGGATCACCAACGGAGGATCCGCCGTCTCGGCGGCCTCCCACGCGCACGGCGGTGCCTTCGCGCCGACCGGGCCGTACGCCGCGATCGGAAACCAGGCCCTGCGGGTCGGGCCGGCCGCGGCACCGATCGGGTTGCCTCGCCTTTCCGAGGCCGACCCGGTCGTCTCACCAGACTGAGCGGGAACGACACCCGCCGAGCTTTTCCAGCAAGGCAACGGTTCGCTCGTCACAGCACTGTGCCGCTCGTGAAAGCGACCATCCCGCTCAATTCAGTAATTGATTGTTCGATGTTGGGTGCACGCTGCCCGACGGTAATTCCTGTTGCATTCATCCACGAAATTCGGAAGGCATTTCCTCATGAAGACATGGGTTCGTCGTACCGCCCGGGTCGGGATCCTCTCCGCGGGTTTCCTGCTGGCCGGCGCCAGCATGGCCCACGCCAGCAACGCCGTCTCCGCCGGTAACTCCGGGATCGCGAACGGCACCCAGGTGGTCGCCCCCGTGCAGGTTCCCGCGAACGTGGCCGGCAACGGGGTCGGCGTCGCCGGCGTCGGGCTGGGCGTGAACGGCAGCAGCACCTCGGTCGCGGACCGCGCCGAGAGCACCAACCTGGTTTCCGCCGACAACAAGGGCATCGGGAACGGCACGCAGGCCGACATCCCGGTCCAGGTGCCGGCGAACGTGGCCGGTAACGGGGTCGGCGTGGCCGGCGTCGGCATCGGCGTGAACGGCTCCAGCACCGCGGTGGCGCACCGCGCCGAGTCGGCGCAGGAGAGCACCGACATGGTGTCGGCCGGCAACATGGGCATCGGCAACGGCACCCAGGTGAACGTGCCGATCCAGGTGCCGCTGAACGTGTGCGGCAACGGCGTGGGCGTGCTGGGCGCCGGGATCGGCGTCTCCGGCGACTGCACCAGCGTCGCCGCCGCGCAGGAGTCGGCGTACGCGTCGCCGGAGAGCACCAACATGGGCTCGGTGGGCAACGCCGGGATCCTGAACGGCACCCAGATCTACGCGCCGATCCAGGTTCCGGTCAACGTCTGCGGCAACGGCGTGGGCGTGCTCGGCCTGGGCGCGGGCGTGTCCGGCGACTGCACCTCGGTCGCGCACCGTACCGAGTCGGCGCAGGAGAGCACCGACATGGTGTCGGCCGCCAACAAGGGCATCCTGAACGGCACCCAGCTGAACGCGCCGATCCAGGTTCCGGTGAACGTGTGCGGCAACGGCGTGGGCGTGCTGGGTGCCGGGATCGGCATCTCCGGCAACTGCGGCGCGGCCGCGGTGTCGCACAGCGAGGACGGCCACCACGGCGGCTACCACTCGATGGCGTCGTCCACCGAGGGCGCCGAGGCCGCGAAGCCGGCCAAGACCGCGAACACGCTGCCCGCGATGGCCGCGTCGCACGGCACCGACATGGTCTCCGCCGGTAACTCCGGGATCGCGAACGGCACCCAGGTGCACGCGCCGATCCAGGTTCCGGTGAACGTGGCCGGCAACGGCGTCGGCGTGCTCGGCGTCGGCGTGGGCGTCAACGGCAGCTCGACCGCGGTCGCCGCCCAGCACTGATTCTCTGAAGCCCGGCCCCGACCCAGGTCGGGGCCGGGTCCCGAACGTACCGGGGTAGCCCCCAACCGACCCCGTCTCACATAACTGCACATGCCGCTGATGTCACTCACGGCACTGCCTCGACGGGTCCTCGCCACGGTGCGGGGGCCCGTCGTCGTGCGGAGGTCCTGTCGCGCTCCCGTCCGGCGGTACGGATGGTGCCGGGACGCCGACTGAGCTACCCTAACGATCGTTCAGCTACGTACACGTAGGTGTGATCGATCGGAGGCGCCGGTGTCGATGCCGGAGGATCCAGCTGCCGAGCTGGCGCGGCTGCGCAAGCGGATCGCCGCGGGCGGCGCCGAGAAGTACCACGAGGCGAACCGGGCACGCGGCAAGCTGTTCGCCCGGGAACGGGTGGCGCTGCTGGTCGACCCGGGCAGCTTCGTCGAGGACGGGATGCTCGCCAACGCCCGGGCCGAGGGGTTGCCGGCGGACGGCGTGCTCACCGGCCGGGCCACCGTCGACGGCCGCCCGGTGCGACTGATGGCGAACGACTCCACGGTCAAGGCCGGCTCTTGGGGCGCCCGCACCGTGGAGAAGATCATCCGGGTCATCGAGCGGGCATACGCCGAACGGGTGCCGATGATCTACCTGGTCGACTCGGCCGGGGCCCGGATCACCGACCAGGTCGAGCTGTTCCCCGGGCGCCGCGGCGCCGGCCGGATCTTCCACGAGCAGGTGCGCGCGTCCGGCTCGATCCCGCAGATCTGCGCGCTGTTCGGGCCGAGCGCCGCCGGCGGGGCGTACATCCCGGCGTTCTGCGACGTGGTCGTGATGGTCGAGGGCAACGCCTCGATGTACCTGGGCTCCGACCGGATGGTCGAGATGGTCACCGGCGAGCAGACCACGCTGGAGGCCATGGGCGGCGCGGCCGTGCACTGCAAGGAGTCCGGCGTCGGGCACTTCCTCGTCAAGGACGAACCGGCCGCGCTGCAGGTGGTCCGCGGCTACCTGAGCTACCTGCCGTCGAACTGGCGGCAGCAGCCGCCGACCGCCGAGCCGGTCGCCGCACCGGACGTCGACCTGGCCAAGCTGGTCCCGGCGTCCGAGCGGCAGGCGTTCGACATGCGCCGGTACGTCAAGGGGTTGCTGGACGCCGGCTCGTTCTTCGAGATCCAGGCGCTGTGGGCGCGCGAGGTGACGATCGGCTTCGGCCGGCTGGACGGCCGGGTGGTCGGCGTCGTCGCGAACAACTCGATGTTCAAGGGCGGGGTGCTGTTCATCGACTCCGCGGACAAGGCGACCCGGTTCATCGAGCTGTGCGACGCGTTCAACGTGCCGCTGCTGTTCCTGTCCGACGTGCCCGGCTTCATGGTCGGTACCGCGGTGGAGAAGGCCGGCATCATCCGGCACGGCGCCAAGATGATCAGCGCGGTGGCCCGGGCGACGGTGCCGAAGATGTGCGTGGTGGTGCGCAAGGCGTACGGCGCGGGCCTCTACGCGATGGCCGGCCCCGGCTTCGAACCGGACGCGACGATCGCGCTGCCCACCGCGAAGATCGCGGTGATGGGTGCGGACGCGGCCGTCAACGCGGTGTACGCGCGGAAGATCGCCGCGCTGCCGGAGGCCGAGCGGGCCGACTTCGTCGCCGCCAAGCGGGCCGAGTACGAGGCGGACATCGACGTGCTGCGGCTGGCCGGTGAGCTGGTGGTGGACACCGTCGTCGAGCCGGACGAGCTGCGCGCCGAGCTGATCGCCCGGTACGCCGCGGCTGCCGGCAAGGGCCGCGACTTCGCCGACCGCCGGCACGGCGTCACCCCGGTCTGACCCCGGCCCGCCGACCGGCGGGTGGGGCCGAAACGCACCCACAAGGAGCGTCCACGATGGAATTTCGGCTCAGCGAGGAGCAGGCGGCGCTCCGCGAATCGGTCCGTGACTTCGCCACCGAGGTGGTCGCGCCGGTGATCGGCGACTGCTACGAGCGCGAGGAGTTCCCCTATCCGGTGGTGAAGCGGATGGGGGAGATGGGCCTGTTCGGCCTGCCCTTCCCGGAGGAGTACGGCGGGATGGGCGGCGACTACTTCGCGCTGTGCCTGGCGCTGGAGGAGCTGGCCCGGGTCGACTCGTCGGTGGCGATCACCCTGGAGGCCGGCGTCTCCCTTGGTGCGATGCCGATCTTCCGCTTCGGTACCGAGGAGCAGAAGCGCCGATGGCTGCCGCGGCTGTGCCGGGGCGAGGCGCTCGCCGGGTTCGGGCTCACCGAGCCGGGCGGCGGTTCGGACGCCGGGGCCACCAGGACCCGGGCCGAGCTGGACGGCGACACCTGGGTCATCAACGGCAGCAAGTCGTTCATCACCAACTCCGGTACCGACATCACCGACTTCGTCACGGTCACCGCCGTCACCGGCCGGAAGGCCGACGGCCGGCCCGAGATCTCGTCGATCCTGGTCCCCAGCGGTACTCCCGGGTTCACCGTCGGCCCGAAGTACTCCAAGGTCGGCTGGTGCGCCTCGGACACCCACGAACTGTCCTTCGTGGACTGTCGGGTGCCGGCGGCGAACCTGGTCGGCGAGCGGGGCCGCGGGTACGCGCAGTTCCTGCGGATCCTCGACGAGGGCCGGATCGCGATCGCGGCGCTGTCGGTCGGCCTGGCCCAGGGCTGCGTGGACGAGTCCGTCGCCTACGCCAAGCAGCGTTCCGCGTTCGGCCACGAGATCGGTGACTACCAGGCGATCCAGTTCAAGATCGCGGACATGAAGCTGCGCGCGCACACCGCCCGGCTGGCCTACTACGACGCCGCGGCCCGGATGCTCGCCGGCGAGGAGTTCAAGACCGAGGCGGCGATCGCCAAGCTCTACGCGTCCGAGTCCGCGGTCACCAACGCGCGCGAGGCGACCCAGATCCACGGCGGGTACGGGTTCATGAACGAGTTCCCGGTCGCCCGGATGTGGCGGGACGCCAAGATCCTGGAGATCGGTGAGGGCACGAGCGAGGTGCAGCGGCTGCTGATCGCCCGCGACCTCGGCCTCTGATCCCGCGGTGGCCGCCGGCTCCGCGGTGGTGCTGGCTTGGCGCGGTGGCCGCCGGCTCCGCGGTGGCCCTGGCTTCGCGGTGGCCGCCGGCCCGCGGTGGTGCTGGCTTCGCGTGGTCTCGGTTGCGCGGGATCTCCCTAGACCTGCTGGCGCCGGTTCTACGCCATACGCCACGATTCCGTCATCATTCGCTCTTCTCGCGCAAGGAGTGACCATGACGGACAGATCCCCGTTCGCACCATCCCGCCGGCGACTGCTGCGTACCGCGGCCGCCGGCGTGCTGGCCGTCGGCGCCGGTGCCGTGGCCGGACCGCTGCTCGCCGCGCCGGCCCAGGCGTACCCGTGGGGCGGCACGCTGCGCCAGGGCGCCTCCGGTACGGCCGTGCGGGAACTGCAGATCCGGGTCGCCGGCTGGGCCGCGTCGTCCGCCGCGAAGGTCTACATCGCGGTGGACGGGCAGTTCGGCCCGGCCACCTTCGGTGCGGTGGAACGGTTCCAGCGCGCGTACGGGCTGGCCGTCGACGGCGTCGTCGGCCCGAACACCCAGGCCAAGCTGAACGCGCTGGCCAAGGGCGACGGCTCCACCGCGCACTTCGCCTGGAGCGAGATGTGGGACAGCTACACGTCGAGCTTCGCCGGTGGTGCGGTCAGCGCCGCGAGCGCGCAGGAGAACGTCCGGCGGACCATGTACAAGCTGGAGGCGCTGCGGGTCAAGATCGGCAACCTGCCGATCCACATCAACTCCGGCTTCCGCAACAAGCAGCACAACGCCGATGTCGGCGGCATCGTGGGCAGCATGCACACCTACGGCGCGGCGGCCGACATGTACGTGGCCGGCCTCGCCAACCGGGTCATCTACCAGCACGCCGAGACCTGCGGCTTCTCCGGGCTGGAGCGGTACACCATCGACCACCAGCACGTGGACAGCCAGGCCGAGTTCGGCCGCAGCTGGTGGTGGGAGTCCGGCGTCATCTGACCCGCTCCGGTGTCGGGCCGGTCCGCCATCGCGGGCCGGTCAGCCGGCGGCCTCCCGGGCGGTCCGCGACCTCGGCCGGTCCGCACCCCGGCCGCGGCGCCGCGGGCCGGTCAGCCGGTGGCCAGGTCGGCGGCGAGGTAGGCCGCCGCGCCGAGCGCGGCGATCGGAACCAGCACGGCCAGCGCCACCAGGCGTTGTCGTGCCGATCGGCCCAGCAGCAGCACCAGTGCCAGGCCGAGCACGGTCAGCATCGTGCCGGTCGGCACGTGCCCGGCGCGGAACTCGCGGCCGGCCTCGGCGACGAACACGGCGCCCAGCAGCGCCACCGCGACCGTCGCCGGCCACCACCGGTCCGCCCGCCACGCGGCGCCGGCCGGCCCGAACACCAGACCGGCCAGCACGGCCGCGGCCAACCAGACCACGGTGGCCGGCGACCACAGGTTGGCCAGGTCGTCGCCGAGCACCAGGGTCGCCGCGACGTAGTACCCCTCGACCGCGACCAGCAGCAGCACGATGCCGGCCGGTACCGCCCGGGTCGGGCCGCCCCGCACCCAGGCGCCCAGGGCGAACGCGGCGGCGGCCCACACCGCCGGCGAGTTCGCCAGGTTCGCCCACGGGTACGGCAGCAGCAGCTGTCCGGCCAGGTCGACGGCGCCGAGCAGCAGGCCGGCCAGCGCCGCCACCAGCAGGGTGCCGGCGCGGCCACGGACCCGGTTCGGCGTCGTCGCGGTCGAAGCGGTCACGCCGCCATCGTCCCGGCGACGCCCGCCGGCCGCATCCGGGGAAACCCCCGGGTCGTGCCCATCAGCCCCGGTTCTCGTAGCTGGCGGTCAGCAGCGCCCGGCCCAGCGTGTGACCGAACATGTTGAACCCCACGTACGCGGGTGGCGCCCCGTCGTCCGGCCCGAGCGTCGGCACGTCGAGCGCGTGCACCGCGAAGATGTACCGGTGCGGGCCGTGTCCCGGCGGCGGTGCGGCGCCGCCGAACGCCGACTGGCCGTAGTCGTTGCGGCCGTGCTTGGCGCCCGCTGGCAGGCCGGTGAAGTCGCCGGAACCGGCGCCGGTGGGTAGCTCGGTCACGTCGGCCGGGATGTCGAACAGCACCCAGTGCCAGAATCCGGAGCCGGTCGGCGCGTCCGGGTCGAAGCAGGTCACCGCGTAGCTGCGGGTACCCGCCGGGGCGCCGGTCCAGGACAGCTGGGGCGAGACGCTGCCCGCCGCGTCCTCGACGTGCGCCTGCGGCAACACCTGGCCGTCCGCGATGTCCGTGCTGGACACCGAGAACGACGGCACCGGCGGCAGGAAGTCGTACGGCACCGGCGGCCGCGGTCGGCTCGTCGTCATGCCGCCTCCTCTCGGGATCGTCGTCTGTGCAGGGCGCGGCCGGCGGGTGCGCCGGCCGCCACGCCAGAACCTACGCCCGAAGTGCCGGACGGGTACCGGATACGTCCGGCCCGGCCGCTGGGATGATCGAGGGGGAGGTGGGATGCGATGCCGACCGAACAGGCGCTGCCCGGCGAACTCTCCGGGGTGCTGTGGCTGCCGGACGAGCCGCCGCGGGCAGCGATGCTGGTGGTGGCCGGTTCCAGCGGCCGGCTCGATGCGCAGCGGGCCCGGGTGTTCGCCGAACACGGCGCGGTCGCCGCGTCGATTCGCTGGTTCGGCGGTCCCGGCCAGCCGCCCGGCATCTGCGAGGTACCGCTGGAGACGTTCACCGCCGCCCTCGACGCGCTGTGCCGGTACGAGCCGGCGAGGCTCGGCATGATGGGTGTGTCGAAGGGTGCCGAGGCGACGCTGCTGACCGCGGTCCGGGACGACCGGCTCGATCTCGCCGTCGGGGTCTCGCCGACCTCGGTGGTGTGGGCGAACGTCGGTCCGGGCCGCGACGGGGTGACGAAGCCGTACCGGTCGTCCTGGACCTGGCGCGGCGAGCCGCTGCCGTTCGTGCCGTACGACGACTCCGGGCCGGACCCGGAGTCACCGGTGGCGTGCCGCCCGATGTACGAGCGGAGCATCGCCGCCCACCCGGCCGAGGCGGCGGCCGCCGCCATCCCGGTGGAGCGGATCCGCGGCGAGATCGTGCTGCTGGCTGGCGCCGACGACGAGATGTGGCAGTCCACCGAGTTCGCCCACCAGCTCGCGGCGCGGCGCCGGGCGGCCGGCGGCCGGATCACCGTGCTCGACTCGGACACCGCGGGACACCGCCCGTACCTGCCCGGCGAGCCGGAACCGGCGCCGTCGGAGACCTTCCGGTACGGCGGGGATCCGGCGGCCGACGCGGCGCTCGGCGCCCGCGCCCTCCCGCACCTGCTCGCCGCCCTCAACCTCCGCTGACCCCACGACCACCCCCGCCCCCGCCAGCGTGGTTGATCATGGCGTTATCCGGTTCGGTAAGCGGGCGGTCTCTAGCGTTCAGTGCAACAACGGGGTGCTGGGGGTGTGTGGTGGCTGCTGCTGGCGTGTTGGGTTTGTCGCATCGGCGGTTGATTGAGTATCACTGGGGTGCTGGTGCCTCGATCAGTCAGATCGCGGGGATGTTGGATGTGGCGGTCTCGACGATCTCGCGGGAGATCAGCCGGTATCACTCGGCGCGGCATGGCACCAAAAACCCGCGGGGCGGCTGGTTGCCGCCAGGTCGGCGGGGGAACTACCGGTGGGGGTATCGGGCCGATTGGGCGCAGCGGCGGGCCGGGCAGGCCCGCCGCCGGCCGAAACCGCGGCTGTTGTGGGCCAACCGGGTGCTGCG
Source organism: Actinocatenispora thailandica (assembly GCF_016865425.1). NCBI lineage: Bacteria > Bacillati > Actinomycetota > Actinomycetes > Micromonosporales > Micromonosporaceae > Actinocatenispora > Actinocatenispora thailandica. Next base: position 6,899,497 of record NZ_AP023355.1, on the reverse strand, counting down.
GGAGTTGGTGGTAGACGGGCTGGCCCGGCGCTGGTCACCGCGTCAGATCAGCCGGCGGCTGGTCATCGATTTCGCTGACCGGCCAGACTTACGGGTGTGCGCTGAAACCATCTACCAAGCGATCTACCTCCAGGCCCGCGGCAGTCTGCGGGAGTTGGTCGACGACGCGCTGCGCTCGGGCCGGCGGCAACGACGACGCCAGTCTCGCGCGGCCACCGCCGCGCGGGCCGCGTTGCGCGCTAAACCCTGGGTCAGCGAACAGGTCCACATCAGCGCCCGCCCCGCGCAGGCCAGTGACCGGGCCGTGCCCGGCCACTGGGAAGGCGATCTGGTCATCGGCGCCGGCGGCCGCTCCGCGATCGTGACCCTGGTCGAGCGCACCACCCGCTACACCATGCTCGGAGCGCTGCCCGTCGATCGCTCCAGCCCCGAGGTCATCACCGTGCTTCGGACCCTGATGGCCCGGCTACCGGCCGCTCTGGCCCAATCGATCACCTGGGACCAAGGCTCGGAGTTGTCCGAACACGCCCAGTTCACCCTCGCGACCGGCTGCCCAGTGTTCTTCTGCGACCCGCACCACCCCTGGCAACGCGGCAGCAACGAAAACACCAACGGGCTGCTGCGCCAGTACTTCCCGAAAGGCCGATACGACTTCACCACCATCGACCAACACGGCCTGGACATCGTGGCCGCCGAACTCAACGACCGGCCCCGCGAAACCCTCGACTTCCACACCCCCGCCGAACGACTCACCCAACTACTCGCCAGCAACAACGGCGACACCACCGTTGCACTCACCCCTTGACACCAAGGCGCTTGCCTTACGGATAACGCCATGATCAACCGGGAGGCCCGGGGCCGGTTCGGGGGCCGCCGGGGAGGCGGGGGTCAGGGTGGGCGGTGGAGGGTGCGGGACGCGGCGGGCCAGCACGGTACCGAGCAGCACGACCAGGCCGCCGAACCCGGCGGCGGCGGCCGGGCCGAGGTGATCCAGCAGCGCGCCGATGACCGGTGACATCACCGCGCCGCCGGCGGTGGTCGCGGTGGTCATCCAGCCGAACGCCTCGCCGCGCCGGTCGTCCGGGGCGAGCGCACCGAGCCGTGAGTTGCTGGCCGCGATCGCCGGCGCGATGGCGGTACCGCCGATCAGCAGCACCGCCGCCACCAGCACCGGCGACGGGTGCGACAGCACCGGGGGAAGTACCAGGGCGAGCAGCACCAGGCCGGCGGTGACCAGCCCGACCCGCAGCGGCAGCCGCTGCCCGCCGCGCCCGGCGAGGAACAGCCCGCCGACGCCGGACCCGACCGCCCAGACCGCGCCGAGCACCCCGGCCAGCGACGGGGTGCCGCGATCCCGGGCCCACGCCACCACCACCATGTCGCCGGCCGTCAGCGCACCCACCAGCAGCGCCATCACCACCAGCACCGACACCAGGCCGGGCGAGCGGAGGACCGCGAACGGCGACTCGCGCCGAGTCGGCTCCGACCGGGCCGCCGGTGGCCGGGTCTGCAGCCCGGAGCGGTGCACCACCAGCGCGAAGCCGGCCGAGCCGAGCAGCGCCAGTACCGCGCAGGCGGCCACCGCGGCGCGCGCGCTGACCAGCGCGACCAGCAGCGCCGCGAGCATCGGCCCGACCACGAACAGCAGCTCCTGCAGCGTCGCCTCGGCCGCGTAGCTGGCCTCCCGGGCGGCGGCGTCCGGCAGCCGGGACCACACCGACCGCGCCACCTGCCCGGCGGGCGGCTGGGACAACCCGGCCAGGAACGCCAGTACCGGCGCCACCGGCCACCACGCCGGCGGCAGCGCCGCCATCAGCCCGATGCCCGCGGCGTACCCGAGGCTGGTCAGGACGAGCAGCCGTGGCGCCGGTTTGCGGTCCACCGACCGGCCGCGCAGCGGCCCACCGATGCCGCTGCCGATGATCAGCGCGGACGTCACGACGCCGGCCAGCGTGTACGAGCCGGTCCAGCCGGCGACGAGGAACGTGATCGCCAGTGCCATCCCCGTCGCGTACAGCCGGGCCAGCAGCGACACCGCCAGCAACAGCGGCAGGTGCGGGGTGGCGAGGATGCGACGGTAAGGGGTGAGCACGTTACAGGTACTAACAGAGTGCGCTCCGCCGCCGCTACGAGTTTCCGGCCACAGGCCGGCTGCCCGTCGCCCGGCGGGTAGCCCTCATCAGGGTCCTTTGCTCTGCCTACCTGAGCGCACCGCGGCTCTGCCTATCTGAGCGCACCGCGGCTCTGCCTATCTGAGCGCACCGCGGCTCTGCCTACCTGAGCGCACCGCGGCTCTGCCTACCTGAGCGCACCGCGGCTCTGCCTACCTGAGCGCACCGCGGCTCTGCCTACCTGAGCGCACCGCGGCTCTGCCTACCTGAGCGCACCGCGGCTCTGCCTACCCGACGGCCACCACCTGCCCGGTGGTGCATATTTGTGCGCAGAGCAAAGGGAGCCACACAGCCCGGGTCGCTCCGGCCCGATGCCGGTGTCAGAGCACGGCGGCCCAGCCGGTGTCAGAGCGCGGCGGCGCAGCCGGCGTCAGAGTGCGGCGGCCCAGGCGGAGACCGCGTGCCGGGTCGGGTTGACGTCGGTCTCCCGCGTCGGGTGCACCCGGTTGGTGAGCAACACCACCGTCAGCCGCCGCGCCTGGTCGACGACCAGCGAGGTGCCGGTGAAGCCGGTGTGCCCGAACGAACCGGGCAGCGGCGCCATGAAGTTGTCGTCGCCGATCCGGGCGCCGATGCCCTGCCGGTACCGGTTCGCCACGGTCGCCGGCAGCTGGTCGGTGCGCAACTGCGCCACGCTCTCCGGCTTGAGCACCGTCACCCCGTCGAGCGTGCCGTCCTGCCGCAGCAGTTCGCCGAACCGGGCCAGGTCGGCGGCGGTGGCGAACAGGCCGGCGTGCCCGGCGACGCCACCCAGCCCGTACGCGTTCTCGTCGTGCACCCGGCCGTGGATGATTCCGGTGGCGAGATCGTCGCGTTCCTCGGCGGCGGCGATCCGCGGCAGCAGCGCCACCGACGGGTTGAACCCGGTCTGCCTCAGCCCGAGCGGCCCGAGGATCCGCTCCGCGACCAGCGCCTCCAGCCGGCGCCCGGTGACCAGCTCGGCCAGGAACCCGGCGGTCTGGTAGCCGATGTCGGAGTACGCGAACGCGGTGCCCGGCTCGCGGACCGGTTCGGCGTCGAGCAGCAGCTGCCGGCGGGCGCCGATGAAGTCGGCCTCCCGCCACACCGGCCGACCGGGCCGGTAGCCGCCCACGTGGGTGAGCAGCATCCGCAGCGTGGTGCGCCGCTTGCTGCCGGTGCGGTACTCGGCGAACCACCGGCCGACCGGCTCGTCCAGGTCGAGCAGGCCCTCCTCGACGAGCCCGAGGACCACCACCGCGGTGAACATCTTGGTGATCGAGGCGATGTCGTACAGCGTGTCGAACCGGGCCGGAATCCGACGCTCCGGCGGTAGCAGCGAGAAGTCCCGCCCCGCGTACCGCACCGCCTCGCCGACGGCGGCCCGGCCGACCACCTCGCCATCGCGGAGCACCAGCGCCACCGCCGACGGGTACACCCCCGGCCCGGACTCGTCCGGCAGCCCCGACTCCAGCACCGCGCGCAGCTCGCTCACGGCACCCGAGACTACGGCCCGCCGGCCGCCCCGGCCGAACCCGGGCAGCGCCGCGCGGCGTACCACCGCCGCATCGACCTGCCCCGATGGGCGGCGATCCGGATGCTGAGCGGCAACCAGGCCGTGCGTTGCGGCCGGTGACCGGGCGCCTAACCTTGTCCGCATGGCCGACACGATTTCGTTCGCACGTGGAGCCCCGTCCCTGGACATCGTGGATGTCGAGGGCCTGAAGCAGGCAGCGGTCCGAGCCTTCGACAGCGATCCCGGCGGCCTCACGGCGTACGGGACCTCCGTCGGTTACCTGCCGCTGCGCAAATGGATCGCCGACAAGCACGGCGTCGCCCCGGAGCAGGTGCTGGTCACCAACGGCTCGCTGCAGGCCGACGCGTTCCTGTTCGACCTGCTGGTCAAGCCGGACAGCGACGTGGTGGTGGAGCGACCGACCTACGACCGGACGCTGCTCGGGCTGCGCAACCGGCACGGGAAGCTGCACCCGGTGACGGTCGACGACGACGGCATCGACGTCGAGGAGCTGGCCGGGCTGCTCGCCGGCGGGCTGCGGCCGGTCCTCGCGCACATCATCCCGAACTTCCAGAACCCGGCCGGCGTCACGCTGTCCGTGTCGCGCCGGGAGCGGCTGCTGGAGCTGGCCCGCGAGTACGACTTCACGATCTTCGAGGACGACCCTTATCTGGACATCCGGTTCGCCGGTGATCCACTGCCCACGATGCGGGAACTCGATCGCGACGACCGCGTCGTGTACGCGTCCTCGTTCACCAAGACCGTCTGCCCGGGGCTGCGGGTCGGCTACCTGGTCGGGCCGGCGGCGACGATCGCGAAGATCGCCAAGGCGGCCACCAACACCTACATCTCGCCCAGCATGGTGGCGCAGGGCATCGTCTACCAGTTCGCCACCTCGGGCGCCATCGACGCGTCCATCAAGACCGTCCGGGCGGCGCTGTCCGAGCGGGTGAACCTGCTGGCCGACGCGCTGCGCAAGTACCTGCCGGAGGCGCGGTTCACGGTCCCGGACGGCGGCTACTTCCTCTGGGTCGAGTTCCCGGACAGCGTGGACGTGAGCAAGGTGGCCCCGGCCGCCGCCGAGCGTGGTGTCGCCGTCGTCAAGGGCAGCGACTTCCTGCTGGAGGGCGGCGAGCACGCGCTGCGGCTGGCCTACTCGGCGGTCACCTCGGACCAGATCGACGAGGGCGTGCGGCGGCTCGCCGAGGCGGTGCACGCGGGCTGACGACGTTCCCGGCCGGCTCGGCCGAGGACCCGGTGAGGGCGTGCCCCGAACTCGTGCGGCCGTGGTCGGCCGACGGCTGCGGGGTGCGCCCTGTTGTCGTCGGTACAGCCACTGTCAAACGTCCAGATCGTGGGAGGGTGACGCTCACGGACGCGTCGCGTTTGTGACATGGCGCAAACCCGCCAACTTCAAAGCGTTCCCTGGCCGCCGAGGCCGTCCTAGATTGGCGTCGGCCGCCGTCCGTGAGCATCATCTTGCGGAGTGGCGCATAAAGGCTTTACCCCCGCCCCCGGAGGCGCCGGGTGGAGTCACCGGCTGAACCCCCCGTAGCCGGTGGCCCACCCGGCGCCTCGCTCAATGTCGGGGTCCCGCCGCCCGGCCGACGCTCCGGCCCCGCACCGCGGCCCTCCCACCCGCCGATCGCGAGGTATCCTGCCGCCCAGCACCGGCGGGTGACTGGCCACTCGGCGCCGCGCGGGCCGGCGATCTGCCCCTGGTAGTACAGTTTCCTGCGGACCCGCCGAGAGCGTGCGCGCTCTCCTGGGCATTTCTTGTGAGTTCGTGAGCCGGACGTTTTCGGCGATCAGACTGGGAGGACCCGCGGCAGCACTGTGCCCGGACATCGGCCGCTGCCGTGCAGGCGGAAAGGGGGCGGACGATGGCATATCAGCACCGAGGAAACGGTCGTGGGCTGAGTCGGGCGTTCAGCGCTCCGGTCCGCGCCGTGTCGAAGGTCCTGCCCCGCACCGGCACCAGCGTCACCCCACCCCGTCCGCCGTCCCGGCCGGCCCGCAGCTCCATCGTCGACTGCGGGCTGTACGTCGCGGGTGTCCGCCAGCCCGGTGAGTGGGACTACCGGGACGCGCTGGCCGCGGCCCGGGAGCGCGACGACGCGTTCGTCTGGCTCGGCCTGCACGAGCCGGACGTGGACGAGTTCGCCGACATCGCGCAGACCTTCGACCTGCACGAGCTGGCCGTCGAGGACGCGGTCAAGTCCTACCAGCGCCCCAAGGTCGAGCGGTACGGCGAGATCACCTTCGTCGCGGTCCGCACCGCCCGCTACGTCGAGCACGCCGAGCTGACCGAGACCAGCGAGGTGGTCGAGACCGGCGCGGTGATGCTGTTCATCAGCCCGCACTTCGTGATCACCGTGCGGCACGGCGACGCCTGCCGGCTCAGTCCGGTCCGGCAGGAGCTGGAGACCAAGGAAGAGCTGCTCGTGCAGGGCCCGTGGGCGGTGTTCCACGCCGTCGTCGACCGGGTCGTCGACCTCTACCTCGATGTCGCGGCCGAGATGGAAACCGACATCGACGAGGTCGAGGAGAGCGTGTTCAGCCGGGCCGGCGACGACCGGATCCAGCGCATCTACCAGCTCAAGCGGGAGCTGGTCGAGTTCAAGCGGTCCGTCGTGCCGCTGGCCCGGCCGCTGAACTCGCTGGTCAGCGGCCGGATCCCGGGGGTGCCGAGCGAGATCCGGCGCTACATCCGGGACGTGGCCGACCACCTGTCCCGCACCGTCGAGCAGGTGGTCACGTTCGACGATCTGATCAACTCGATCCTGCAGGCGCGGCTCGCGCAGCTGTCGGTCGACATGAACAACGACATGCGCAAGATCGCCGCCTGGGCCGCCATCCTGGCGGTGCCCACCGCGATCGCCGGCATCTACGGGATGAACTTCGACCACATGCCGGAGCTGCACTGGATGTTCAGCTATCCGGCCGCGGTCGCGCTGATGCTCGGCGTCTGCGTCGGCCTGTACCGCATCTTCCGCCGCTCCGGCTGGCTCTGAGCCACCCGGCCGGCTGGCTTCGAGCGATCCCGCCGGCCGCGATCCCGCCGGCCGCGATCCCGCCGGCCGGTTCCGGATGCCCGCCGCTCCGGCCGGCTCCGGCCACCGCCGCCCCGGCACCAGAAGCGACACCGCTCCGCTCCCGGCAGGGGAGCGGAGCGGTGCGGACGGCGTAGGAGCGGTCAGGCCTTGTGGCCGTTGCTGCGTGCCTCGGTGGCCGCGTTGTTCGCCTTCTGCTTCGCGGCGTCGGTCGCGCCGGCCGTCTTGCTGCGCATCGTGTCGGCAGCGTTCTTGGCCGTGTCGGTAGCGTTCGACACCTTGCTCTTCGCGCTGTCGACGGCGTCGGCCGCCTTGTCCTTGGCGGTGTCCGCCGCCTCCGTGGCGCGTTCCCGCGCCTCGGCGAACACGCTGCTCGGCTCCGCGAACTCGTGCTCCGGCTCGTACTCGTCCCAGTTGGCGCTGGAACGCCGGGACACGACGGCCGCGACCGTACCGGCGGCGATGCCGAGTGCCAGCGCACCCACCACCCACGGCCAGCGACGGTGCCGCCGCTCGCCCCGTACCGCCTTCTTGGTGTCCGAGGCGCGGCGCTTGGCCTCGCTGCGTGCCTTGCCGAGCTTCCTGCCGGCCTCCTTGCGGGCCTTGCCGGCCTTCTTACCTGCCTCCCTGCGGGCCTCCTCGGTGGAGCGACGGGCGCTCTCCGCCGCCGCCGTCACCACCGGCGCCATCGCCTGAACTGTGGTGTCCCAGGACTTGCCCATCGCGCTGCGGGCCGCCTCGACCCGCGGCGACATGGCACCCCGGGCCGCGTCCAGCCGCGGCACCAGTACCTCGCGGGCGGCGTCGACCCGGGGGCTGAGCGCCTCCCGTGCCGTGTCGACCCGCGGAGCCACCGCTTCCGCCGCGCGCTCGGCGGCGATCACAGCCGCCGAGCGCAGGTGCCCGAGCCCGTCCGTCACTTCGTCTCCGAACTGCTGTGCACGTGTCTTGTCCGCACGACCCAGCGACACTTTGTCCCACCTCCCGTGAGTACTACCCGCCCATCCTCCCTGTTCCCCTACCCCCGTACCGGCCAAACGACAGCATGCGACGATTGCGTGATTGGCCACCGCCGTGGCCCTCCGCGGGGCGACAGGGCCACCCGGACAGCACCACAAGGAGATTCAGATGGCTGAGAAGCTGTACGCGACGTTGCAGACCACCGCCGGCCCGATCAAGGTCGAGCTGTTCCCGAACCACGCGCCCAAGACGGTCAAGAACTTCGTCGGGCTCGCCGACGGCTCGCAGGAGTGGACCGACCCCGCGACCAACCAGCCGGGCCAGGGCCCGCTGTACAACGGGACGATCTTCCACCGGGTCATCGACGGGTTCATGATCCAGGGCGGCGACCCGCTCGGCAAGGGCTTCGGCGGGCCCGGCTACCAGTTCGGCGACGAGTTCCACCCGGAGCTGCAGTTCAACCGGAAGTACCTGCTGGCGATGGCGAACTCGGGCCCGAACACCAACGGCTCGCAGTTCTTCATCACCGTCGCCCCGACGACCTGGCTGAACAACAAGCACACCATCTTCGGCGCCGTCGACGACCCGGCGTCGCAGCAGGTCGTGGACCAGATCGCGAACGCCAAGACCGGCCCGCAGGACAAGCCGGTCGAGGACATCGTGATCGAGCGCATCGACATCACCCAGGAGTAACGGGCGCGGGCCAGACCCGTACCGCCGCACACCGGGCGGCCGAGCGGTTCGGTCGCCCGGTGCGGCATGCTTGATACCCCGGCACCGGCCCGCGCGGGCCCGGCGCAGGTACCGCAGGCAGGGAAAGGCGCTCGATGACCGAACCGCAGACCACCGGCAGTCCGACCGTCCCGGTCTGCTATCGGCACCCGGGCCGGGAGACGTACGTCCGATGTGTCCGTTGCAACCGGCCGATCTGCCCGGACTGCATGAACGCCGCCTCGGTCGGTTTCCAGTGTCCGGAATGCGTCGCCGAGGGCAAACGTACCGTCCGGCAGCCGCAGGGCGCGTTCGGTGGCAGCCACCGGGCCGGCGACCGCGGGTACGCCACGATCGCCCTGATCGCCGCGAACGTCCTGGTGTACCTGCTGATCCTGGTCGGCGGTGGCCTCGGCGCAGCGATCGGCAGCGGCGGCAGCTTCCTCGCCGGCGCCACCACCGGGCTGGAGGTCAAGCTCGGCGTCTATTCACCGGCCATCGCGGACGGCGAGTACTACCGGCTCGTCACCGCGATGTTCGTGCACTTCAGCATCCTGCACATCGCGATGAACATGTACGTGCTGTGGATCCTGGGCCGCTACCTGGAGCGGGCGCTCGGCCCGGCGCGGTTCGTCGCCCTCTACTTCATCGCCGGCATCGGCGGGAACGTCGCCTGCTACCTGTTCACCGACCACACGCTGTCCGGCGGCGCCTCGACCGCGGTGTTCGGCCTGTTCGCGGCGATGTTCTTCATCAACCGCAAGCTGAACCTGTCGATCTCCAGCGTGGTCGTGCTGATCGTGATCAACCTGGTGTTCAGCTTCCTGGTGCCGGGCATCTCGATCGTCGGGCACATCGGCGGCCTGATCACCGGCGGCGTCCTCGGCCTCGGCCTGGCGTACGCGCCGAGGTCGGCCCGGACGCCGGTCCAGATCGCCGTCCTCGGTGGGGTGCTGTTGGTGCTGATCCTGCTCACCGTGGGCAGAACGGCCCAACTCCTGGGCGCCTAGGTGTGCTGTCCGGTCAGCGCTCGTTGGCCGGGCGGACCGTGTCGAGCTGGCGGACCACCTCGGCGCAGTCGGCGCCGCCGAGCTGGGTGCGGCTGAACAGGTGCAGCTCGGTGTCGCAGTCGATCTCGACCAGCTCGGACCGGATGCCTCGGCGGGACCGGTGGTCGACCCGGATGCGCTCCACGTCCGACCAGGCGATCCGGCGCCGGCCGAGGGCACCGCGGACGGTCACGCCGCCGGGGTCGGCGGCCAGCGAGACGGGCAGCACGAGGTCGCGCAGCGCCAGCGCGGCGAGCACCACGGCGCCGGCGATCCCGATCGCGAGGCCGACCCGATCGGTCTGACCGGCCCAGAGCCCGGCGCCGGCGAACAGCACCGCCCCGACGCCCTTCAACACCGTGCCGGCCGGTCGAACTCGCCATTCCACCCGATCCGGTACCGGGGCGGGGGCGGCCGGCCGGTCCGGTCCGCCGTCCTGGGCGAGGTCGCCGGCCGGGGCGGGCGGCTGGTCCGGCTCGGCCGGCGACACCCGATCCGGCCAGGTGGCGAACGGATCGTCCGGTGCCGTCCCGTCCTCGGCCGGCTCGCCGGGCGCCGCGCGCCGCAGCCCGAACGACTCCGCTCCGCTGTCCATTCGCCCAGTCTGCCCGCCGCCCGGCACGCCGGCCACACCCCGCCCGGCACACCGGCCACACCCCGCCCGGCACGCCGGCCACACCCCGCCCGGCACACCGGCACCGGGCCGCGCGGGCCAGCGGCCGGCGCCGGAGGGCGGCCATGCCCGCCCCGGATCCTTGCCGGCACGGGTCGGCGCCGGGCGGCGACCGGAGTACGCTTCGGACAAAGGCTACCGGGGAGTAACAGATGCGCGACGCGGTCATCGTCGAAGCGGTACGCACGCCGGTCGGGCGGCGCAAGGGCACGCTGGCCGGGGTGCACCCGGTCGATCTGTCGGCGCGGGTGTTGACCGCGCTGCAGGAGCGGTCCGGCGTCGATCCGGCGGTGGTGGACGACGTGGTGTGGGGCTGCGTCAGCCAGGTCGGCGAGCAGTCCTGGAACATCGCCCGCAACGCGGTGCTCGCCGCCGGTTGGCCCGAGTCGGTGCCGGGGACCAGCATCGACCGGCAGTGCGGTTCGAGCCAGCAGGCGCTGCACTTCGCCGCGGCGGCGGTGGTCAGCGGCCAGTGCGACGTGGTGGTCGCCGGCGGGGTCGAGGCGATGACCCGGGTGCCGATGGGGTCGTCCGTCGGCCACGACGTCGGGACGCCGTTCGGACCGCAGGTGCTCGCCCGCTATGCCGGCGTCGAGGGTGTCGTGCCGGGGCCGCTGCCGTTCAACCAGGGCGTCGGCGCCGAGCTGATCGCCCGGCGGTACGGGTTCGGCCGCACCCAGCTCGACGAGTACGCGCTGGCCAGCCACGAGAAGGCGGCCACCGCGCAGGATGCCGGCCTGTTCGCCGACGAGATCGTGCCGGTGCCGATCGAGGGGGGCGTGTTCGATGCCGACGAGGGCATCCGGCGGGACACCTCGCTGGCCAAGCTCGGCGAGCTGCCCACCCCGTTCCGGCCGGACGGGGTCGTCACCGCCGGCTCGGCCTCGCAGATCTCGGACGGCTCCGCGGCGATGCTGGTGACCACGAGCGAGCGGGCCCGCGAGCTGGGGCTGACACCGATCGCCCGGGTGCACGCGACGGCGCTCGCCGCAGCCGATCCGGTGCTGATGCTGACCGCGCCGATGCCGGCCACCGAGAAGGTACTGGCGAAGGCCGGTCTCGGCATCGACGACATCGGCGTGTTCGAGGTGAACGAGGCGTTCGCGCCGGTGCCGCTGGCCTGGTTGAAGGACACCGGTGCCGACCCGGACCGGGTCAACCCGCGTGGCGGCGCGATCGCGCTCGGGCACCCGCTGGGTGGTTCCGGCGCGCGGCTGATGACGACGCTGCTCGGGGCGATGCGGGCCGGCGGCCACCGGTACGGGCTGCAGACGATGTGCGAGGGCGGCGGCATGGCCAACGCCACCGTGCTGGAGCTTCTCGCGTCCTGAGCTGCCGGGCGAGCGGCGGTCTCCACCGCACCGGTCGAGCCGCCGGTCGGGTCGCGCCGGTCGTGCCGCCCGGCGGCGTCACTGCATCGGCAGGTCGAACTCGCCGTCCTTGGCGCCGCCGACGAACGCGTCCCACTCCGCCTGGGTGAACACCAGCACCGGGCTGTCCGGGTCCTCGCCGTTGCGCATGCAGATCTTGTCCTCGACGAACGCCACCTCGATGCGGCCGCCGCCCTTCGGCGTCTCCTCGTCGGAGCCGTGCCACACCGCGTTGGTCAGGTCGGGGCATTCCTTCTTCTGCGACTCGGGAGCGGTCATCGTCTCTCCTCAACGGGCGGTACCGGTGCCGGCCGGCGCCGGTTCGGCGACTGTCGGGGCCTCGAGCGGTCGAGCCGATCGGGCGGCTCCCGCACGGCCCCCTAGACGGTAAGCGGCTGGTCGGCCGGCCATCGACCGGGTCAACGCGTGGCGCCGGTCGGGCGCGCCGCCGGGGTCGCGTGATCAATGACACAACGCGATCCGGTGTCGGAAACGGGACGGCAGGCACGACGTGGGAGGGGTGGGCACGGAGTGACGACGAACACCACATCACGGCACGTGCCAACAGAGTTATCCACAGTGTGGATAACTCTGTTGATGAGGCGATCGGTGCGGATCTGGGGTAGTGCCAGGAGAGCGCGGACCGTGCGGGTCAACGCCACCGGGACAGCACGACCAGGCTCGCCACCAGCGCGGCGAAGCCGATCGCGAGGTTCCAGTAACCCCAGGTGCCGATCGGGAAGAGCCCACCGGACAGGTAGTAGGTCACCAGCCAGCCGATCCCGACCACGATGAGCACCAGTGCCGTGATCGGCACCCAGGTCGGGCTGGGCTTCTTCTTCGCCGCGGCGGTGCGCTCCTGTGGTCGCATATCCGCGGGCGGCGTGTAAACCTTCTTGGTACGTACTCGCGACTTAGGCACGGTCTCTCCTGACAGGGGTCCGGACGCTAGCGTAATCAAGGTTGGGCAGACCGCAAGGAGGAGGCGTGGCGGATTCCAGTCCCGCGGACCGGAACCCCGGGTTGCTCGCCCAATTCCTGCTGCCGCGCCGCCGTCCCGGCCGTAAGCCCGGTTGGTCTGCCATCGTGCCACTCGTCGTCGTTGCGGCCGGGTTCCTGTTCGCCACCACCGCCAGTACCGCCCGCGGCACGCAGCTGCGGGAGGACCGGCGGGTGCAGCTCAGCGACGCGATCCGGCAACGCCAGCGGGACGTGGCACGCAGCGAGAAGCGCGCCGCAGCGCTGCGCGCCGAGGTGGAAAGGGACACCAGCCAGCAGGGCCGTTCCGACGCGCGGGTCCGCGAGCAGCAGAAACGCGCCGCGGCGAGCAAGGCCGGCGCCGGCCTGACCGCGGTGCACGGCCCGGCGCTCACCGTCACCCTCAACGACGCACCGCGCCAGCCGGACCGGCAGCTGCCCAGCGGGGCGACCGCCGACGACGTGGTGGTACACCAGCAGGACGTGCAGTCGGTGGTCAACGCGCTGTGGGCCGGCGGCGCCGAGGCGATGTCCATCATGAACGTCCGGGTGATTTCGACCAGCGCGGTACGCTGCGTCGGCAACACGCTCCTGCTGTCCGGCCAGGTGTTCTCGCCGCCGTTCGTGATCGTCGCGATCGGTGACCGGGGTCGGATGAACGCGGCGCTGGACGCCGCGCCGGGGGTGCGTGCCTTCCGCGCAGCGGCCAAGGACTGGGGTCTCGGGTACGAGGTCAAGGGGGACGACGACGTGCGGCTGCCGGCGTACGACGGGTCCTCGTCCCTGTCCGATGCCCAGGTGCCGCGGTAGGACCGGATGCGAGCCGATCATCCCGCGGAGGGCACGTGAGCTACTGGGGGCCGGAGGGCGGCCGGGACTGGCACCCGGACGACGACGAGACGGTCATCATGCCGGCCGTCCCCAGGGAGATCCGGTCGCACCGGGCCCGGGGACGGGGCCGCGGCGCCGGGCGGCCCGAGCCGGCCGCCGCGGTACCGCCGCACGTGGACGGGCCGGTGCGGCGGGCCGTTCGCGGAATCGGCGAGGTGCTCATCACCTGCGGGCTGATCGTGATGCTGTTCGCCGGGTACGAGATCTGGGGCAAGCAGATCGTCATCCACAAGCAGCAGGACAAGTACGAGCAGCAGTTGCAACGGGCCTGGCAGAACCCGCCGAAGAAGGCGGACGACGCGCCGCCGCTGCCCGGCCAGGCGCTCGCCCGGCTGTACATCCCGCGCTTCGACATCAAGCTGATCGTGGTGCAGGGCGTGACGCCGGAGGACATCCGCAACGCGCCCGGTCACTACCCCGATTCGGCGATGCCCGGCCAGATCGGCAACTTCGCCGTCGCCGGCCACCGGGAGGACGCGATCTTCCCGCGCGACTTCGACAAGCTGCGCATCGGCGACGACATCATCGTGCAGACCCGCACCACCTGGTTCGTCTACCAGACCTACCAGCAGCAGATCGTCGACCCGCACCAGGTCGACGTGGTCAACCCGGTGCCGGGTGAGCCGGTGGGCGCCAAGCCGACCAAGGCGCTGGTCACGCTCACCACCTGCAACCCGTGGTGGGACAACTACCAGCGGCTGATCTATCACGGCAAGCTGGTCCGCCAGATGCCCACCTCGGACGGCATGCCGAAGGAACTGGGGGGCTGAGGCGTGTACGGGTGGATCTGGCGCAAGCTCCCGTTCGGCCTGCCCGGGAAGCTGATCGGCACCCTGGTGCTGGTGGTCGGTGCCGCCGCGCTGCTCTGGTACCTGGTGTTCCCGGCCATCGACCCGATCCTGCCGTTCAACGACGTGCAGGTCACCGGCCCGGGCAACGACCCCGGCCAGGGCAACGGTGCCGGCCACGGGAGCGGTACCCCGAGCCCGACACCGCACCGCAGCGGCGGCTCCGACCTCCCCGGCAACTGAGCCGGACCGGGAGGACCGCCCAGGCCCGGACCGCCGGGTCGGGCGATCGGCTGGGCCAGCGGGCGAGGCCCGCGACGTGTCCTGCCGGTCGAGACACGACCTAGACTTCCTGCCATGGGTACCCGGGTGCTGGTCGTGGACAACTACGACTCGTTCGTGTTCAACCTCGTGCAATACCTCGGCCAGCTCGGCGTGGACTGCCTGGTGCGACGCAACGACGAGCTGACCGTCGACGAGGCGCTCGCCCTGGACGTCGCCGGCGTGCTGCTGTCGCCCGGCCCCGGCACCCCGGACCGCGCGGGCATCTGCGTCCCGCTGGTGACGGCCGCGGCCGGCCGTCTGCCGATCTTCGGCGTCTGCCTCGGCCACCAGGCCATCGCCGAGGCGTACGGCGCGACCGTGGCGCGGGCACCCGAACTGCTGCACGGCAAGACCAGCGAGGTGCACCACACCGGCGCCGGGGTGCTCGCCGGGCTGCCCGACCCGTTCACCGCCACCCGGTACCACTCGCTCGCGGTGACCGAGTCGACCCTGCCGCCGGAGCTGCTGGTCACCGGGCGCACCGAGTCCGGCGTGGTGATGGCGATGCGGCACCGCGAGCTGGCGATCGAGGGCGTGCAGTTCCACCCCGAGTCGGTGCTGACCCAGGGCGGCCACCTGATGCTGGCGAACTGGCTGGCCGGCTGCGGTCACCCGGAGGCGCTGGCGCTCGCCCCCACCCTCACCGAGCAGGTCGAGCGCCGCCGCCTCGTCGCCGCCGGCTGACCCGGCCGGCCTGCCGGCGGCAGGCCGCCCGGCGACGAGTCGCACCGACCGCGGTCGGTCAGCCGCCCCCGCCGCCACCGGGAAGATCGCCGGTCGGGAAGAGGGTGTCGCTGGGCGACGGGCTCGGCGTCTCGCTCGGGCTGGCGGATGCCGAACCGGTCGGGCTCGGCGACGCCGACTTGCCGGTGGCCACCGTGATCGTCACCGTCGAGTCGCGTATCGCGGTGTCGCCGCCGTTCGGGGTCTGGCTGGTCACGGTGCCCTGCTTGGCGTCCGAATCGTTGTCCGGCAGCACCTTCACCTTGAAGCCGGCGTTGCCCAGCTGCTGCTCCGCCTCGGACTGCATCTTCCCGACAACGGACGGCACCTTGGTCTCGTTGCCCTTCGACAGGTGCACGGTGACCGTGGTCTCGACCGCCTGCACGCTGCCGGCCGCCGGATCGGTGTCGACCACCGTACCCTTCGGGCTGTCGCTGTCCACTTCGGTGAACCGGGCTTTCAGGTGTTGCAGCTGGAGCGTGCTCTTCGCCGCTTCCCGGGTGAACCCGGTCACGTCCGGCACCTTGACCGTCTTGGGTCCGCTGCCGATGGTCAGCGTGACCTGGGTGCTGGTCGGGATCTCCTTCTTCGCCTCGGGCGTCGGCACCTGCTCGATCACCTTGCCCCGCTGCGCCTTCGTCGACTTCGCGGTGCGCTGCTCGACATGCCGGAAGCCGGCGGTGTTCAGCGTCTTGATCGCGGTCGCGGTGGGCTTGCCCTTGACGTTCGGCAGCACCGCCTTCGCGCTGTGGTCGGAGGACAGGTAGAGCCCGATACCGACCGCGGCGACGCCGAGCACCACCAGCAGCGCGAGCGAGACGAGCACCCACACCGCTCGGCGGCGGCGGGCCGGGTCGGTCACCCGGGCCGCCGGCTGGGTACCGGTGTCGCCGCCGGCACCGCCCGCCGCCCCGAGCACCTGGGTACGCCCCTCCTGCGGTGGCGGCGGGGTCGCCAGCACCGGGCGCCCGTTCGCCGCCCGCAGCATGTCGGCGCGCATCTCCGCGGCGCTCTGGTACCGGTTGGCCGGGTTCTTCGCGAGCGCCTTCAGCACCACCGAGTCGACGTCCGGCGGCACGTCCGGGTTGCGCTGGCTCGGCGGCTTCGGCTCCTCCCGGACGTGCTGGTAGGCGACGCTGACCGGGCTGTCACCGGTGAACGGCGGCTGGCCGGTGAGCAGCTCGAACAGCACGCAACCGGTGGCGTACACGTCGGAGCGGGCGTCGACGGTCTCGCCGCGCGCCTGCTCCGGCGAGAGGTACTGCGCGGTGCCGATGACGGCGCTGGTCTGGGTCATCGTGGTGGTGGTGCTGGCGACCGCGCGGGCGATGCCGAAGTCCATCACCTTGACCTGGCCGGCGTCGGTCAACATGATGTTGCCGGGCTTGATGTCGCGGTGGATGATGCCGTGCCGGTGGCTGAACTCCAGCGCCGAGCAGGCGTCCGCGGTGATCTCCAGCGCGGACTTCGGCGGCAGCGGCCCCTCGGCGGTCAGCACCTCCTTGAGGGTCCGTCCGCTGACGAACTCCATCACGATGTACGGCAGCGCCTCGCCGTCGGCGCCCTTCTCCTCGCCGGTGTCGTACACGGCGACGATGGCGGGGTGGTTCAGCGACGCGGCGTTCTGCGCCTCGCGCCGGAACCGGGCCTGGAAGGTGGGGTCCCGGGCCAGGTCGGTGCGCAGCATCTTGATCGCCACGTCCCGACCGAGCCGCAGGTCGCGACCCTTGTGTACCTCGGCCATGCCGCCGTAGCCGATGAGCTCACCGACCTCGTACCGACTGCCGAGCACCCGCTCCTCGTCGGTCACGGGGAGTCCTCCCCGACGCCGAACGCTCCTGCGGTGTCACCGGTGCGGCCGGCCAGCGCGCCGTTGTTGCCGGACCCGCCGCCGGTGTCGCTGTTGGTGGGCGACGGATTGCTGTCCGGGGTGGTCGGCGCGGACGACGGCGATCCGGTGGTGCCGGCCGGCGACGACGGGTGCATGCCCGGCATCTGGTCCTTGCCGCCGTTGTCGCCGTTCCCGTCGCCGTTTCCGTTGCCGTTCCCGTTGCCGTTCCCGAAGCCGCCGGTGGAGACGTTGACCAGGACGTTGTCGCCGGCCCGCAGCGACTGGCCGTCGTTGCGCGCCGGCACGCAGCTGATCACCGTGCCGGCCGGCACCTTGAAGTTCGCCTTGTCCTTGCGGATCGGGTTGAGGCCCTTCTTGGTCAGCTGCTGCTGGACCTCGTCCCACGACCTGCCCGGACACGTGTTCATGTCGAAGTCGACCGTGCTGCTCTTCGAGGCCTGCGCGCTGGGTGACGTCGGCGGGTTGCCATCGGCGCGGTTGTTGTCACCGTTTCCGCTGGTCAGCGCGTACGCGATGGCGCCGATGCCGCCGAGCACGACGACCACTGCGAGCACGATCGCGGCGATCCGCAGGCCCCGGCCGT
This sequence comes from Actinocatenispora thailandica, assembly GCF_016865425.1. NCBI lineage: Bacteria > Bacillati > Actinomycetota > Actinomycetes > Micromonosporales > Micromonosporaceae > Actinocatenispora > Actinocatenispora thailandica. Next base: position 6,881,897 of record NZ_AP023355.1, on the reverse strand, counting down.
TGCCACCGCGGCGCGGTGCGGCGCCGGTGTACTCGTCGCTGCGCTCGTAGCCGGTGTTCGCCGGCGGCCCGGACGGCACCATCGCGGCGCCGCGCGAGTAGCCGCCCGCACCGCTGGTCGGTGCGTACCCACCGGGGCCGCTGGTCGGTGCGCCGGCCGGCATCACCGAGGTGTGCTGCGGGCCGCCGGCCGCCGCCGCGCCGGCGCCGAACGACGCGGTCGGCGCGCCGGACGCGACCCGGCGGGCGGCGTCCGCCATCGCCGACGCGCTCGGCCAGCGGGCCGCGACGTCCTTCGCCATCGCCCGGTCGACCACCTCGCGGGCGCCCTGCGGTACGTCCGCGGGCAGTGGCGGTGGCACGTCCCGGATGTGCTTCATCGCGACCTGGATCGGGTTCTCGCCCTCGAACGGCCGGTGCCCGGACAGGCACTGGTAGCCGACCACGCCGAGCGAGTAGACGTCCGAGGCGGCGGTGATGTTGCCGTTGCCGGTGGCCTGCTCGGGCGACACGTACGACGCGGTGCCGAGGATGGAACCGGCGGTGGTGAGCTGGCCGGACATCGCCGAGCGGGCAATGCCGAAGTCGGTGAGCACCAGCCGCCCGTCCGGGCGGACCAGCAGGTTGCCCGGCTTCACGTCGCGGTGCACGATGCCGTGCTCGTGTGCCGCCTGCAGCGCCTCGCCGGCCTGCGCCAGCAGGTCCATCGTGCGGGCCGGGGTGAGCCGGCCCACCCGGGCCAGCGTGGTGGCCAGCGCCTCGCCCTCGACGTACTCCATCACCAGGTAGGCGATCTGGCCGCCGCCGTCGATGTCGGTCTCGCCGTAGTCGTACACCTTGACCACGCCGGGATGGTTGATCGTGGCCATCACCCGGGCCTCGGCGCGGAACCGCTCGACGAAACCCGGCTCGGACAACAACGCGGATTGCAGGATCTTCACCGCGATCTCGCGGCCGAGGACGGTGTCCTCCGCCTTCCACACGTCGCCCATGCCGCCACTGGCGATCCGTTCGGTCAGCCGGTAGCGACCGCCCAGTGTGCCCCCGGGCGTCAGCATGTGCTCGATCCCTTCGTTCTCGCGCGCGCGGTCGTGGTCACTTGCCCAGCACCGCCTTCATGATGTCGCCGCCGATCTGGGTGGCGTCCCCGCTGCCGCTCTCGCCGGCCGACTCAAGAAACACGCCCACGGCCACCTTCGGGTCGCCGTTGTCGCGCGCGTAACCCATGAACCAGCCGTGCTCCGGCGCCCCGTTGCCGTGCTCGGCGGTACCCGTCTTGCCGCCGACCTCGATCCCGTCGATCTGTGCGTTTCGCCCCGTTCCGGACGAGACGACCGCGTTCATCATCTCGCGCAGCTTGCCCGCGGTGTCGGCGCTGATCGGCTGACCGTACTTGTGTTCCTGCGCAGTCCGCAACGCAGAGTAGTCGGAAGACTGGATCTCCTGCACCAGGTACGGCGTCATCTCGGTACCGTCGTTCGCCACCGCACCGGCGATCATCGCCTCCTGCAGCGGCGTCTCCGCCACGTTGAACTGCCCGATCGAGGACTGCGCGATCTGCGAGTCGCCCTTCGGGTCGCCGGTGACGCTCTTCGCGACCGGCATCCCCTGATCCTGGCCGAGCATCGGAATCGTCATCGACTTGTTCAGCCCGAACTGCTCCGCCTTGTTGATCACCGTGTCGGCGCCGAGATGCACCCCGAGCCGGGCGAACCCGGTGTTGCACGAATCACGCAGCGCGACCAGCATCGTCACCTGCGCCTGCGGGCAGATCTGCGGCACGTCGTTGTGGATCTCGTTACCCCCGTCGGACGGCTGGTACTTCGGCCCGGCCGGGATGTTGGTGTCCGGATTGTAGCCGTTTTCCAGCGCGGCGGCGGAGACGATCACCTTCATCGTCGACCCGGGCGGCCACGGGCCGCCGCCGCCCAGCGCCCGGTTCGCCATCGGACCGGAGCCGCTGTTCGGGTCGTACGAGTTCCAGGCCTTCTTGATCGTGTCCTGGTCGTGGCTGGCCAGCGGGTTCGGGTCGTAGCTGGGCGAGGTGACCAGCGCGAGGATCTTCCCGGTCTTCGGGTCCATCGCGACCGCGGCACCCTTGCGGCCCTTCAACGCGTTCCAGGCCGCGTCCTGGGCCTTCGCGTTGATCGTGAGCAGCACGTTCGCCCCGGCCGACTTCTTGCCGGTGACGGTGTCGGACAGCTTCTGCGTCAGCAGCGTGTCGTCGGTGCCGTTGAGCATCGAGTTCTCGTACCGCTCGATGCCGGTACTGCCGTAGACCAGCGACGTGTACCCGGTGATCGGCGCGTACTCCGCACCCTTCGGGTAGTACCGCTGGTAGCGCAGCACGCCGCCGGTGTCCTTGCTGTACGCCACCGGGTCCCGGCCGACCATGATCGCGCCACGGGGCGTGTCGTACGCGTCCTTCAGGATGCGCGGGTTCGCCGGGTTCTCCGCCAGGCTGCGGGCCTGGAAGAACTGCACCCGGGTCAGGTTCCCGAGCAGCGCCAGGAACAGCACGAACACCACCAGCGCGGAGCGTCGCAGGGTACGGTTCACAGCCTGATCACCTCCGTCGCGACGCTCTGCAGCTGCGGCGGTGGGTTGCCGCGGCCGCCACCGGTCACCTGCCCGGGCGCACGTGAGTCGTTCGAGATCCGGATCAGCATCGCGATCAGGATCCAGTTCGCCACCAGGGACGAACCGCCGTAGGACAGGAACGGTGTGGTCAGACCGGTCGCCGGAATCAGATCGGTCACGCCACCCACGATGACGAACACCTGCAACGCCACGGAGAACGCCAGGCCGCCGGCGAGCAACTTGCCGAACGGGTCGCGGGCCATCGTGCCGGCCTTCACCCCGCGCAACACGATCAGCAGGTAGATGAGCAGCAGCGCGGTCAGCCCGAACATGCCGAGCTCCTCGCCGATGGTGGCGACGATGAAGTCGCTGCGCGGCAGCGGCACCGAGGTCGGATCACCGGCGCCCGGTCCGGTGCCGAGCAGGCCGCCGACGCCGAGGCTGATCAGCGAGTGGGACAGCTGGTAGGTGTTGCCCAGCGGGTCGGACATCGGGTCGAGCCAGTAGTTGACCCGGTCGTGGAAGTTGCGGAACGGGCCGAGCCAGGTGCCGAGCGAGTAGGCCGCCACCGCGCCGAACCCGAACAGGATCGCACCGATGACCAGCCAGCTGCGCCGCTCGGTGGCGATGTAGAGCATCACCACGAACGTGCCGAGATAGAGCAGCGACGACCCGAGGTCCTTCTCCACCACCAGGATCAGCACGCTGAGCACCCACACCACCAGCACCGGGCCCAGGTCCCGGGGTCGCGGGAACTCGATCCCGAGCACCCGCTTGCTGGCCAGCGACAGCACCTCGCGCTTGCGCACCAGGTAGTAGGCGAAGAACACGAACAGCGCCAGCTTCGCGAACTCGCCGGGCTGCACGCTCGCCACCCCGGGAATGGTGATCCACACCTTGGCGCTGTTGACCTCGCTGAACCGGCCGGGCAGCAGCGCCGGGATGGCCACCAGCACGATGCCGACCAACCCCAGCGTGTACGCGTACCGGGACAGCGAGCGGTGGTCGCGCACCACGGCCAGCACGATGCAGAAGCACACCACCGCCACGGCGGACCACAGCACCTGCTGGATGCCGAGACCGTCGAACGGGCCGATGCTGGCGAACTTGCTGAACGAGTCGTCGGTCTCGCTCGGCACGTCGACCCGGTGGATCACCACCACCCCGATGCCGTTGATCAGCGTCGCCAGCGGCAGCAGCACCGGGTCCGCGTACGGCGCGAAGATCCGGATCAGCACGTGCGCCAGCAACCCCAGCATCAGCACCAGCAGCGGCAGCACCAGGCTGTCCAGCCGGATCGTGTTGATCAGCGCACCCTGGCTCGCCGCGGACAGCACCACCGTGATCACGAAGCCGAACAGCAACAGCAACAGTTCGGTGTTCCGGCCGGTGCGCACGCGTCCGCCGGCCGCGGCACCGGTGGGTGCCGCGGCCGGGAAGGCGAGGTTGGGTGAGGTCACGGATCTACCGGGCCGGTCGGCAGGCGCCGGACGGCACCGGGGACGGGGAGGACGACGGCGAGCTGGTCGCCGAGTGCGACGGCTTCGCCGACCTGGACTTCGACCCGGCCGCACCGGTCGGCTTCGGCGAGTGGCTGCCGCTCGGCGTCGAGCTGGGCGTCGGGGTCGGCGTCGGGGTCGCGCAGACCGGCAGCATGTTCGGGTTGCCGGTACTGTCGTCGGTCAGCTCGCGCAGCGTGTTCAGGGCGGCGGTGCGGTTCGGGCTGTCGATGCCCTGCGCCACCCGGTTGCGCACCAGCTGGGTCAACTCGCTGGTCTTGGTGTCGCTCCGGACGTCGACAGTGGACAGCTGCAGGCCGACGACCTTGCCGGGTACGCCGCGGAACACCGCCACGTAACCGTCGTCGGTGGCGCCCACGTAGTACTGCGCCTGGGTGTAGCGCCACACGCCGAAGCCGCCGCCGGCGAGCACCACCAGCACCGCGAGCACGATCAGGCTGTTGCGCACCGGGTGCCGGGTCCGCGCATCGGCATCGTCGGGCTCCGCCTGCTCCGGCGGGGTCGCCGGCCGCTGCGGCTGCTGGGCCAGCGCGGCCCGCGCCGCCGGGCTGTTCGGGTCCGCCACCGTGACGTTGCCGCGGTCCTGCGCGGCGGCACCGCCGACGATCGGGGACTGCTCCGGGAACACGCCCTCCACCACGTCGGCGATGATCACCGTGACGTTGTCCGGGCCGCCGGCCCGCAGCGCCAGCTGGATCAGCCGGTCCACGCACTCCTGGGTGTCCGGGATCGAGCGGATCGTCTCGCCGATCGTCTCGTCGCTGACGAAGCCGTGCAGGCCGTCGCTGCAGACCAGGTAGCGGTCGCCGGCGCGCGCCTCGCGTACCGAGAACTCGGGCTCGACGTCCTCGCCCTGCAGCGCGCGGGTGATCAGCGACCGCTGCGGGTGGTTCGTCGCCTCCTCCGGCGTGATGCGGCCCTCGTCGACCAGCATCTGCACGTACGAATCGTCCTTGGTGATCTGCGCGTACTGCCCGTCGCGCAGCAGGTAGCACCGGGAGTCGCCGACGTGTATCAAGCCGAACCGGGTGCCGGAGAACAGCAACGCGGTCAGCGTCGTACCCATGCCCTCCATCTGCGGGTTGGCCGCCACCGTGGCGCGCAGCCGCTGGTTCGCCTCGGACACGGCGTTGCGCAGCACGTCGACCAGGTCCGACCCGGGCACGTCGTCGTCCAGCGGTGCCAGCGTGCCGATCACGATGTTGCTCGCGACGTCACCGGCGGCCATGCCACCCATGCCGTCGGCGACCGCCAGCAGCCGCGGCCCGGCGAACACCGAGTCCTGGTTGCCGTCCCGGATCAGGCCGCGATCCGAATGCGCGGCGAAGCGGAGGGTGAGCGTCATGAGGCGTCCTCCGGAGCGAGCATCGCGGCGATCGTCGGCGAGGGCGGAGCGCAACGGGGGAGGCTGCCGGGGCGCACTGTCATGAGGCGTCCTCCGGGGCGAGCATCGGGGTGCGGAGGACGGCGCTGGAGAACACTGTCACGGGGGACCTCCGCGCGAGCCGAGCGGCGGGAAACGGGTCACCGCAGCACCGGAGACGCGTTCACCGGGGGGACGGAATGGAACGGGACACCGGAAGGTCATAGTCACGGCCGTAGCTCAAGGGCGGTGCGACCGATCCGAATCGGTACACCGAGGGGGACAGGGGTCGGTCCGGAGACCTTAGCGCGATCCAGATACGTGCCGTTGGTCGAGCCAAGGTCTTCGACGAACCAGTCCCCGTTGCGTGCCACCAGCCGGGCATGCCGGGTGGACGCATAGTCGTCGCTCAACACCAGGGTGGAGTTCTCCGCCCGGCCCATCGTGATCGGATGATCCCCCAGGGTGATCTGGGTGCCGGCCAGCGGACCCTCGGTGACCACCAGCAGCCGGGGCCGCCCCGGCGTGGCGCGCGGTCGCGACGGCGGTGGCACCGACGCCGGCTGCGCCCCGCGCGGGGGCGCCGCCACCAGCCTGTTGCCGCGCGAGGACGACCACAGGTCCCGCCGCACCACCCCGACGACCGCGAACACGAAGATCCACAGCAGCGCCAGGAACCCGAACCGGGCAACGACCAGGACGATCTCCGGCATCAGCCGTCCACGTGGAACGTCAGCGACGTCGTACCGAACTGGATCACGTCACCGGGCCGCAGCGCCACCGCCGAGATGCGCTGCCCGTTCACCACCGTGCCGTTGGTCGAACCGAGGTCCGTCAACACCACCCGGGTGCCGTCGAAGTCGAGCCGGGCGTGCCGGCGCGAGATGCCGACGTCGGCCAGCCGCAGCTGCGCCTGCTCACCCCGGCCGATGATCGTCGACCCGATCGCCAGCGCGAACTGCCGGCCGTCGTTCGACACCATCCGGGCGTTCGGCGTGCCCTGGCCCATCGGCGGGGCCGGCGGGCCGGACGTCTGGTACGCCTCCGGGCCCGGACCGGGCGGCGGCGGACCCTGCTGGTACTGCTGGTCGTAGCCCTGCTGCTGGGGCGGCTGCTCGGGCTGCTGCCCGCCGGTGTAGACCTCGGCGGTCACCCGGAACATGCCGGTGTCGAGCCCCTCGCCGCGCTCGATCTCGACGATGACGTCCCCGTACACCGTCCAGCCCTGCTCGCCGATGAACTCGGCCTGGGTCTGGGCCAGCTCCTGCGCCAGCGCCGCCGCGTACGGCGCGAGGCGACTGTGGTCGTAGGGCGAGAGATCGATCACGTACCGGTTGGGGACCAACGTGCGCCCACCGGCGAGAATCGCCTTGTGCGCCTCGGCCTCACGCTGCATGGCACTGGCGATCTCCACCGGGTGGACGACCCCCCTGAAGACCTTGGCGAAGGTGCCCTCCACCAAGTTCTCCAACCGCTTCTCGAAGCGTTGCAGAACGCTCACCGGCTCCTCCTCGGCATCCGTGACCCCGATGGTATCGGGCGAGACCACTCCCGTCGGCAGGAGCGTTCCTCCTCGTGCTAGGCTTTCGCCGCTGTCTGAGCTTGCACCATGTGGCTCGGAGAGCGGACCCGGGGCCATCGGCTTCCTGGTCCGGCGGGCACTGTAACCTATGTACCCGCGAACGCCCCCAGAAATCCACTGGATGACGGGTGCGGCCACTGGGGAAGTGGCGGAATGGCAGACGCGCACGGTTCAGGTCCGTGTGCCCGAAAGGGCGTGAGGGTTCAACTCCCTCCTTCCCCACCGGAAGGCTCTGGCGGCCTGTGCTCGCGGAAAGCGCGAGCCGGGTCGCCTTCCTTATGCCAGCCCGGGGGCCGAGCCCCCCGGACCCCCGCGTTGCGTGTTCCGCAGCCTTCTGCCGTGCCCGGCGTGGTCTTCGACCAACGCCTGGCATCCCCCGGCCCGCTGCGCGGGCGGGGGACACCGGGACGGAACCGCTGGGCAGAGCCCCGAGGTGGCGAACCGGGCCGCCACCGCCGGTCCCTCCACCGTCCCCGATGCTCCGAACCGGGCCGGGCGGCCCTGGTTCCGTCACCGGTTCCCGACGTGCCGAGGCGGCCAGGCGGCGTCGATTCCGTCACCGGTCCCCGCGGTTCCGAGGCGGCCAGGCGGCGTCGATTCCGTCACCGGTCCCCGCGGTTCCGAGGCGGCCAGGCGGCGTCGATTCCGTCACCGGTCCCCGCGGTTCCGAGGCGGCCAGGCGGCGTCGGGCTCCGAGCACCGGTTCCCGACGTGTCGAGGCGGCCAGGCGGCGTCCTTCCCGATCACCGGCCCCCGACGGGGGATCGCCAAGGGGGCGACTGCCCCCTTGGCAGGGAGGGGCGTGGGGAGGGGCGAAGCCCCTCCCCACATCTCCCCACGCGGGGTGCAGCCAGCGAACAGAGGTGGCCTTTGCCCCGCCAGCCCGCCAGCCCGCCAGCCCGCCAGCCCGCTAGCCCGTCAGCCCGTCAGCCCGTCAGCCCGCCAGCCCGGCACGGTGAAACCCGCTAAGCGGTCTTCACCGTGCCCCCGTCGATCACGAAGTCGGACCCCAGGATGTTGCCGGCCGCTTCGGAAGCGAGGAACGTGACCAGCGCCGCGACCTCGGCCGGCTCGGTGATCCGCGGCGACGCCATCCCGAACTGCTGGGGGATCGCCGCCAGGAACTCCTGGTGGTCGACCCCGCTGGCGGCGGCGACCTTCGCGCCGAACCCGTTCTCGCCACGCCACAGCGAGCTGCCCACCACGCCCGGCGAGACGGTGTTGACCCGGAGCCCGCGCGGCCCGTACTCCTCGCTCAACCGCTTGCCGAACGCGGTGAGCGCCGCCTTGGCCTCGCTGTACCCGACCGGGCCGGCGGCCGGCAGCCGGGAGTTGATCGACGACACCGTGACGACCGCGCCGCGGCGGTCGAGCAGGCTGGGCAGTGCCGCGCGGGTGGTCCACACGGCGCTGAACAGGTTGAGGTCGAACATCTGCCGCCACTGCTGGTCGCCGATGTCGAGGACGCCGCCGAGGGTCATCTTGTCGGCGTCGCCGCCGCCGACGTTGTTGACCAGGATGTCGATCCCGCCGAGTTCGGCCAGCGCGGTGTCCACCACCGAGGTCGCTCCCTCCCGGGTGGACAGGTCGGCGGGGACGGTCACCGCGGCGTGCTTCGCCAGCTCCGGCGTGACGGTGCGGGCGGCGCCGAGGACCTGGACGCCCTCGTCGGCGAGCGCCTCGACGACGGCGAGGCCGATGCCGCGGCTGGCGCCGGTGACGACGGCGGTCTTTCCGGTGAGTGCGAGTTCCATCCGAGTTTCCTTTCTTGACCTACAGGACAAAAATTTGGGTACACGTCGGCCCCGACCAGGGTGGTACGAGAAGGTCAGAGCGCGGCGAGGGCCGAGTCGATGATGCGATGGAGCATGGGTGCGTCGTTCGTCTTCGCCATGACCCGCAGGCCGACGATCGTGTTCATCAGGAACTCCGCGTACGCGCGGGGGTCCACGCCGGGGTCGACGTCGCCGTCCCGTCGGCCGCGGGCGATCCGGTCGGCGAGCGCGGCGATGGTGCGTTCCTGCATCCGGCGCACCGCGCGCTCGATCTCCGGGTCCTGCCCGGCCAGCTCGACCGACGTGTTGACGGCGAGACAGCCGCGCCGGACCGGGCCGGCGAGATCGGCGGTGACCAGCGCGTTCAGGAAGCCGGCGATGTTCTCCCGGGTGCTGCCCGGCTCGGACAGGCACTTCTCGGCGAACTCGGCGCCGAGCACGTCGTAGCGGTTCAGGGCGCGGTCGAACAGTTCGCGCTTGCTGTTGAAGGCGTTGTAGAGGCTGCCCTTTCCGATTCCGGTCGCTTCCGCGAGCTGTGCGGGCGAGGTGTTGAAGTAGCCGTTGGTCCAGAACGCGTCCATCGCACGATCGATCACCTCGTCGTCGTCGAACTTCCGCGGCCTGGCCATGCCGGTACGCTAGCAGTTCTAGACCTTGAGGTCAATAACGGGGTGCCGGCCGCCCGAGCCGCGCGATGCTCAGGCGGGGAGGCCGACCAGTCGCGCCGACTCGGCCCACAACCGGTCGCCGCGCGCCGGATCGGTGGTGTGCGCGGCGGTCTCCACCGGCCTGCGGTCGACGTAGAACCGGCCGGTCACGCCGGCCAGTTCCGGCGCGGTGGCCAGCCAGGCAGGGGTGTCGGCGCCGACGTCCGCGCCGGGCAACGAGGCCGGATCGAACTGGAAGGTACGGGCGACGATCTCGCTCACCTCGGGCGCCTCGCCGGCGAGCCCGGTACCACCGATGATGCCGGGATGCGCGCCATTGACCGTGACGCCGGTCCCGGCCAGCCGCCGGGCCAGCGCGAACACGAACATCGCGTTCATGTTCTTGGTCCGGCCGTACGCCCGGAACGGGCGCAGCCCGACCGGCTCGCCGAGCCGCTCCGGGTGCTCGAAGAGCAGGTCGTCCAGGTCGACGGGGGAGCGCGCGAGGGACACCGGGTCGGCGCCGACCACCACGAACCTGGCCCGCTCGACGGCGTCGGCCAGCGTGCGCAACAACAGGTAGGGGGCGAGATGGTTGACGGTCAGCACGCGCGGCACGCCGGCGGTACGGCGGTCCAGCGGGGTCACCAGCGCGGCGTTGCTGATCACGGCGTCCGGCGGTGTCGCCAGCAGCCGGTCCGCGAGCGCGCGGACCTGGTCGAGATCGGCGAGGTCGGCCCGTTCCAGGCTCAGCTCCGCGTCGGGCGTCGTGGCGAGGATCCGGTCGCGGGCGGCTCGCAGTCGCTCGTCGCTGCGGCCGACCAGGGTGACCGCCGCGCCCTCGGTGGCCAGGCGCCGGGCGATCGCCTCGCCGATGCCGTTGGTGGCGCCGGTGACCACGGCTCGCATGGGAATCCTCCTTGGTCGACATCGCCAACCCGACGATTCAGGTTGACATCGTCAACCTAGCGGGGCCAGGTTGACGCCGTCAACCAGGGATAGGGTGACGCTCGTGACCCGAACGACGCGTGACCTGCTGCTGGACGCGGCCGAGCAGCTGCTCGACGCCGGCGGCGTCGAGGCGGTGACGCTGCGCGAAGTCGGTCGGCGGTCCGGCGTCTCGCACAACGCGCCGTACAAGCACTTCGCGAACAAGGAGGCGCTGCTCGCCGCGATCGCCGCCCGCGAACTGCGCCGCCGCCGGGACCGGCTCACCACCGCCCTCGCCGGCGCCGAACCGCCCGAGCAGGTACTGCGCCGGTCGCTGCGCCGCTACGCCGAATGGGCGCAGGAGTACCCGGCCCGGTTCAAGCTGATCTACGGGCGGTGGACCACCCACTCCGACGAACTCGCCGAGGCGGCACACGCGGCGTCCGCGCAGCTGCTCACCGCGGTACGGGCGGCGCAGGCCGGCGGCGCGCTCCCGCCCGGCGACCCGGAGCGGCTGCTCGCGCTGCTCCGCGCGCTCGCGCACGGCGCCGCCGACCTCGAGCTCGCCGGCCACCTCGCCCCCGACGGCAAGGGCCACGCCGACGCACCCACCCTCATCGACGACCTCCTCACCTACCTGCACCCCAGCTGACGCCGCGGTTGCGGTCACCCGGGCACAGCGTGTGTCGTCTGGTCCCGGTTCGCTTCGCCCTTCGCGGTCCGCCGTTGCCCACCGCTGGGTGCGTGCGAGAGAAGAGCTCCGCTCCTCTCTCGCGCTCTCTCCACGCTCAAGGGGACACCCCTTGAGAATCCCCCGTCCCGGGGAACAGCAGGGGCCTCTACCACGCCGCAGCGCCGTCACCCGGCCGCCGGCAGCGCGCGCGAGCGAAGCGTCGAAGCGGCTCGGCGGCGATGACCAGGCCGCACCGGCGCCCGTAGTTCCGAGGCGGGCCAGGCGGCGTCGGGATCTCGGGACCGGGTCCCCGGCGGGGATGGTCAAGGGGTGGAAACAAGGAGCAGAGGTGGCCTTCGCCGCCGAGAGTGTGGTCGTACCGCTCGGGCGGCACACCGCTAGCTGGGGTCGGTGGCTTCGTGGAGGGTGAGGAGCAGGCGGGTCAGTTCGGCGCGGTCGGTCGGGGAGAGGGCGAGGAACAGGTCCTCGGCAGCCTGCCGGCGGGTGTCCCGCAGCCGCTGGAGCAGTTCGGTACCGGCGGGGGTGAGGGCGACGAGCACCGAGCGCCGGTCGTCCGGATCGGGGGCGCGGGCGACGAGGCCCAGCTCCTCCAGCGCGTCGACGACGGCGGTCGCGGAGCGCGGCACGATGTCGAGCCGGGCGGCGAGCGCGACGATGCGCAGCGGGCGGTCGCTGTGCGAGATGACCCGCAGCGCGCGGGCCTGTGCCGGGGTCAGCCCGACCGGGGCGAGGTGCTCGGCGGACCGGTGCCGGATCCGTTTGCCCAGCCGGAAGAACAGGTCGGCGAGCTGCGCGGTCGAACTGTCGGGCGTGGTCACCGTCGGGCTCCTGGTGCTCGGGTGTCGGTAGTCTAGCGGCCGAAACCTGATTGCGAGCCTACCTCCTTAAGAGCTAGTCTCGGTTACGCCCGATCGGGGCCGGCACGCTGACGTCGAGACCGCCCCGGGCCGATCACCTGTCCTCTTCACCCCTCGGAGTGCTCCTGCTGTGACCGATGACGACTCCCGCAACGAACGTCCCTCGCTGAGGCGCATCGGCCGGTTGTTCCGGCCGTACCGGCGCCGGCTCTTCCTGGTACTGGCGCTGATCGTGGCGTCGGCCGCCCTGTCGACGGTGTCGCCGTTCCTGCTCCGGGCGGTGCTCGACCGAGCGATCCCGCAGCGCGACGTGTGGCTGCTGACCTGGCTGGTGCTCGGCATGATCGCGGTACCGGTGGTCACCAGTGCCGCCGAGGTCTGGCAGTCCTGGCTGTCCAACACCGTCGGCCAGCGCGTCATGCACGACCTGCGTACCGGCGTGTACCGGCACCTGCAACGGATGTCGCTGGCGTTCTTCACCCGCACCCGCACCGGCGAGGTGCAGTCCCGGCTGGCCAACGACATCGGCGGCGTGCAGAACGTGCTGACCTCGACGATCACCTCGACCGTCGGCAACGTCACCACGGTGATCGCCGCGGTCGTCGCGATGATCGCGCTGGACTGGCGGCTCGCCGTGCTGTCGCTCGCGCTGCTGCCGGTGTTCGTCGCTCTGGCCCGCCGGGTCGGCGCCGAGCGCAAGGCGATCCGCCGGCGCAACCAGCAGCAGCTCGCCGCGATGTCCGCGCTGGTCGAGGAGTCGCTGTCGGTCTCCGGCATCCTGCTCGGCAAGACGCTCGGCCGCAGCTCGGTGCTGACGGACCGCTTCGCCGCCGAGTCCGACCGGCTGTCCGGGTTGCAGGTGGACGCGGTGATGGCCGGCCGGTGGCGGATGTCCGCGGTGACCATCACCTACGCGGTGCTGCCCGCCGTCGTCTACTGGGTGGCCGGCCTGAGCCTCGCGCACGGCGGCACCCTGGTGTCCATCGGGACCCTGGTCGCCTTCACCACCCTGCAGACCCGGCTGTTCCGGCCGCTGGTCTCGCTGCTCGGCGTCGGCGTCGAGGTGCAGACCTCGCTCGCCCTGTTCGGCCGCGTCTTCGAGTACCTCGACCTGCCGGTCGACCTGGCGCCCGGCCCGCGGTCGCTGCCGGCCGTGCGCGGCGAGGTCGCCCTCCACGACGTGCGGTTCTCGTACGACCCGGACGGCGGCGCGGCGGCGCTCGCCGGCATCGACCTGACCGTACCGGCGGGGTCCACGCTGGCGGTGGTCGGCGCGACGGGCTCCGGCAAGACGACGCTCGGCTACCTGGTGGCCCGGCTGTACGACGTGACCGGCGGTGCGGTGACCATCGACGGCGTCGACGTACGGGAGCTGGACACCGCGTCGCTGACCGGCGCGGTCGGCGTGGTGTCCCAGGAGACGTACCTGTTCCACGCGTCGGTGGCGGAGAACCTGCGGTTCGCCAAGGCGGACGCGACCGACGAGGAGCTGGTCGCGGCGTGCCGGGCGGCCCGGATCCACGAGCAGATCGCGGCGCTGCCGGACGGGTACCAGACGGTCGTCGGCGAGCGCGGCTACCGGTTCTCCGGCGGCGAGAAGCAGCGCATCGCCATCGCCCGGATGCTGCTGCGCAACCCGCCGATCCTGATCCTGGACGAGGCGACCAGCGCGCTGGACACCCGTACCGAGCGGGACGTGCAGCGGGCGCTGGACACCCTGGCCGAGGGCCGTACCACGATCGCGATCGCGCACCGGCTCTCCACGATCCGGCACGCGGACCGGATCGTGGTGCTGGACGGCGGGCGGGTGGCCGAGTCCGGTACCCACGACGAGTTGATCGCCGCCGGCGACCGGTACGCCGCCCTCGCCGCCGCCTGACGGCCAGCGCCTGACGGCCAGCGCCTGCCGGCCAGCGCCTGCCGGCCAGCGCCTGACGGTCCGGCGGCCGGCGCCGGCCGCGATCGGTCGAACGGTCCGGACATCCGCGGAGCGGCGGGGGGTTCAGGTCGCCGGCGCGGGCCGGGTCGGGAGGTCGAGGGTGACGGTGAGACCGCCGCCGGCGCGTGGCGTCGCGGTGACGGCACCGGCGTGCGCCTGGGTCACCGCGCGGACGATCGACAACCCCAGCCCGGTACCGGTGGCGGAGCGGGTGCGGTCCCCCTCGGCCCGCCGGAACGGCTCGAACAGCAGCCCGAGGTCGGTGTCGGCGAGTTCCGGGCCGGTGTTCTCGACGACGAGGGTCGCGGTGTCCGCCGTCGCCTCGGTCCGGATCCACACCGAACCGGCCGGGGTGTTGTACCGGAGCGCGTTGTCGACGAGGTTACGCACCAGCCGTTCGAGCAGCAGCGGGTCGCCGCTGGTGGGCGCCGGCGCCAGCTCCGTGACGACGGCGATGGACCGGTCGCCGGTGGCCGGCACGGCGCGCTGCACGAGGGTGGCGAGATCGACGTCGGTCCGGGTGGTCAGTCCGTGATCGGAGTGGGCCAGCGTGAGCAGTCCGTCGATGAGTCGTTCGTGCCTGGTGTTGACGGCGAGCAGGTTCTCGCCCAGGCGGGTCAGCTCCGTCGGGGCGTTGGGCCGGGCCATCGCCACCTCGATCAGGGTCCGGTTGATGGCCAGCGGGGTGCGCAGTTCGTGCGAGGCGTTGGCGACGAACCGGCGTTGGCTGTCGAAGGACCGGTCGAGTCGGGCCAGCATGTCGTCGAAGGTGTCGGCCAGTTCCCGGATCTCGTCACGCGGGCCGCGGAGCGCTATCCGCTCGTGCAGGCTGCGGTCGGCGACCCGCCGGGCGGTGGCGGTGATCCGGTGCACCGGGCGCAACGCCCGGCCGGCGACCAGCCAGCCCAGGCCGACGGCACCGATCGAGGTGATGGCGAGCGCGATCCCGGAGCGGGTGAGCAGCGAATCCAGCGTCGCCGCCCGGTACGCGCGCTGCTGGTCGACGAGCGCCTGCTTCAGCTGTGCCGCCGTCATGGGTTTGCCGTCGACGACGAACTTCTCGGTACCGCCGCCGGACTTCTGGATCGGGGCGGTGACGAGCATGGTCTTGTTGGTCTGCCCGGTGGTCAGGCTCTGCTGCACGAGCAGGTAGGTCACGACCATCATGGCGAGGCCGGCAAGCACGAACAGGGCGCCGAAGGTGAGGCTGAGGCGGGCGCGGATCGACCAGCGCCGAACGTTGCGGATCACGGGATCTGGTACCCCACTCCCGGTACGGTCTGGACGACGGGCGGGTCGCCGAGCTTACGGCGCAGGGTCATCACCGTCACCCGGACGACGTTGCTGAACGGGTCGATGTGCTCGTCCCAGACCTTCTCCAGCAACTGCTCGGCGCTGACCACCGCCCCGGCGGCCCGGAGCAGCTGTTCGAGCAGGGCGAACTCCTTCCGGGAGAGGTCCACGGTGCGGCCGTCCCGGCGCACCGTGCGTCGGTTCGGATCGAGCGTGATCCCGGCGCGGTCCAGTACCGGGGGCAGCGGCGCCGCCGCCCGGCGGCCCAGCGCCCGCACCCGGGCGACCAACTCGGCGAAGGCGAACGGTTTGGTCAGGTAGTCGTCCGCGCCCAGGCCCAGCCCGTCGACCCGGTCGGCCAGCTCGGCCGCGGCGGTCAGCATCAGGATCCGGGTGTAGGCGCCGGAGTCGACGACGACGCGGCACACCTCGTCGCCGGGCACGGCGGGGAGGTCTCGGTCGAGGACCAGCACGTCGTACTCGTTGACCCCGATCCGCTCCAGCGCGGCGTCGCCGTCGAGCGCGACGTCCACCGCGAACGCCTCCTGTCGCAGGCCCTCCGCGATCGCGTCGGCCAGCAGCGGCTCGTCCTCGACGACCAGGATCCGTACCACGGGCGCACCTCCTTCGGGAGCCATCCTCGCCGGTGGCCGGATAAGGCCGCCGTAAGTCCGCCGCTGACGCCGCCCTTATCGCCCCCACCGTGTACTGGATCTCGCCTCGACGTCCGGCGGGCAGGGACGTCCGGGCCGGTCCGGCGTCCGGCAGGCAGGGACGTCCGGGCCGGTCCGGCGTCCGGCGGGCAGGGACGTCCGGGCCGGTCCGGCGTCCGGCCGGCAGGGACGTCCGGGCCGATGCCGGACCGGGCGCGGAACGGCACGGGCAGCTGGTGGGCAACGGCAGGAGGGCAGGGATGAGACGCGTTCCGCTGATGGTGGCGGTACCGCTGATGGGGCTCGCGCTGGCCGGTTGCGGCCGGGCGGCCGGGCCGGGAGTGGCGACGGCGGACGGTTCGACCGGGCACCCGAGTGCGTCACCGTCGCTGGACCGTGCGGCGCAGTGGCACGAGTTCGGCAACTGCATGCGGTCGCACGGGGTGCAGATGGACGACCCGGATCCGAACGACCCGAAGATCACGCTGAAGGCCGGCGGGAGGAAGGGCAGCGGCGCCGCCAAGGCCGCGTTGCAGGCGTGCAGGCGGTACCTGCCGAACGGCGGGCAGCCGCGGAAGGCGAACCCGCAGCAACTGGCGGCGGCCCGCAAGCTCGCCGCCTGCATGCGGGCCAACGGGGTGCCCGACTTCCCCGATCCGGGCCCGGACGGTGGGTTCCGGATCACCAAGGGTGGTGGCCTCGATCCGGGCGATCTGGCCTTCAAGGCAGCGATGGACACGTGCAAGAAGTACGGCCCGAAGGCCGGCAAGACCACGGAGGCGAACTGAATGGGCGCGCGCGGATGGCTGATCGGCGCCGGCGCGGTGCTGGTCGCGGCGGCCGGCGCGGCGGCGGCACTCGGCTACGGCGGTCAGGTGCGGGAGGCCCCGGCGGCCGGCCCGCGCCCGCCGAAGACGGTCGCGGTGCAGCGGACGAACCTGTCGAGTACGGACACGGCGGCCGGCACGCTCGGGTACGGCACGGCGACGACGTTGCGCGCGCCGAACGGCCACGGCACGCTGACCTGGCTGCCGGCGGAGGGCGCCGTGGTGTCCCGGGGCAGACCCGCGTACCGGGTCGACGACCGGCCGGTCCCGCTGCTGTACGGCACGCTGCCGCTGTACCGCACCCTGCAGGCCGGCGTCTCCGGTGCGGACGTGCGCGAGCTGGAACGCAACCTGCAGCGGCTCGGCTACCGGGGTTTCACCGTCGACGACGACTTCACCTGGGCCACCGCGGCGGCGGTCGAGCGGTGGCAGGGCGATCTCGGCCTCGACCGGACCGGCGTCGTCGGCATCGACCAGGTCGCGCTGGCCCCGCACGCGATCAGGGTCGCGCAGCATCGAGCGACGCCCGGCTCGCCGGCCGCCGGCCCGCTGTACGACCGCACCGGTACCAGCCGGGTCGTGACGGTCGATCTGGACACCGCGAAGCAGCAGGTGGCCAGGGTCGGTGCGCGGGCGACCGTGACGCTGCCGGACCAGTCGACCGTGGCCGGCCGGATCACCGAGGTCGGCACCGTGGTCGGCGGCGACAGCAGCAGCGGGCAGGGCGGCGGCGGGCAGGACGCCACCCCGACGCTGCCGCTGACCATCTCGATCGGCGACCAGCAGAAGCTCGGCACCCTGGACGGCGCGCCGGTCGACGTCACGGTGGTCGCCCAGACGCACCGCAACGTGCTGGTGGTGCCGGTCGGTGCGTTGGTGGCGCTGGCCGAGGGCGGCTACGGCGTCCAGGTGGTGCACGGTTCGACGGTGCGGTACGTGCCGGTGCACACCGGGATGTTCGCCGCCGGCAGGGTGGAGATCAGCGGTTCCGGTGTCGCCGCCGGTACCCGGGTCGGGGTGGCCTCGTGACCGGCCCGGTGATCGAGCTGGACCGGATCGGCAAGCGGTATCCGGGCGGGGTGACCGCGCTGCGTGACGTGACGCTGTCCGTCGGGTACGGCGAGCAGGTCGGCATCGTCGGGCCGTCCGGTTCCGGCAAGTCGACGATGCTGCACCTGATCGGCACGCTCGACCGGCCGAGTACCGGCACGGTCACGATCGCCGGGCACCCCGTCGCGTCGCTGGCCGACCGGCAGCTGTCCGCGCTGCGGGCGGCGACGATCGGGTTCGTCTTCCAGCAGTTCCACCTGGCCGCGGGGGTGCCCGCGGTGGACAACGTCGCGGACGGACTGTTGTACGCCGGGGTGCCGGTCCGGCGGCGGCGACAGCAGGCCGAGGCGGCGCTGGCCCGGGTCGGGCTGGGCCACCGGCTGGGACACCGCCCGAACCAGCTGTCCGGCGGGGAACGCCAGCGGGTGGCCATCGCCCGGGCGGTCGTCGGCGACCCGGCGGTGCTGCTCGCCGACGAGCCGACCGGCAATCTCGACTCGTCGTCCGGCGCCGAGGTGCTGGAGCTGCTGGACGAGCTGCACGCCGCCGGTACCACCGTCGTGATCATCACGCACCACCGGGACATCGCGGCCGGGCTCGGCCGGAAGGTCGAGATGCGCGACGGCCGGATCGTCCGGGACTCCGGGGCGCCGGACTCGCGGCCCGCCGGTACGGGGGTGGTCTGGTGACCGCGGACCGTTCGGTGCCGCGCCGCGCGCTGGTACCGGCCAGGCTGCGGGCCGGGGACCTGTTCCGGGTCGGTGGCGCCGGCCTGCGCACCCGGCCGCTGCGGGTGTTCCTCTCCGCGCTGGGGATCGCCATCGGCATCGCGGCGATGATCTCGGTGGTCGGGATCTCGACGTCGAGTTCGGCGGATCTCGACCGCACGCTCGACAGGTTGGGGACCAACCTGTTGACGGTGTCGCCCGGCCGGTCGGTGTTCGGTGACCAGTCCCACCTGCCGGACAGCGCGGTCGGGATGATCCAGCGGATCGCCCCGGTGCAGGCGGCGACGGCGACCGGCCAGGTCGACGCGCACGTGTACCGGTCGGACCGGGTCCCCGCCGGCGAGACCGGCGGCCTTGCGGTGCTGGCTGCCCGTACCGACCTGCTCGGGACCGTCGGCGCGACCGTCGCGTCCGGCAGCTGGCTCAACGCGGCGACCGGCCGCTACCCGGCGGTGGTACTCGGCGCGGCCACCGCGGCGCAGCTCGGCGTCACGCGTGCCGACCCGAACGTGCTGATCTTCCTCGGTGGTCGGCGGTTCAGCGTGGTCGGCGTGCTCGATCCGGTGCCGCTGGCGCCGGAGCTCGACTCGGCGGCGCTGGTCGGCTGGCCGGAGGCGCAGCAGCAGCTGGGCTTCGACGGCTACCCGAGCACGGTGTACACCCGGGCCCGGCCGGATGCGGTGGGTGCGGTGCGGTCGGTGCTGGCGGCGACCGCCAATCCGGAGCACCCGGAGCAGGTGCAGGTGTCGCGGCCGTCGGACGCGCTGGCCGCCAAGCAGGCCAGCGACGACGCGTTCACCGGGCTGCTGGTCGGCCTGGGTGCGGTCGCGCTGCTGGTCGGCGGCGTCGGGGTGGCCAACACGATGGTCATCTCGGTGCTCGAACGGCGGGCGGAGATCGGGCTGCGCCGCTCGCTCGGGGCCACCCGGGGCCAGATCCGGGTGCAGTTCCTGGCCGAGTCGCTGCTGCTGTCGTTGCTCGGCGGGCTGGCGGGTGTGCTCGGCGGCATCGCGGTGACCGCGGGCTACGCGACGTACCAGGGCTGGCCGTCGGTGGTACCGCCGTGGGCGACCGTCGGTGGGCTGGTCGCCACGCTGGTGATCGGTGGCCTGGCCGGGCTGTACCCGGCGTGGCGGGCGTCCCGGCTGGCGCCGACCGAGGCGCTGACCGCGCCGTGACGGCGGTGGGCCGGGGTGCCGGCCCACCGCCGTCGTCGGGTGTGGGCTTGGCGCATCGCGGGCCGGCCGGGCGGGGCCCCGCCCGGCCGACCCGCGGGGTCAGCCGATGTCGCGGCGGCGCAGGCCGAGCAGACCGAGCGCGGTCAGCCCGATCGCCACCACCGACAGGACGATCAGCGGGGTCGCGGTCAGCGTGCCGCCGGGCAGCGCCGGCGTGTGGGTGAACGGGGAGATGTCCCGGACCCGCTGGTTCAGCTTGAGCAGGTCGCCGAACTGCCCGATCGCCACGAACAGTCCGAGCACCCCCCAGGCTGCCACCGACCAGCGCGGCAGCAGGCCGATCAGCGCGACCGTGATGCCGGCGAGGACCAGCGCGGCGGGGAGCTGCGCCAGGGCCGCGCCGAGCAGCCGGGCGATCTGGTGGCCGACGTCGTCGCCGCCCCGGCCGAGGCCGGCGAACAGGCCCATCAGCGCGAGCAGCCAGGCGGCGCCCAGGACGGCGACGGTCAGGTGGCTGGCGGCCCAGCGGAGCCGGCCGACCGGGGTGGCGAGCACCGGCTCGGCCCGGTACGCGGTCTCCTCGCTGCGCATCCGCAGCAGCGCCTGGATCAGGTACACCGCCACCACCAGTGCGGCGAGCGCCATGGTGAACGACAGGTACGAGTCGACCAGCGCCTGCTGGCCGCCCAGCGCCCGGAGCATGTCCCGGACGCCCTGGCTGGCGGCGAAGTCGTCCAGCCCGTTGGACACGCTGCCGAGCGCGCCGCCGAGCACGGCGAAGCCGATCGACCAGCCGAGCAACGTACCGCGGTGCAGTCGCCAGGCGAGCCCGAACGGCCCGGACAGCGCCCGGCTCGCCGCCGGCCGGCCCAGCCGCGCCGGCAGCAGCCCGGCGCCGAGGTCGCGGCGGCCGGCCAGCAGGTACCCGATGGCCAGCAGGGCGAGCATCGCGACCACCGGCGGTGCCAGCACCCACCAGTGCGGTTCGGGTGCGAACGCGCGGAACCGGACCAGCCAGCCCAGCGGGGACAGCCAGTCCAGCCAGGAGATCTGGCTGGTGGTGTCGCCGAGCGCGCGGAGCAGGAACGCGACCGCCAGCACGGCGGCGGCGATCCCGTTGGCGGCGCGGGAACTCTCGGTGAGTTGCGCGGTGAGCGCGGCGACGCCGGTGAACACGAACCCCACCAGCGCGAGGGCCAGCGCGTAGCCGAACGAGGGGCCGGTACCGATGCTGCCGGCCATCAGCCCGAGCGCGACCAGCGGGACCGACACCAGGTTGGTGAGCAGCGCGACGAGCACGCCGGCGGTGAGCCCCGCGTACCGGCCGGCGACGCCGGCGCGGATCAGCTCCAGCCGGCCGGGTTCCTCGTCGCCGCGGGTGTGCCGGGTGACGACGAAGATGCTGAGCAGGGCGAGCAGCACCGCGCCCATCGTGTTCATCTTCCAGGTGGACAGGCCGCCGAGGGTGCCGACGTCCCAGGACGGCCCGTACATGGCGACGGTCGCCGGGGTGGCGCCGGCGCTGCCGGCGAGCTGGTCGCGCGACGCCGCGGACCCGAAGAGGTTCTTGACGCTCACCGAGGACGCGATCGTGAACAGGAACAGCACGCCGAGCCAGATCGGCACCATCAGGCGGTCGCGCCGCAGCGCGAGCCGGAACAGGGTGCCGGTACCGACGAAGGAGTGTTGTCCGCGGCCGGGCTCGGTGGCCGGCGCGGGCACCGGCGTGCGGTCGGCGGTGTCGGTACCGCCGCCGCGGGCGGGTGCGCGGCGGGTGCTGGTCATGCCGTCACCGCCGGTTCGTCCTGCTCGTAGTGGCGCAGGAACAGCTCTTCCAGGGTCGGTGGCTGGCTGGTGAGGCTGCGCACCCCGACCGAGGTGAGGTGCCGGAGCAGCTCGTCCAGCTTGACCGTGTCGACCTCGCAGGTCAGCCGGTTGCCCTCGGCGATCAGGTCGTACACCCCGGGCATGGTGGCGACGCCGTCGACCGGCCCGGCGAGTTCCGCGGTGACCGAGGTGCGGGTGAGGTGGCGCAGTTCGGCGAGGGTGCCGGTCTCCACGGTGCGGCCGCTGCGGATGATGCTCACCCGGTCGCAGAGCGCTTCGACCTCGGACAGGATGTGGCTGGACAGCAGTACGGTCCGGCCGCTCTTGCGTTCGGCCTGGATGCAGTCGGCGAAGACCTGCTCCATCAGCGGGTCGAGGCCGGAGGTCGGCTCGTCCAGGATCAGCAGTTCGCAGTCGGAGGCGAGCGCGGCGACCAGGGCGACCTTCTGCCGGTTGCCCTTCGAGTAGGTCCGGGCCTTCTTGCGCGGGTCCAGGTCGAACCGGTCGAGGAGGTCCTTGCGGCGCACCGGGTCCAGCCCGCCGCGGAGCCGGCCGAGCAGGTCGATCACCTCGCCGCCGGACAGGGTGGGCCACAGGTTGACGTCGCCCGGCACGTACGCGAGGCGGCGGTGCAGGGTGGTTGCGTCGCGCCAGGGGTCGCCGCCGAGCAGGGTGGCGGTGCCCTCGTCGGCGCTCAGCAGACCGAGCAGGACGCGGATGGTGGTCGACTTGCCCGCGCCGTTCGGACCGAGGAAGCCGTGCACCTCGCCGGTGGCGACGTGCAGATCGAGCCCGTCGAGGGCCCTGGTGCGGCCGAACTGCTTGACCAGCCCGGCCACGGAGATGGCGTTGTCCATGGATTCGAAGCTACACTGAATTCACAAATTTGTGAATGTTGTAAACCACATAGGCTGGTGACGCGAGGACGGGACCAGGCGAGGGGGCGACGTGACCAGGGCCGGCAGCGACGAGCAGCGAGCTACCGCGGTGGAGCGATACCGGGAGCGGCTCGCCTCGATGTTCATGTCGCTGGGGATTCAACGGATGCCGTCCCGGGTGTTCGCGGCGCTGTTCGTCGACGAGTCCGGCCGGATGACCGCCGGCGAGATCGCCGCCGCCCTCCAGGTCAGCGCCGCCGCGGTGTCCGGGGCGATCCGCTACCTGACCGGTGTCGGGATGGTCCTGCGCGAGCGCGATCCCGGCAGCCGTCGCGACCACTACGTGGTCACCAACACGTTGTGGCAGCAGGCCATCGCCGCTCGCGAGCCGACCATGAAGCGGATGGAGGACGCGATGCGGGAGGGTGTCCAGCTGGTCGGCCCGGACAGCCGCGCCGGCCGCCGGGCCACCGAGACCGCCGACTTCTTCGAGTTCCTGCGCAGCGAGATGGCCGGCCTGATGAAGCGCTGGGAGGAACACCGCGCGGCCCTCCACTCCACCTGACCCCCGCCGCCCGACCGTCCGGTGACTGCCCCGGCCGCCCGGTCGATCATGGCGTCAGCTGGTTGGAAAGCGCTTGCCTCCCGAGATGACGCCATGATCGACAAAGCGGAGGGGTAGGGGTCAGGCGGTGGGCCAGGTGGCGGCGGACAGGGCGCGCAGCCGAGCCCGGGTCGGCTCGTCGCAGGCGGCGCCCGCGATACCCGCGTCGAACGCGGAGCGCGGCGTCACGCCGAGCTTCTCCGCCAGCTCGTACTCCCGGCCCAGGTCGGTGTCGAACATCGCCGGGTCGTCGGTGTTGACCGTGCAGCGCGCGCCGGCCGCGAGCAGTGCCGGCAGCGGATGTTCGGCCGGGTCGGTGACCACCCGGGTACGCAGGTTCGAGGTCGGGCAGACGTCCAGCACGATGCCGGCGTCGACGAGCTCGGCCAGCAGCGCCGGGTCCTGCGCGGCGCTGATGCCGTGCCGGATGCGGTCCGGTCGCAGCAGGTCGAGCACCTCCCGGATCGACTCCGGCCCGACCGTCTCGCCGGCGTGCGGCACGATCGCGAGCCCGCCGTCGCGGGCGATGTCGAACGCCCGGACGTACGGCCGGACCGAGTGGCCGACCTCCATCCCCCCGACGCCCAGGCCCACGATGCCGCGGTCGGCGTACCGCACCGACCAGCGCGCACACTCCTCGGCGAGGTCCACCGGGCAACCGTTGCGGTACAGGTCGGGGGTGAGTCGCACCTCGACGCCGTGCCTCTCGCGGGCCGCGGCGATGCCGTCGCAGTACCCCTCGAACATGGTGGCCCAGTCGACACCCTGCTGGACCCGCTCCGGCGGGGAGAAGATCCCCTCCACGTAGACCGCGCCGTACCCGGCCGCCTCGGCGGCGTAGTCGACCACGATCTGCTCGAAGTCCGGCGCGGTGCGCAGGCAGTTCGTGGTCAGCTGCCAGACCCGGATGAAGTGCGCGAAGTCGGTGAACTCGTACAGCTCGGCCAGGCCCTCGACGGTGTCCGCGGGCAGCGTCTCGCCGTTGCGGCGCGCGATGTCGAGCAGCGTGTGCGCCCGGATCGCGCCTTCCAGATGGACGTGCAGCTCGATCTTCGGATAGTTCGACACGCCTGCGAACCTAACGGGTCGCGGGACACGGCTGGGTCGGGCCGCGTCGCCGGCATCCAGGTGTGTGTACTCGGTCACATGTGCCGGCGCTCGCCACGAGGCCGGGCCGCGTCCGCCGCACGCGGCGCCGCCCTGCCGGGGGGTGAGATTCGGCAATGCCGTGGGCGCTCGGTGATCTTCGTTGGACGATGGAAGTCGTGACCGTGACCGAGGAAGCCGCGAAAGAGGGGACGGAGCCGGTGGCCCGGCCCCGCTGGTGGCTGGCGTCGGCGCGGTGGTGGCGGGAACTGCTGATCATCGGGATCGGCTTCGGCCTCTACACGTTCATCCAGCACCAGATCAACGTCTCCCCGGCCCCGGCGGTACGGCATGCGAACGCGTTCCTGGCCGCGGAACGGTGGCTGGGCATCGACGTGGAGGCACCGCTGAACGGCGCGCTGGTCGGTCATCCGGCGCTCGCCACCCTGGCGAACTGCTACTACGTGCTGCTGCACGAGGTCCTCACGCCGCTGGTGATCCTCTGGCTGTTCCTGCGCCGCCGCGCCGCCTACCCGTACGCCCGGTTCCTGCTCGCGGTGCCGACGCTGCTCGGTTTCGTCCTGTACTACGCGGTACCGGTGGCGCCGCCCCGGCTGGTGCCGGACTCCGGGATCGTCGACACGATGGCGGCGTTCCCCGGCGTCACCGACTTCTCCAGCGGCGCGATGGCGCACACCGCCGCCCAGTTCGCGGCGTTCCCGAGCCTGCACTTCAGCTGGGCGCTGTGGTCCGGCGCGATGGTGTTCTGGCTGGTCCGGCGGTGGTACGTGCGGTTCCTGGCGGTCTGCTACCCGGCGTGCACCGGCCTGGTGGTGCTGGCCACCGGCAACCACTTCGTGATCGACCTGGCGGGGGGCGCGCTGGTCACCGCGTGCGGGGTCGGCCTGCTCCGGCTGCTGCGGCCGGTCAGCGAGACGGTCGCCTTGCGGTCCGCGCCGGAGTCCGGCTCCTGACCGTCACCGCGGGTACCGGTCGAGCAGTTCGACGAGCGCCCGCAGCGCCGGCCGGAACGCGTGCTCGGGCGGGGTGCCGTAGCCGACGACCAGCTGCGGTGGCCGCCGGCCGGACCGCCCGTAGTGCGACGAGAGCCCCGCCAGGCCGAGCGAGCGTCGCCGCGCCGCGCCGACCAGCGCCGCCTCGCTCACGCCGGGCGGCAGGCCGACGAGCAGGTGCAGGCCGGCCGCGATGCCGGTGACCGGCAGGCCGGCCGGCAGCGCGGCGACCAGTTCGTCCCGGCGCCGCCGGTAGGTGGCCCGGCTGCGCCGCACGTGCCGGTCGTACCGGCCGGACCGGATCAGCTCGGCGAACGTGAGCTGCTCCAGGATCCCGGTGTGCCGGTCGGTGTACCGGCGCTGCCGGACCAGCGGGGCGACCAGGCCGGGCGGTGCGGCGAGCCAGCCGAGTCGCAGCCCCGGCGCGAGCGTCTTGCTGGTGGTGCCGAGGTACACGGTGTGCTCCGGGGCCAGGCCCTGCAGCGCGCCGAGCGGTTCCCGGTCGTAGCGGTACTCGCCGTCGTAGTCGTCCTCGACCAGCAGCGCGCCGGTCTGCCGGGCCCAGTCGACGAGCTGCAGCCGCCGGTCGGGCGTGAGCGCCACGCCGAGCGGGAACTGGTGCGCCGGCGTCACCACGACGGCGCCGACGTCCGCGCCGGCCAGCCGGTCCACCAGGATTCCGTCCGCGTCGACCGGGACCGGCACGGTACGCAGCCCGGAGGCCTCGGCGACCTCCCGGTACGGCGGCAGGTACGGGTCCTCCAGCGCGATCGCGCGCACCCCGCGGTCCCGCAGCACCGCGCACACCAGCGCCAGCCCGTGCGCGAACCCGGCGCAGACCATCACGGCGTCCGGCTCGGTGCGTACGTCCCGGACCCGGCCGAGGTAGCCGGCCAGCTCGGCGCGCAGCTCGGGGTGGCCGCGCGGGTCGCCCCAGCCGAGCGCGGCATGGTCGGCCGCGGCCAGTGCGGCGCGGGCCGAGGCGAGCCAGTCGCGCCGCGGGAACGCCGACAGGTCCGGCAGCCCGGGCCGCAGGTCGTACCGGACCGGCGGGCGCGGCGGTGCCGCTGCCGGCCGGCGATGCGCCGCGGCGGCCCGGGGCGCCACGACGGTGCCGGCGCCGGGCCGTGCCACCAGGTAACCCTCGGCGGCGAGCTGGCTGTACGCGGCGGTGACGGTGCCCCGGGACAGTCCGAGGTCGGCGGCGAGCACCCGGCTCGCCGGCAGCCGGGTGCCCGGCGCGAGCCGGCCGGCTCGTACCGCCTCGCGCAGGGCGTCGGTGAGCCCTTCCCGGCGGCCGCCGGTACCGAGGTCGACGTGCAGGTCGACGCCGGGAATGGACCATGGTTCGGACATCGAATTGGACCCTATCCGGGGGTCGTCGGCGACCTAGTGTCGAGGCATGACCACGCGGACGAGCATGACTGCGACCCACCCGGAGATGTACGAGACGCTGCGCGAGCTGCACCGGCGCAGCGAGGCCGCCGGCCTGGACCCGTTCCTGATCGAGTTGCTGAAGATCCGGTGCTCGCAGATCAACCACTGCGCGTTCTGCATCGACATGCACACCAAGGACGCCCGCGCGCTGGGCGAGACCGAGCAGCGCATCTACGCGTTGAGCGCGTGGCGGGAGACCCCGTTCTTCACCGAGCGGGAGCGGGCCGCGCTGGCGCTGGCCGAGTCGGTGACGGTGCTCACCGACGGGTTCGTCCCGGACGAGGTGTACGACGCGGCAGCGGCGGTGTTGGAGCCGGTCGAGGTGTCGGCGGTGGTGTGGGCGACGGTGGTGATCAACGCGTTCAACCGGCTGGCGGTGACCGGCCGCACGGTGCCCGGGTCGTACGTGTCGCAGCGCAAGCCGCTCGATCGGGCGACGGCGTGACCGCGCGGCGGTCCCGGGGGCGGGGCGGTGCCGTGCCGGTGCCCGCGGGGGCCCGCGCGTGACCGCGCCGGGTCTGGCCGCCGCGGCGGCGGCTTTCCGGGCGCTGCATCGGCCGGGCAACCCGGTCGTGCTGCCGAACGCCTGGGATGCGTACAGCGCGCGCATCGTCGCCGAGCGGGGCTTCCCGGCGGTCGCGACCAGCAGCATCGCGGTCGCCGAGTCGCTCGGCTACCGGGACGGCGGCGGTGCGCCGGCCGAGCTGATGTTCGCCGCGGCGGGCCGGATCGCCCGCGCGGTGGACCTGCCGGTGACCGTCGACGCCGAGGACGGGTACGGGCTGCCCGCCGCGGACCTGGTCGCCGCGCTGCTGGCGGCCGGCGCGGTCGGTGCGAACGTCGAGGACTCCACCGGCGGCGTGTTGTCCGATGTGGACACTCAGGCGGCCCGGCTGGCGGGCATCCGCGCGGCGGCGGTGGCGGCCGGCGTTCCGCTGGTGCTCAACGCGCGGATCGACGTGTTCCTGCGCTCGACCGGCGCGGACGAGGCCGAGCTGGTGGACGCCGCGATCGCCCGCGCCGAGCGGTATCTGGCCGCCGGCGCGGACTGCGTGTACCCGATCTTCTGCCCGCCGGAGACGGTGTCTCGGCTGGTGGCGGGCATCGATGGTGCGGTCAACGTGCACTGGCGGCCGGACGGCCCGTCCCCGGCCGAGCTGGCCGAGCTGGGTGTGGCGCGGATCTCTGCCGGCGGGGCGTTGTGGCGGATGGCGATGGACTCGTACCGGAACGCGGTCGGCCGGCTGGTGATCTGACGAGTCAGGGCACGACCGGTCGCCTTCTGATCACCAGCGGCGACAACGGTTTCGCTTGGTGACGGGGCGATTCCGGTACCAGCCCTCGCTGTGAGGCAACCCGATGCTGGCGTTCAGGTTCTTGGCAGCATCGGTCGATAACGTCATCGGCGCGGAGCACGCCGCCGATCTGGCGGATGGCCCGGGGCTGATGTTGGGGGGCGTTGCCCCGGGCCGTTGCTCCGTCCAATCGTCCTTTGTGGATGGTCCTGGCGCCGCTGGCGCGCCGCCCGCCACGCCGGTTCTCTCACCGGCGGGTGTAGAGCAGCTCCAGCACCGCGCGGGCCGCTTCCAACCAGCGATCCAGCCAGCCGTCGGGCAGCCGCGCGTCGCGGTCCGGCAGCTCGGCGAGCAGCCCCTGAACGAGCGGGTGGTCGGCCACCTGCGGGTCGTCGATGGCCGCGACGGCCTCGGTGGCGGCCTGGTCGGCCGCGCGGTGCGCGGCTCCGTTGATCGGGACCGGCTGCCCGGTCGCCGAGTTGTGGAAGTTGAAGCCGTCGGCGCCGTCGCGGCCGACGTTGTCCGGCACGAGATCCATGCGGACAGCCTGCCGAAGTCGCCGGCCGCCCGCCACTCCGGGGGTGGTCCGCCGTGGCCGGGTCGCTCTTTCGCGTGGTCGCGGCCGGCCGACCGGGATAGCATATTTGATATGGCGCCGGACGACGACGAGGAGCTGCCGGTCTTTCCCGGTTTCCGGGGGATGGCGGAGCGGCGTCGCGGCCTGCTCGCCGAGCTGGTGGCGCAGCGGCGGTCTGCCGGGCTGTCCCAGGCCGAGGTCGCCGCCCGGATGGGTACCTCGCAGTCGGCCGTCGCCCGGTTGGAGTCCGGCACCGTCGACGCCCGACTGTCCACATTGGAGCGTTATGCGGGCGCCGTGCACCGGCGGCTCGACCTGCGGCTACGCGACGGCGGAGAGAAGCCCCAATGAGCGAGCATCAGCGAGCGAATCATGGGTGCTGCGCGTGGTGCCTCATCGGGCTTCCGACGGAGGAGGAAGGCCGATGAGTGAGCGTCAGCGAGCGAGTCATGGGTGCTGTGTGTGGTGCCTCGTCGGGCTTCCGACGGAGGAGGAAGGCCGATGAGTGAGCGTCAGCGAGCGAATCATGGGTGCTGTGTGTGGTGCCTCGTCGGGCTTCCGACGAAGGAGGAAGGTCGATGAGCTACGGCGTGATGGCGCGGTACGGCGGGATTCCCGACTGGCGACCGCCCGGCGATCCGGGCGACGTGCCGGGCCGGCGACCGGGCGGGGTGCCCGGCGAGCCGTCCCGGTTCGCCGCGCCGGAACACGTCGCGGCCGGCGGGCCCGCGTCCTGGCTGGAACAGCGGATGTTCGAGCAGCAGACGGTGTCGGTGTCCGGTCCGATCACCGCCGAGCTGACCTCCCGGGTCAGCGCCGCGCTGATGACCCTGGACGCGCTGGCCGGGCCGCGTGGTTCGATCACCATGCACGTGTCCAGCCCGGACGGCGAGCTGTCCGCCGCGTTCGGCCTGATCGACGTGCTGGAGCTGATGCAGACTCCGGTCCGGGCGGTGGCCCTCGGTACGGTCGGCGGCGCGGCCGTCGGCGTCTATGCCGCGGCGGGTGAGCGCCTCGCGTACCCGCATGCCAGGTTCGTGCTGGCCGAGCCGCGGGTGGACGAGCTGGCCGGCACCGCCGAGGACGTCACCCGGGCGGCGGGCGCCCACCTGCGGCTGCTGGAGGACTTCGCGGTCCGGCTCGCCGACCGTACCGGTCACAGCCAGTCGGAGGTCGAGAGCGCGCTGTCCGATCGGCGGGATCTGTCGGCATCGGCCGCCATCGATTTCGGCCTGGTACACAGGTTGATCCCAGGCCGGCCCCAGTCGGCGCCCGGCAGCGGACGATAATCGGGCTCATGAGGTTGTCCGCCCGAGTCGATTACGCGCTGCGTGCCGCCGCCGAGCTGGCCGCCGCGACGGAGTCGCCGGTCACCTCCGAGCAGTTGGCTCGCGCGCAGGAGATACCCGGCAAGTTCCTGGAGCACATCCTCAACCAGCTGCGCCGGGCCGGTCTGGTGCGCAGCCAGCGCGGCCCGGTCGGCGGCTACTGGCTGGCCCGGCCGCCGGAGGAGATCTCGCTGGCCGACATCATCCGGGCGGTCGACGGCCCGCTGCTCGGGGTGCGCGGCGAGCGGCCGGAGAGCGTCGACTACAGCGGGGCGGCCCGGCCGCTGCAGGAGGTGTGGATCGCGCTGCGGGCGAGCGAGCGGTCGATCCTGGAGACCGTCACGCTCGGGCACGTGGTGAGCGGTCGGCTGCCGGCCGCGGTCCAGCAGCTCACCGAGGACGAACGGGCCTGGATCACCGTCGGCCAGTCCTGACGCGTTCTCGCCCGACCCGGCCGGCGCGGGACCCGTCGGGCCAAGCCGTCGGGCCCGGCCGTCGGGCCGGGCCGCCGGGGTGGCCGGTCCGGGCCGGTCCAGGTCGCCGGTGGCTCGATCATCGGCCCGGGTGGTCCCGCCGGCCGGTCAGCGGCGGCCGGCCGGGTGCCGGCGCCGGTTGATGCCGGTGAGCAGCAGGATGCCGATCACCGCCAGGCCCAGCTGCAGGACGTGCTTCTTCCAGTCGATGCCGGGCGTGTCGCGGAACCCGAAGACCTGGGCGATGCCCGTACCGACGAAGGCGGCGGCGACGCCGACCACGATGCTGGCCCACCAGGACACCGGCTGCCGGCCGGGGATGACCAGCCGGGCCAGCACCCCGATGACCGCACCGCCGATCACCGCCCACGCCAGTGTCGTCACCATCGCCCCTCCTGTACCGCCTGCCTCGCACGGTAGCGTGCGGGCATGCCAGCGGCCGTACGGGACCTGGGGTCCGACACCGACCTCGACCGCCTGCACGAGATCATCCGCACGGTGCACCCCTACCTGGTACGCAGCCGGGACGGGCTGGCGTGGCAGTTCGCGCACGCGCCGGCGCCGCAGCGGTTCCGGGTGTTCGTCGGTGAACTCGACGGGGTACCGGTCGGCCTGGTGCGGTGCGGCCTGGACTGGGAGACGTCGGTACCCGGTCAGGGGTTCGCGCACGTCTCGGTGCTGCCGGGCTACCGCGGGCGTGGTGCCGGGACGGCGCTGCTGGCCGCCGCCGAGGACTACCTGCGCGGCCTCGGTGTCCGGGACGTGCAGGCCTGGGGGTCGACCGACCCGGCGTCCGAACGGTTCGCCGACCGGCACGGCTACCAGCGCCGACGGCTCGCCCGGTACCAGCGGTTGGCGCTCGCCGAGTTGCCCGCGGTGGCGCCGCCCGCCGGGGTGGAGCTGCGGCCGTGGTCGGCGTTCGCGGATGATCCGCACCCGCTGTGGGCGGCCGACGCGGACGCCAGCCGGGACGAGCCCGGCGACGTGCCGGTGGACGACATCCCGTACGAGGGGTGGCTGGCGTCCGCCTGGCAGCCGCCGGACACCGACCGGGAGCTGAGCATGGCGGCGGTCGTGGACGGTACGGTCGCCGCGTTCACGCTGGCCCAGACGGACCCGCCGCGGTACTGGTCGGGCATGACCGGCACCCGCCGGGCGTACCGCGGCCGGGGTCTCGGCACGCTGGTGAAGGTGGCGTCGCTGCGGCGCGCGGTCGAGCGCGGCCTGACCGAGGCCTTCACCGGCAACGACGAGCAGAACGCGCCGATGCTGGCGATCAACGCGCGGCTCGGCTACCGCGAGTGCGCCACCCAGTGGCGCTGCGTCCGCCACCTGTGACCCGGCCGGGGGCCTGTGTGCCCTTCCCGAAGCACCGGTGATCCCGGTCGGAGCACCGGTGCCCTGCCGGGGTGCCGGCGCCCGGCCGGCTCATCGGTGACCGGCCCCGGAGCAGGTGACCCGGCCGGGGCGGTGGCCGTGGCTCGATGCCGGCTGTCAGTCCGGCCAGACCGGGTCGGGCAGCTTACGCACCTGGTTGGTCGGGACGTCCTGCTCGCAGTGCCACTGGGTCAGGTCGGGGTGGATGAGGTAGCCGGCGAGGTGCACCCAGCCGGGGATGCGGCTGTCGGACACGGCGAGCACCCGGTACGGCCGGTCGGACAGGTAGGCGGGCAGGCCGACCAGGTCACCGACCCGCGGCCGGTAGCCGGTCACCGTCGCCATGACGGCGCCAGCGATCCGGCCGGCCGTACGACGACGGGATCGCGGCGGCGGGCGGCGAGTGCCCGCGCCTCGGCGTACGGGTCGGGCAGCCGCGGTGCCGGCCGGTGCCGGCGGGTGGTCAGCCGGTCGAGCAGGTAGATCGCCAGGCCGGCGAGGGTCGCGGCGCCCAGCACCAGGACGGTGCCGAGCAGCGCGGCGTAGGTTGCCGCGTCCATCACCGCCACCACCCGTCCGGGTCGATCGGGCGGGCGGCGATCTCGTCGCGCCAGGCACGGACGCGCGCGGCGAGTCGGCCGAGCGCGCGCACGGTACGGTGGTACCGCTCCATCGGTGGTCTCCAATCCTCGATGGGGCGGGGCGCGGTGCGAGCTTGCAGGCAGGGCACCGCGCCCAACCCTTTCTGGGGCCAGCCGCCGGGTACGGCGGCGACCGGGCCCCGCTTTCTGACCGACACCGGCCGGCTACCACAGGGCACAGGCACGGTCCGGCCGTCGTCATCGCGGGCGTCACAGGACCGCCAGGTCCAGTTCGAGGCCTGCGGACACCCATCAAACGTCACGCCCGGTCATCTTGTCTGTCGATAAGCGTCACGTCCGACAGTCAGGACAATACCTGGCTTCTAGAAATACGCAAGTAGCGGATTTCTAGTGTCGTGAAGAAGCCAGATCGTGACTATGCTGCGGAGATGGTCACCAACCGATCCGGTAACCCGTGGACGAGCCCGACGCTCAACCGTCGCCGCCTCGCGTTGACGCTGCGAAAGCTGCGGGAGAACAAGGGCATGCGGGCCGTTGATGCCAGCCACCAGGCTGAGCACGAAGGATCGTGGCTCTCCAAGATCGAGCGTGGGGAAGTCCGGCCAGGAATCAATGACGTCAAGGCCCTGCTGGAAATCTATGACGTGCCAGGGGACCATCGGCCAGCCCTCATCGAGATGGCTCGTGGCGCGAAGAAGCGTGGGTGGTGGCAGCCGTTCTCCGGCGTCTTGCCGGATTGGTTCGTAGACTTCGTTGGCTTGGAGTCCAACGCCACGGTGCTGAGGAACTACGAATGCCAGGTCGTACCGGGGCTGCTCCAGACCGAGGCGTATGCACGCGCGACGATCGCCGTAGCGCCTGTTCCGGTCCCTCCGGACGAGACCGATCGGCTCGTGGCACTACGTATGGAGCGACAGAAGAACCTCGATCGGCCCGACCTCTCCCTCCTGGTCGTCATGGACGAGAGCGTGGTCCTGCAACAGATCGGCGGACCAGGCGTCATGCGGCAGCAGGTGGAGCATCTGGCTGAGAGGCTGTTGGGTATGCGGGTGATCACGCTGTGAGGTGAGCTTCGATGGTGGCCCGGCAGGCTGCCTCGCGTTCGGTGGCGTTGGACCATCGGATGCTCTGACCGGCCAGGCGGGTGGCCATCAGCCGGATCATCGCTATCTTGATCATGGCTTCGGAGTTGGTGGCCAGGCGTTCATAGTCACGGGCCAGGCGCCGGTGGCGGACCAGCCAGCCGAAGGTTCTCTCGACGACCCAGCGACGCGGTAGCACCTGAAAGCCCTTCACGTCGTCGGTTCGCTTGACGATCTGGAGCACCAGGCCCAGTTTCTGTCGAGCCCAGCCGATCAGGCTGTTGTCGATCGAGTTGGCGTAGCCGCCGTCGGCCCACACCAACGCGATCGAGCAGAATCGTTGCGCCAGAACGGAAAGCACTGTCCTGCCGCCGGGCCGGTCCTGGACGCTGGCGGCAGTGACGCCCACGACCAGCAGCAGCCCCAACGTGTCGACCACGATGTGGCGTTTACGGCCCGTGGTGCGTTTACCGGCGTCGTAGCCGCGGTGCTGGCCGCCTTCACTGGACTTGATCGACTGGGCATCGATCACCGCCGCCGACGGGTTGCATTCACGCCCGGCACGCTGGCGGACCTGATCGCGTAGCGCGTCATGGACCCGGTCCCAGGTGCCGTCGGCGATCCACGCCCGATACCAGCGGTACGCGGCGTCCCAGGGCAGCAGATCGTGCGGGATCATCCGCCACTGGCAGCCTGAGCGCACCACGAACAAGATCGCGTCCAGCACCAGCCGATCACCGTACGTGCGCGCCGCGCCGCCCTTGCTGCGGTCTCGCACCGGCATCAACGGCTCGATCAGCGCCCACACCGCATCGGACAGGCTGGACGGATAGCATGAGCGGCGGTCATCCCCGCCAGCTGAACAGTTGCACACACAACGCGATCCTGGCGGGGATGATCTTGTTTTCCAGCCGACGCGCCGGCCGCCATCGCGCCACCACGCCCCGCAGTCAGCCGGCTACCCAACAGCCTCTGAGGCGGCGGAGCGGCCCAACGTCGACATTCAGATCAAGACGTTCAGCGCCGGGGTCGGCCTCGACGGCAGCTTCGTGGTGATGGACTTCCCGCCGCCTCCCGAAGGGTTTCCCGCTGTCACTGCGTACGACAGGGTGGTCTACGTCGATACGCTGGTTGGCGCGCTGTGGCATGACGACCCACAGTCCGTTGCCGCGTATACGGCGGCGTTCGAACAGCTCGGGCGTGCGTCACAAGCGACTTCCGACACCGTCGATCGACTCCGTAAGCTCGCTAAGGCAATGGTCGATTAGACCTGACGAACTCCAGAAAGGAGGGCCGGGTGGCAAGTCAGGACCTCACCCGTGCCCTATGGCGCAAGAGCAGCCGGAGCGGCACGTCGGGGAACTGCGTCGAGGTGGCGTCGAACCTGCCTGGTGTTGTTGCCGTTCGGGACAGCAAGGACCCGAGCGGGCCGGCGCTGGTGGTCGACCCGCGGTCGTTCGTGGCGTTCGCGGAGGCCGTGAAGACCGAGCACCTGTAGCGAGCCGCGACAGGCGCCCCCGGCCGAATCCGGCCGGGGGCGCGTCGCCTGCTGCCCTGCCCGCAGCCCGGCACCCCATCAGGCCGTGAGCGGAATCCGTACGGTCAGTCGAAGACCTCGTCCAGCGAGGCGGCGTTAGCGGCGCGCCGGAGCCAACGGTCGAGTTGGTCGACATCCGTGCAGCCGTCGAGCCGACGCCGGATCTCGTCGGAGACGACCCACCCACGGGCATCGAACAACATCAGCAATGCGGCGGCCTCCCCCTCGGCGCGCCCCTCGGTGCGCCCCTCGGTGCGCCCCTCGGCGCGGAGCCGGCGGGCGTAGTCGCTCTGGAATTCGAAGGTGTGGGTGGACATCTTTGCCTCCAGGTAGCGACGTGCCGCCTCGGGCAGCGCCGCGAGCATGATTTCAATGTAACGGACGGCCAGGTCGGGGTCGATCGTGTCGAGCGCGACGTTCGCCGCGTCGAGGGCCTGTCGGCAGTCCGGACCGGCCGCATGAGCGAGGCCGGACAGCACCGCCAACTCTGCGGTGTCCGACTGAACGGGGATCTGGTTCGGGCCGGCCACCAACGGTTGCAGCATCCAGCCCGGATGGCCCAACTCGATGGGTTCTCCACACCATGCTGCGGCGCGAGTGTCGGGGCAGACCACGAGCAGCGCGACCGGGCACTGAAGTCTGGCTCGCAGCGTGGCCAGATAGACCGGCCAACTCCATCGTTTGGCCGGGTCCCGCCGCAGCTGGACCTCCACGACGACCGACAGGACCGGCCGGTCGGCCTCGCAGAGGGTCACGACCGCGTCGGCCCGGTATTCCGTGTGCGGCAACTCGTTGGTTTCGCCGGCATCCAGACGCGCATTGTGCCAATCGGGCACCTTGACGCCGAGCACGTCGCCGAGCAGCACGGCCGCCAGGGACGGATTCTGGTGAAAGACCGCAATCAACGCTTCATGCATGACAGAAGGCATGAACGTGACGTTACAAACACGGTACGACAAGAGCCGCGAACGGCGATGCATGCAGAAGCAGTCGGTCGCAGGGGCATGCTCGCGGCTGCCTGCCCACGGCCCGGGTACCGCCAGGCTGCGAACGGGATCCGTACGGTCAGCCGATCGGCCAGGTGTGCACCGGTTCGCCGCCGCGCATGTGCTCGCAGTAGCGCTGCAGCATCGCGGACAGCGCCTGCTGCCGGTCGAGCTGCCGGTCGTCCTCCAGCTTCGCGACCGTCTCGGCCTGCCACTGCGCGCCGTTGAGGCCGGTACGGCAGCGGCCCTCGATGATGCCGAGCAGCCGGTCGCGTACCGCCGGGTCGACGCCGAACTCGTCGAGTCCCTGGTACGCCAACGGAAGCAGGTGACGCAGCACCAGCTCGGTGGCCGACACCTCGCCCAGCGCCGGCCACAGCAGCCGCGACTCGATGCCGTCCCGGGCGGCGGTGTGGAAGTTCTCCTCGGCCGAGCTGAACGTCATCTGCGTCCAAATAGGACGGTCCTGTTCGCACAGCTGCCGGACCACACCGTAGAAGAACGCGGCGTTCGCCACCATGTCGGCCACGGTCGGCCCGGACGGCAGGACGCGGTTCTCCACCCGCAGGTGCGGCCGGCCGTTCATGATGTCGTACACCGGGCGGTTCCACCGGTAGACGGTGCCGTTGTGCAGCCGCAGCTCACCGAGCTTGGGCACGCCACCGGCGGCCAGCACGTGCTCCGGGTCCTCGTCGTCGAGGATCGGCAGCAGCGGCGGGAAGTAGCGCACGTTCTCCTCGAACAGGTCGAAGATCGAGGTGATCCACCGCTCGCCGAACCACACCCGGGGGCGCACCCCCTGCGCCTTCAGCTCGGCCGGCCGGGTGTCGGTGGCCTGCTCGAACAGGGCGATCCGGGTCTCCGCCCACAGCTCCCGGCCGAACAGGTACGGCGAGTTGGCGCCGAGCGCGCACTGCACGCCGGCGACCGCCTGCGCGGCGTTCCAGGTGTCGGCGAACGCGTCCGGTGCGACCTGCAGGTGGAACTGCAGGCTGGTGCAGGCGGCCTCGGGAACGATCGAGTCGGTCATCGTGGTCAGCCGTTCCAGGCCACGGATGTCGATGCTCAGGTCTTCCCCGCGCGCCTGGATGATCTGCTGGTTGAGCTGGTGGTACCGCTCGCCGCGGGACAGCGCCTCGGTGCCGGTCTGCTCCTCGCGCAGCGTCGGCAGGGTACCGACGAGGCACAGGTGCGCGCCGATCTCGCTGGCGGACTGCTCGGCGCGGGCCAGCCGGCCGCTGATGTCGCGCCGGTAGTCGTCGAAGCCGTCACCGGCGATCAGCCGGGGCGCCACGTTGAGCTCCATGTTGAACCGACCCAGCTCCGGCTGCAGCATCGGGTCGTCCACCCGGGCCAGCACGTCCGCGTTGACCATGGCCGGGTTCGCGTCGTCGTCGACCAGGCTGATCTCGACCTCCAGCCCGGTCAGCGGCTTGTCCGAGTCGAACGCGAAGTCGTTGAGCATCAACGCGAAGACGTCCAGACAGCGGCGCACCTTTTCCCGGTAGTGCTGGCGATCCTGGCGGGTGAACGTGTGCGTGTCGAACTGCTTACCCATCGGTCCTCCCGCGTCACCCGATGTGGTGCGAGTCAACCGTAACCGGACGGTCACCGGGACGCTACAGCCGTTCGAGCCGGCAGCGCCTCGACCGATCCGGCAGCATCCCCCGGCGCCCGCGTCGCCCGGCCGTTCCCCCTGGTACCGGGCGTGCCTCCCGTCTCGCATCCGGTGTCCGGGCCGGGCCGTACTGTCGGGACGCGGACAGTTTCGTGCCCGCCGCGCCCGGTGGGTAAACCCGCGCCCGCCGAGAGCGGCACCGTCGCGGGCGCGAGCCGCGGAGCCACCGGGTCCGGACACGCCAACGGCGCCGCAGGTGGGGGAGCGTGCGGCGCCGTTGCGTGGACCGGGGGTCAGGAAGCGGCGACCGCTTCGCCCTCGATCTCGATCTTGACCTGCTTGCCGATCATCACGCCGCCGGTCTCCAGCGTCGTGTTGTACGTCAGGCCGAACGCCTCGCGGTCGATCTCGGTGGTGGCGGTGAAGCCGAACACCTGATGCCCGTACGGGCTGAGGGCCACGCCCTCCAGCTCGACCTTCAGCTCGACCGGCTGGGTCACGTCCTTGATGGTGAGCTCGCCCGCCAGGGTGAAGACGTCGCCCCGGTGCCCGGTGATCCCGGTGCTGGTGAACGTCATCTCGGGGTACTTCTCCGCCTCGAAGAAGTCGCCGGTGCGCAGGTGGTCGTCGCGACCCTGCTGGCCGGTGCTGACACTGGCGATCTTGATGGTGGCGGCGACGCTGGACCGTGCCGGGTCCTCGGCGACCGTGATGTTGGCGTCGAACTCGCCGAACTGGCCCCGAACCTTGCTCACCATCATGTGCTTGACGACGAAGCCCACCCGGGTGTGCGCGACGTCCAGCGTGTAGTTGCCGGGCTGCGGGATGGTGGTGCCGTCCCACTCGCGGGTGGCCAGGGTGCTCTCGCTCATGTCCTCGTCCTCTCCAGGCGCTGGCAGTTGTACTTGCCTCAACAACAATCTACTCAGCAAATATTTCGTTCGTCAACTACTGCTAGCCTGGAGGCATGACGAAGGAGGTCTTCGCGGACCCGCGGATCACTGCGATGGGGCTGCTGAACGAGGTGCACGCCGGGCTGAACGAGAAGTTCCAACCGTTGCTGGCGGCGCACAAGCTCTCGCTGGCCGAATTCGACGTGTTGATCCGCCTGGCCCGTTCCCCCCGATACCGGCTTCGGATGAGCGACCTGGCCGCCCAGACGATCCTGTCCACCAGCGGTGTCACCCGGGTCGTCGACCGGCTCGAACGCGACGGCCTGGTCGCCCGGGAGACCTGTCCGAGCGACCGGCGCGGCTTCTTCGCGGTGCTCACCGAGGCCGGTCAGGACCGCGTCGAGCGGATCCTGCCGGAACACAACGCGCTGATCGAGACCTGGTTCACCGGCCTGCTCGACGCCGACCGGCTGGCCGCGCTGGAGGACACCCTGCGCACCGTGCGCGACGCGGTCCGCCCCAGCTCGACCGCCGGTGTCACCGGCGAGGTCGAGCGCGCCTGCCTGGAACGGCCCGCCGAGCCGCAGCACGCCGCCGCCGGCGACTGACCCGGCCGTGCTCCCGCGCCGCGACCCCGGCGCCGGCGACGCGGTCCGGGATCCCGTGGTGGTCGGCGCGGGCCGCCCGGCGATCGGGTGCCGGCTCAGGCTGTCGTACGAAGGTCCGCGGCGGCCCGGGACCAGTGCCGGATGATGTCGCGTACCGACAGGATGCCGACGACGTCGTCGTGCTCGATGACGATCAGGTGCCGGAACCCGCCCCGGATCATCGCCTGGGCCGCGTCGATCAGGGTCCACTCCGGACCGGCGAACACCAGGTCCCGGGTGTGGTGCGACTCGACGGTCTCGACGTCCGGGTCGAGCCCGGCGCCGATCGCGCGCAGCACGTCGCGCTCGGTCAGGATGCCCGGCCCGTACGCGTCGGGATCGATCACCACGGCCGCGCCGACGCCGCGCTGCGACATCAGCGCGGCGGCCTGCCGGACGGTGTGACCCGGACCGATGGACACCAGGACCGGGTTCATGGCCTCGCGTACCTGCATGGCATCTCACTCCATTCACCGCAGCATCGACGATTCCGAGCAAAGCTGACATGCCGGGCGCTGTGCTCCCCTTACCGGTATTGTCCCGCCCGTGGCGCAAGTCACAAGGGTTTCGACTCGATCGGGGTCGACCTGCCCGTTCGGGCCCGGGTCGGCGGTCGGCGGAGGCCACCGAGCGCCGGGCGGTACCGTCGCGGGATGCCGCCGCGCGCCGACGGGCCCGGTACCGGGCCCCAGGCCGGCAGTGCGGACCGAGATGCACGGATGGTCACGGATCGGCGGGGATATCCTCGCCCGAGTGATCGGTCAGTCGAAGGGAGCCGGGACGTGCCGCTCAATGTCGTCATCCTCGCCGCGGGAATGGGCACCCGGCTGGGGCGACCGCACCCCAAGCCGCTGACCAGGCTCGCCGACGGGCGCACGATCCAGCGCCAGCAACTCGACCACCTGCGCGCCGCCTTCGGTGACGACGCGCACGTCACCGTCGTGGTCGGGTTCAAGAAGGACCTGATCATGGAGGAGTCCGGCGACCGGGCGAGCTTCGTCTACAACGAGTCGTACGACCAGACCAACACCTCCAAGAGCCTGCTCAAGGCGCTGCGGCTGTCCCCGCCCGGCGGGGTGCTGTGGATGAACGGCGACGTGGTCTTCGTGCCCGGCCTGCTCGACGAGCTGCGCCCGGCGATCGACGCCGACCGCAGCTTCGTCGCGGTCAACACCGAGAGCGTGGCCGACGAAGAGGTCAAGTACACGCTGGACTCGGCCGGCTACATCGCCGAGCTGTCCAAGAAGGTGGTCGGCGGCCTCGGCGAGGCGGTCGGCATCAACCACGTCTCCGCGGCCGACAAGGCGACGCTGATCGAACACCTCGAACTCGTCGACGACCAGGAGTACTTCGAGGGCGGCATCGAGGGTGCCATCCGCACCGCCGGGATGAAGGTGTCGGCGATCGACATCTCCGCGTACGGGTGCGTCGAGGTCGACTTCGAGCCCGACCTGACCAAGGCCAACGAGCTCGATTCGACCGAGCCCGGTGTCCGGGACTGAGACCCGGCTCGTGCCCGAGCCGGAGACCGGGCCCGCGGCGAAGCCCCGGCCCACCGCGGCCGACTTCCTCGCCGTCAACCGCGGCGGCGGGCTGTTCACCGAGACGTTCGACCAGCGGCTCGGCGCCGTGTTCGCGCTGGCCGCGTACCGGCTCGGGCTGCCGCCGACCGCGCTGACCGCGGCCAACCTGGTCATCGGGGTGGCCACCTCGGTCGCCGTCGTGCTCACCGCCGGCCCGGTCGCCGCCGGCCACCTGCCGGCCTGGCTCGTCGGCGTGCTGGCGTTCCTGATCTGGCACGTGGCGTACGCGCTGGACTGCGCCGACGGGCAGCTCGCCCGGGTGGCCGGGACCGGCAGCGCGGCCGGCGCCCGAGTCGACGTGCTGGTCGACGTCGCGGTGCAGATCTCGCTGGTCGCCGCGGTCGGATCGGTGGCGGTCGCGCAACGGCCGAGCACGCCGGTCTGGCTGGTCGCGGTCTTCGCGTCGTCCTGGATGATCAACCTGGTCACCTCGGTGATGGCCAAGGAAGGCACCAACGAGAGCCTGGTCAGCTCGTCCTCGCTGCCGGTGCGGATCGTCAAGCTGATCCGCGACTACGGCGCGATGCTGTTCCTGATCGGCCTGGTGATGGCCGCCTGGCCGGCCGGGATGATCTGGGTGATGGTGCTGTTCGCGGTGGTCAACTGTCTGTTCCTGGCGGCGAGTGTCGCGGCGGCGGGGCGGGCCAGCCTGCGGTGAGCGGGCTGCGTGGCCGCACCGTCGCCGGCCTGGCCGACCAGGCGCTCGTCGCGCTGACCACCGCCGGCACCGGCCTGCTCGGTACCAGCGTGCTGCCGGTCGGCGAGGCCGGCCTGATGCTGTACGCGGTGGCCGTGCTGATGTTCGTGCAGGGGCTCGGCCGCGCGTTCGTCGGCGACGTGCTGCTCGCGCACGTACCGCGGTTCGCCGCCGCCGGCGACCGGCACCGCCAGTTCGCCAACGCGCACGCCACCAGCGGGTTGCTCGGCCTGCTCGGCGTCGTCGTACTGCTCGCCGGCTGGCTGCTCGGTCCACGGCACTACGTCGGCGACCTGGTGTGGTGCGCGCCGTTCGTGCCGTCGATCCTGCTGCAGGACCTGGCCCGCTACACCTACCAGAGCCGCGGCCGGCAGTCCCAGGCGCTGATCATCGACGGCTGCTGGGTGATCGTGCAGGGCACCTGCGTCGCGGTACTGCTGCTGACCGGGCACGTCGGTGGCGGCCCGCTGATCGCCTGCTGGGGGATCGGCGCGACCGCCGGCGCCCTGGTGTTCTACGGCCGGACCCGGATCAACCCGCTCGCCGGCCGGCCGGCCCGATGGTTGCGCGACACCCGGCACCTGCTCGGCTGGTTCACCGGGACCGGGGTGCTCGCGCAGCTGACCACGCTGCTGATCGCCAGCCTGGTGCAGGGCATCCTCAGCGCCACCGCCTACTCCGGGCTGCGACTGGTGCAGATCGTGGTGCTGCAGCCGGCGCAGAGCTTCACCATGGCGCTCAACGGGTTGCTGGTGCCGCGGGCGTCCGCGCTGGCCGGCGCCGGGGACCCGGCCGGGCTGCGCCGGCAGACCCGTACCGTGCTGGCGGTCAACGCGGCGATCGGTGCCGGCATCGTCGCCGTCGCGGTACCGCTGGCCCATCCGGTGCTGTCGCTGTACCGGTCCGGGGCGTACCTGCCGGTCGCGGCGATCGCGCTGCCGATCGCGTTGCAGGCCTGCCTGTACCTGCTGCAGATCCCGTTCACCGTGGCGATGCGCGGGATGCACCGGGCCCGGATGCTGTTCGCCCAGTACGTCGTGTACTCGTCGGCGACGCTCGGTGGGCTGGTGCTCGGCGCGCTGCTCGGCGGGTTGCCCGGGGCGGCGTGGGGGCTGATGTCCGGCGCCGCGGTCGGCACCGCCGTGCAGGCCTCGCTGTACCGGATCGCGGTGCGCGCGCTCGCGACCGTCGCCGGAACGCCGGGTGCGGTCGCGGGTGGGTCGGGCGCCCTCGCCGGATAGCCGCTGCCGTCGCCGCAGGGGCCGATGCCGAGGCGGGTTCCGTCGCCGGGGGACCGGGCGCCGTCGCTGACCGGGTGGGTGCCGAAGCGCGGTGCCCGCTCCGGCGAGCCGGCACCGGGAAAATCGGTGGCCGGGCGGACGAGAATTCCGGGTGTGAGAAGCGATCGGGTGTTGCCGCGGGCGGCGGCGGGGACTGCCGCCGACGGGGTGTCGGCGCTGTTGGAGCGGGTTGCCGCGGCCGGGGTGGAGTGCCACTCGCTGATGGTGGTGCGGCACGGGCACGTCGTCGCGGAAGGCTGGTGGACGCCGTACTCGCCGGAGCGGCCGCACCTGCTCTACTCGCTGACCAAGTCGTTCGGCTCGATCGCGGTGGGGCTGGCGATCGAGTCCGGCCGGCTGCGGCTGGACGACCGGATCGTCGACGTGCTGCCCGACCACGTACCGGAGTCGGTGTCGCCGCGGGCCGCCCAACTCACCGTGCACCACCTGCTGTCGATGACCACCGGGCACCGGTCGGACACGCTGGAACGGGCCTGGGCGCTGGAACCCGACGACCTGGTGCGCGGGTTCCTGCGCCTGCCGCCGGACGAGCCGCCCGGGGCTCGGCACGCCTACGACAACACCACCACGTACCTGTTGACCCGGATGATCGAGCGGGCCCTCGGCCGTACCGTGCCGGATCTGCTGGCGGAGCGGGTGTTCGGCCCGATGGGCGTGACCGACGTGACGTGGGAACGGCTCCGCGGTGGCGCCACGTTCGGCTTCCACGGCCTGTACCTGACCACCGAGGCGGTCGCGGCGTTCGGCGAGTTGCTGCTGCGCGGCGGCCGGTGGCAGGGCCGCCAGCTGATACCGGCCGAGTGGGTCGCGCTGGCCACCCGGCGGCACGTCGGGACCCGCCAGTTCGCGGACGGGACCCGGGAGGCGGACTGGCTGGTGGGCTACGGGTACCAGTTCTGGCGGTCCCGGCACGGCTACCGCGGCGACGGTGCGATGGGCCAGCTCTGCCTGGTGGTACCGGAGTACGGCCTGGTGGTCGCGGTCACCGCGGCGACCTGGCGGACCCAGGTCATCCTCGACGCCGTGTGGGACTGCCTGCTCCCGGCGCTGGACGGCACGCCGACCGCGGCACCCCGCGGGGCGGGCCCCGGCCCGGCGAACGATCCGGCCGCGATCCCCGACGGCGCGGGCGGTGGCGCGTCGGACGATCCGGCCGCGAACGCGGGTGGCTCGGCGGACGGCCCGGCGCCGGACCGGCTCGGGCCGGCCGCGGTGGCTCGGGCGGAGCGCGAGCTGGCCGACCGGCTGGCGCGGCTCGCGCTGCCGCCGGTGCCCGGCGAGCATCGCCCCGACCGCCGCGCCGCCGCGACCGTCGCCGCCGACGACACCGCGCCGGCGTCCGCCGAGCCCGGGCCGACGGGGCCGGTACTGCCGGCGGGGTCGTCGATCGGGGTCGAGCCGCGGCCAGGTGGTTGGACGATGCGGATCGAGGCCGGTACCGAGGCGTTCGAGGTACCGGTCGGGCACGGCGACTGGTGGTCGAGCGCGCCGCTGGGGCGCCCGGTGGCGGCCGCGGGCGCCTGGCAGGGTTCGGTCTTCGTGGCCGACCTGGTCGTGGTCACCAGCCCGAGCCGGGTCCGGGTCACCGTCGGCCCGGCCGGCGCGACCGTGGCGTGGAATCTGGTACCACTGGTCGGGCCGCCGCTGCTGCCGCAGCTGCGGGCGCCGCTGGTCACCCGCCCGGACCGGTCCGGCGTGCCGGACCTGCCGATCGACCGATAGTGCCGCCCGGCCCCGCCGGCGGTGCAGGCACGGCGAGCAGCGAGGCGCCGCCGCCGAGGTGAGCGCGCGGCAACCGGCTCGGCCCGAGCCGGGCGGGTTGTCGGACCGGGGCGGTACGGTCGGCGGCATGGACGAGGAGGAGCGCAGCTTCGCCGACCAGGCGGAGTGGGCCGACTGGCTCGCGGCCGAGCACGAGACCGCGACCGGGGTGTGGATCCGGTTCGCGAAGAAGGCGACCGGTCGCCCCACGGTGCGCTACGACGAGGCGCTGGAGGAGGCGCTGCGGGTCGGCTGGATCGACGGTCAGGTGCGCCGCATCGACGACGAGTCGTACCGGCAGCGCTGGACCCCGCGCGGTCCGCGCAGCAAGTGGTCCAAGCGCAACCGCGCCAAGGCCGAGGCGCTGATCGAGGCGGGCCGGATGCTGCCGGCCGGGCAGCGCGCGATCGACGCCGCTCGCGCGGACGGCCGGTGGGACGCGGCGTACGACGGGCCCGCCGGTGCGACGATCCCGCCGGACCTGGCCGCCGCGTTCGAGCAGCAGCCGGCG
Organism: Actinocatenispora thailandica; assembly: GCF_016865425.1. Taxonomy (NCBI): domain Bacteria; kingdom Bacillati; phylum Actinomycetota; class Actinomycetes; order Micromonosporales; family Micromonosporaceae; genus Actinocatenispora; species Actinocatenispora thailandica. Next base: position 6,837,169 of record NZ_AP023355.1, on the reverse strand, counting down.
GCCGCCGAGTTCTTCGCCACCCTGGACAGCCAGAACCGTTACGCAGTGCTGCACCGCATCCAGGACGCGAAGCGGCCCGAGACGCGGGTCCGCCGGATCGAGAAGTTCGTCGCGATGCTCGCCGCCGGCGAGAAGATCCACCCCTGAGAAGGGGCCCGTGTTGGTCGATATTCAGACCAGCACGAGGTAACATCAGGACCATGACGATCGCAGCGACGCCCGTGCCTCTGTCGGAGGCCAAGGCGCATCTTTCTGAACTAGCCCGTCGAGTGCGTCGGGAGCACGAACGCATCACGTTGACCCGCAACGGCGAGCCCGAGGCCGTGTTGCTGTCGACTGACGATCTTGAAGGGCTGGAGATGACTCTGGAGATCCTGGGCAACGCTAACGCGGTCGCCCGGATCTCCGAGAGTTTGGCTGAACTCGGCCGTGGAGACGAAGGGGTGGATCTCGAAACTATGCGTGCTGACCTGGCCCGCCGCCGAGCCACCGGCGCATGAGCTCTGACGATCCATACCGGGTTCGCTTCCAGTCGTCCGCCCGCCGCGCGATCAGCCAGCGCCTCCCCGAGTCCGTGGCTGCCGCCGTGCTGGAGTTCTGTGCCGGCGCCTTGGCTGCCAACCCGCATCGGGTCGGCAAACCCCTGTTCGGCCCGCTAACCGGTTGTCATGGCGCGCGGCGCGGGACCTATCGCATCGTTTACCGCATCGACGAGAGTGCGCACACGGTGCACGTCCTCGACGTGGATCATCGGGCAGACATCTACCGAACGTCCTGATTGGTCGCCGTGGCGGTGTCCGCGGCGACCTCCTCGTACAGGTCGATGAGCCGGCGCAGCAGCACGTCCGGGGCGAACGCCGTCTGGTAGCGGTGCCGGGCCGCGGGCCGCAGCGGTGCCGCGCGCAGCCGGGCCATCGCGAGCGCCTCGGCCAGCGCGGCCGGTTCCGGCTCGACCACCCAGCCGGGCGCCGGGTCGGCCGGCTGGTGCGCCGGGTCGAGCCCCAGCAGGTAGGGCGTGCCGCCGACGTCGGTGCCGAGCACCGGCCGGCCGCTGGCCAGCGCTTCCAGGATCACCGTCGGCAGCGCATCCGCGTACGTGGAGGGCACCACCACGACGCTCGCCGCGCGGATCAGCCCCGGTACCACCTCGGTGTGGTCGACCAGGCCCAGGTACTCGACGTCGGCACGGGCGGCGGCCACCGCCTCGACCCGGCCCCGCAGCGGGCCGTCGCCGGCGATCCGCAGCGTGCCGGCATCGCCGTCGGCGTGCCGCTGCCAGGCGTCCAGCAGCAGGTCGACGCCCTTCTCCGGGGTGAGCCGGCCGAAGAACAGGAAGCCGTCGCCGGTGCTGTCGTCGAGCGGCCCGGGGTCCGGGATCCCGTTCGGCTTGACGGTGATCTGCTCGTCGGTGATGCCGAACGTCTTCAGGTGGTCGGCGAGGTGCGGAGCGAGCGCCACGTACCGGTCGACGCTGCGCCAGGTCGGCCGGTGTACCGCCAGGGTGGTCGCCATCACGACCGACTGCGCGGTGGACCCGCGGTAGCAGGAGTGCCGGATCGCCGGCGTCGGGAAGCGCCTGCCGAGGCAGTCGTGGCAGGGATGCCCGTCCCGGAAGTAGGTCGCCGCGGCGCACACGTGCCGGTAGTTGTGCACCGTCTGCACCACCGGCACCCCGTGCCGGTGCGCGGTCCGGACCACCCACGGCGACAGCAGCGGGTACGGGTTGTGCAGGTGCAGCACGTCCGGGCGTTCCCGCCGGATCAGCGCGGTCAGCTCGCGCTGCGCGCCGGCGTTGTAGATCGGCGAGAACGGCAGCAGCGCCTTGCGGGCGGCCGGCAGCGCGGCGATGTCGTCGGACCGGCGCAGCAGCGGGAGCACGGTGATGCCGGCCGCGGCGAGCTGCCGCGACTCCGCCTCGACGATCTCGTTCTCCCCGGACGGCTGCGCCGAAGAGTAGAGGTTGTGCGCGATGACAACCTTCATACCGGTTTTCCCCTGCCCGCTCGCCGACCAACCGTGCGTCCAGACCCTACCGACCCGTTTTGCCCGACCGGTTGGACGGCGCCGCGTCGACCTGCTGAACTGGACGGATGCCGGAGTTGCCGGAGGTCGCGGCGTTGGCCGCCTACCTCACCGAGCGCGCCGCGGGGCACCGGGTCGACCGGGCCGACCCGGTCGCGTTCAGCGCCCTGAAAACCTACGACCCGCCGCTGTCGGCGCTGGTCGGCCGCGAGCTGGCCGGCGCCGGCCGGCACGGGAAGTTCCTCGACGTCCGCTTCTCCGGCACGCCGGAGCTGCACCTGGTGGTGCACCTGTCCCGGGCCGGCTGGCTGCACTACCGCGACTCGCTGCCGGCCACCCCGCCGCGCCCCGGCAAGGGCCCGATCGCCCTGCGGGTACGCATCGACGACGGGTCCGGCTTCGACCTCACCGAGGCCGGTACGCAGAAGCGGCTCGCCGCCTACGTGGTCACCGACCCGTTGCAGGTACCGGGCGTCGCGCGGCTCGGGCCGGACGCGCTGGAGGTGCCCGCGGAGCGGTTCGCCGAGCTGCTCGCCGGTACGCACCGTCAGATCAAGGGGGTGCTCACCGATCAGCGGACGCTCGCCGGCGTGGGCAACGCGTACTCGGACGAGATCCTGCACGCCGCGAAGCTGTCCCCGTTCGCGCTGTCCGACCGGCTCGACGAGGCGGCGGTGTCCCGGCTGTACGAGGCGATGCGGGCGGTGCTGACCGATGCACTGAAACGAGCCGTGGGGCAACGCTCCGCAACATTGAAGGCAGAAAAACGATCCGGATTGGCGGTGCACGGCCGGGCCGGTCTTCCCTGCCCGGTTTGCGGTGATACTGTCCGTGAGGTGTCGTTCAGCGACACCAGCCTTCAGTACTGTCCGACGTGCCAGACGTCCGGTCGGCCGCTGGCCGACCGCCGGATGTCCAGGTTGCTGAAGTGATCAGGTGAGCGACGAGCGGCAGCGTCGCGCACGCCCGGCCCGCTTCGGCGGCTCGGGCCGGTTGCGGCGGTCGGGCGGGTCACGGGGAGTACACAGCAACCCGTGGCACACTGATGGCCCTGACGATCACGGTGCGCGGGGTGCGGGAGGGCACACAGAGGTGACCACGAGCCTCGAACGGCCGGACACCACACCGGGCCAGGCCAAGACGGAGCCCGCGACGACACGAGCGGCGCGGAAGATGTCACCGAACGGACACGACAACAACGGCATCACCCGCTCCTTCTGGCTGCGCGACCGGAAGCGCCGGCCGAGCTGGGACCGGACGTACGCGCTGGTGCTGGCACTCGTGGAGCTGATCCTCACCTCGCTCGGCGGGCTGACCTCGATCCTGGTCACCGACCACCCGGACGCCGGTTTCAGCGACGGCTTCACCGTGCACCCGGTCTCGATGTACGTCTGGGGGCTGATCGTCCTGCCGCTCGGCTGGTCGATCACGTTCTGGGGCAGCCGTGCGTACGAACGTCGCTACCTCGGCATCGGGACCGAGGAGTTCAAGCGGGTCGTGCGCGGCGGGCTGATCGTCGTCGCGGTCGTGTCGTTCGTGGTGATGGCGTTCAAGTACGACCTGTCCCGGATCTCCGTCGGTACCGCGCTGCTGACCGCCTTCGGCTACGTGCTGTTCGCCCGCTGCGTCGCCCGCATCGTGCTGTACGTGATCCGTCGCCGCGGCGGCGCCTCCCAGCAACTGCTGCTGGTCGGCACGCTGCCGGAGGCGATGGAGGTGTACCGGGCGATCACCCGCAACCCGAACGCCGGGCTGGTGCCGACCGGCATCTTCCTCACCGAGGGCCGGGCCGGCGCGCGCGGCGTCGAGGCGCCCGTCCCGCTGTACGCGGGGCGCGACCTGATCGAGGTGGTCGGCGAGATCGGCGCCGACACCATCGCGATGTGCGGCACCGCCCGGCAGGAGGAGGGCGGCCTGCGCAAGCTGGCCTGGCAGCTGGAGGGCACCGGCATCGACCTGGTGGTGGCGCCGCAGCTGACCGACGTCGCCGGCCCCCGGGTGCACATCCGGCCGGTCGAGGGCCTGCCGCTGCTGCACGTGGAAGAGCCGACGATCTCCGGCATCGGCTGGGTGGCGAAGAACCTGCTGGACCGGGTCGCCTCGGCGCTCGGCCTGCTGGTGCTGTCCCCGCTGTTCGCCGTGATCGCGATCGCGATCAAGATCTCCGACCCGGGCCCGGTGTTCTTCCGGCAGCCGCGGGTCGGCCGCGAGGGCAACCAGTTCCAGGTGTGGAAGTTCCGCACCATGTACTCCGACGCCGAGGAGCGGCTGGCGCTGCTCGCCGACCAGAACGAGACCGACGGGCTGCTGTTCAAGATCCGCAACGATCCGCGGGTCATCCCGATCGGCCGGTTCCTCCGCCGCACCTCGCTGGACGAGCTGCCGCAGCTGATCAACGTGCTGTTCGGGGAGATGTCGCTGGTCGGCCCGCGGCCGCTGCCGGCGGAGGACGGCGACTTCCTCGGCGACGTACGGCGCCGGTTGCTGGTGCGGCCCGGCATCACCGGGCTGTGGCAGGTGTCCGGCCGCTCCGACCTGTCCTGGGACGACGCGGTCCGGCTCGACCTGTACTACGTGGACAACTGGTCGCTCACCTTCGACCTGCTGATCCTCTGGCGCACCCTCGGCGTGGTGCTGGCCCGCCGCGGCGCCTACTGACCCGGCTGCCCGCTTCGACTCCCGGCGCGGAACGCTTCGGCGGGCGCCGAACGGTCCGCGTCCTAGCGTCGCCGCATGACCGAAGCACCGACCGCCCCGGCCCCCACCCAGTCGCCCGGGCCGCACCTGACCATCGAGCCGAACATCCTGTACTTCGGCACCCCGGTGGTGCTGCTGTCCACCGAGAACGCGGACGGTACCGCCAACCTGGCGCCGATGTCCTCGGCGTGGGCACTCGGCCGTACCGTCGTGCTCGGCCTCGGCGCCGCCGGCCAGACCGCGGTGAACCTGGCGCAGCGCCCCGACCTGGTGATCAACCTGCCCGGCCCGGCGCTGTGGCGGGCGGTGGAACGGCTCGCGCCGCTCACCGGCCGCGACCCGGTGCCGGCCGCCAAGGCCGGCCAGTTCCGGTACGAGCCGGCGAAGTTCGCCGCCGCCGGGCTGACACCGGCACCGGCCGAGCTGGTCCGGCCGCCGCGGGTCGCCGAGTGCCCGCTGCAGTTGGAGGCCCGGGCGGGGCGGGTGCGGCCGGCGCAGGACGAGTCGTTCGTGATCGTCGAGGCCGACGTGCTGCGGGTGCACGCCGCGGCGGAACTGGTCGTACCCGGCACCGACCATGTGGATCCGGCGCGGTGGCAACCGTTGATCTACAACTTCCGGCACTACTTCGGGCTCGGAGCGGAGCTGGGGCACACGTTCCGTTCCGAGACCGCGAGCTGACCGGCCGTACCCCGTCGGTCATCGCCGCGGGCGGCAGAGAATGGCGGGATGGACGAACCCGGTGCGCAGATCCACGCCGAGCACCCGTACGCGACCCCTGCCGGCCAGCGCGACCCGCTGCGCCGGTTCCGGGGCCGGCTCGCGGTACCGGTGACGCTGTGGACCACCGGGGCCGGGCGTGGCCGGGCCGGGCTGACCGTCGCGTCGACGCTGGTCGTCGACGGCGACCCGGCCCGGCTGGTCGGCATGATCGACCCGGACAGCGACCTCGCCGACGCGATCGAGTCGACCGGCCGGTTCGCCGTGCAACTGCTCGGCGACCGGCACCGGGTGCTGGCCGACCGGTTCGGCGGCCTCGCCCCGGCGCCGGGCGGGCTGTTCGCACAGCAGGACTGGACGGACACCGAGTGGGGGCCGGTGCTCGCCGCGGGCACCAGCTGGCTCGGCTGCCGGTACGACGGGGCGGCGGAGGTCGGCTGGAGCCGGCGAATCGACGCGACGGTGCGGCAGGTGACGCTGGCCGCCGACGAACCGACCCTGGTGTACCGCCGTGGCCGCTACCTGACGGTCGGCACCCCCTGATCGCGTCCCGTCCGATCCGGCCCGCTACCGGAGCCGCGGGCGGCATCGGGTGGATCCGCCGAACATCGGCGCTTTCCGGGACTTTGGTCCCTGCGGTGGAACGCCGGCCCTGATTAGGTTCGATTGCGTGCCTCTCGGCTCCCGGGGCCGCCGGCACGCATCACGACGCACCACCGGGGGCCCGCCGCCGGCCGGCGGGTGTGGGTGTGCAGACAGGTCGTCGCGGGGCGGTCGGGTGGTCCGGGGGGACCAAGCACGGTGGGTCCCGGCCGCCCGGCGGCGACCGCCGCGCCGCGAAATTCGCAGCAACCTCTGAGGTACCGCCGGCTTCCCGGGCGTCTTCGCTCGTCAGCGGCATGATCGCGAGCCGCGGCAGCTGTCCGATCTGCCGGTACTGTCGTCGTGGCGCCATTCGTACCGGGACTACTGCCCGTACGCTGGGTCCATGGCTTCCACACCCCCGAACGCGCGCGGCTCCGCCCGGGTCCGCTCCGGCCGGACACCCGGCCGCGAGGGGATGTCGCACGGCACCGTGCCGCGCAGCTACCTGGGCGGGCAGAGCCGCCCAGCCCGCGGCTCGGCCCGGCCCGCCCCCAGCGGCGGCGGCCCCGGCGGCCCACGCGGCCCGCGGCGCCCGGGCGGTGGCGGCGGGGGCGGCGGGGGCAACCAGTACCGCGGCAAGCGCCGGCCACGCTGGGGCCGGCGCATCCTGGTCATCGTGCTGGCGCTGGTGGTGCTGGCCGGCGTCGGCACCGTCGGCGTCTGGGCGTACGCCAGCTCGCTGGACAGCAAGCTGCACCGCACCGACGCGTTCGCCGGGTTGACCGGCGGCCGGCCGGCGAAGAAGGTCGACGGCGCGCAGAACATCCTGATGCTCGGCAGCGACATGCGCACGAGCTGGAAGAAGAGCGGCGAGAAGCCGCGCACCGACACGATCATGCTGCTGCACATCGACGCCGACCACAATCACGCCTACGTGGTCTCCATCCCGCGCGACACCTGGGTGTACGTGCCGGAGATGAAGGGCGCCAACGGCGGCGGCACCAACGCGAAGATCAACGCCGCGTTCGCCTGGGGCGGCACCCCGCTGATGGTCAAGACGGTGGAGGGTTTCACCGGGGTCCGGATCGACCACGTCGCGATCATGAACTTCCAGGGCTTCCAGCAGGTCACCGACGCGCTGGGCGGGGTCCGGATGTACGTGGACCAGACGATCACGTCGATCCATCCGCCGCACCGCAAGTTCACCAAGGGCTGGCACACCTTCGACGGCGCGCAGGCCCTCGACTACTGCCGCCAGCGGTACCAGTTCGCCACCGGCGACTTCGCCCGGCAGAAGCACCAGCAGCAGTTCCTCAAGGCGCTGCTGAACAAGGCGGCGAGCAGCGGCACACTGTCCAACCCGAAGAAGCTGAACGACTTCCTGCAGGCGGTCGTCAAGGTGATCCAGGTGGACAAGAGCTTCCAGCTGATCGACGAGGCGGTGCAGTTCCGCAACCTGCGCAGCAACGACATCACGTTCCTGACCAGCCCGAACGACGGCACCGGCACGATGGACGGGCAGAGCGTGGTGCTGTCGGACAAGCAGAAGGCGTCCTCGCTGTACGACGCGGTCACCAACGACAGCGTCGCCAAGTGGTTGAAGGACAACCCTCAGAAGAAGTAACAACCCGCACTTCCGAGACGGAGCGCGACGGCCCCGACACACAATGACTCGTGCCGGGGCCGATCGCTGCCCCGGCGACGGGGAGGCGGGCCGTGGCCAGGGCGCGGACCGGGCGGGACGGGCGGCGCAAGTCGCCGCTGTGGGCCCGGTTGCTGGTGTGGGTCGGCGCGGTGCTGCTGGTGCTGTCCGGCGGCACGATGGCGGCCGGCGCCGCGCTGCTGCACCGGTACGACAGCAGCGTGCACCGGGCGGACCTGATCGACGGGTCGTCGGGGCACGAGGTGATCGACGGCGCGTTCGACTACCTGCTGCTCGGATCGGACAAGCGGCCCACCGACACCACCGGTGACCTGGGCCGGTCCGACACGATCATGATCGCGCACGTCACCGCCGACCACCGGCACGCGTACCTGATCTCGATCCCGCGTGACCTGTGGGTACCCATCGACGACTGCGGCCAGGGTGCCGGTTGCACGGCGAAGATCAACGCCGCGTACGTCTTCGGCGGGCCGAAGCTGACCGCCCGTACCGTCGAGCAGCTCACCGGTGTGTCGCTGGACGGCATGGTCATCGTCAGCTTCCAGGGGTTCGACCGGGTCGTCGACGCGCTCGGCGGGATCCGGCTGTGCGTCGACGAGCGCAGCAGGTCGATCCACACCGGACGGCTGTTCACCGTCGGTTGCCACCACTTCACCGGCGCCGAGGCACTCGACTACGTGCGGCAGCGCGAGGACCTGCCGGACGGCGACTACGGCCGGCAGCGACACCAGCAGCAGCTGATCAAGGCGGCGGCCGGGGAGGCCGAGCGCCAGGGGCTGTCGTCGAATCCGGCGAAGCTGGACCGGGTGATCCGCGCGGTCGGCGACGACCTCACCGTCGACACCAACGGCACCCCGCTGCCCGACCTGGTGTTCTCGCTGCACAACATCTCCGGTTCGGACATCACCATGCTGCGGCTGCCGGAGATCGACGGGTACTCGCCGGACGGGCAGGCGATCCAGCAACTCGACGACACCGGCCGCAGCCTGTTCACCGCGATCCGCGAGGACGATCTCGCGACCTGGGCGGCGGCGCACCCCACCCTGGTCAACAAGAACGCCGGTTGACGGTGCCCGGGTGGCCCGCTGGCGGTGCCCGCGTGGCCGACCGGGCGCGGTGCCCGCCTGGCCGGCCGGTCCGGCGCGGTATACGTTGCGGGAGACGACCATCAGGAGGCTCCCATCGTGTTCGCACCAGAGGTACCCACCGTGTCGACCGCCGACGTCCCGGCGGACGCGTACCTGCTCGACGTTCGGGAGCCGGACGAATGGGCCGCCGGGCACGCGCCGGGTGCCCACCACCTGCCGATGCAGGACGTGCCCGCCCGGCTGGGCGAGGTGCCGATGGACGACGACGTGTACGTGATCTGCCGGTCCGGTGGCCGCTCCGCCCAGGTCACCGCGTACCTGCTGGGCAACGGGTTCGACCAGGTCCGCAACGTGGACGGTGGGATGCGCGCCTGGGCCGCGGCCGACCGCGCGCTGGAGAGCACCGGCGAGGACGCGCCGCGCATCATCTGACCTGGTCCACCGCGGCGCGTCTGCCCCTATCCGGTGCACCAAACCGGCGTATTTGAGGTATGAGCGGCGAAGTCGCCGCCGCGCGGTTGCGTCCTGCCTGCCGGCCGGCAAGACTCGACCGCGATGGCCGTGGACTTCCCCGTACTGATCGCCGGCGTGCTGCGTGCCACCGACGCCGGCCGGCACCCGAAACCGGCGGTACGGGAGCTGCTCATCGCCCTGTCCGATGCGCTCGGTGCCGCCGGCGCCACGTTCGCCGTCCCCGGCGAGGGCGTGGCCCGGGTGGTCGCGGCGAGCCCCGGCGCGGCCTGGTCGCTGGGCAGCACCGGTACGCCGGAGATGGCCGGGGGCACCCCGTCGGCCGATGCGACGGGGACGGTCACCGTCGCGGTGCCGGACGCCGAAGGGCGCCCGGCCGGGGTGCTGCGCGTCCACCTGCGCCCGGACCAGCGACTCGACCGGGACGACCAGGACGCGGTACGGCTGGTGGCCCGGCTGCTCGGCGTGGTCTGCCCGCCGGCGACCGACCCGCTCGTCGCCGCGCTCGCCGACGGCCTCGCCGTGGTCGCCGCCGACGGCACGGTACGCAGCTGGAACCCCGCGGCGCAGGTGATCACCGGGCGCACCGCGGCGCAGGCGGTCGGCCGCACCGTGCCGTTCGCGGTACCGCCGCCGGGCCGCACCGTGGAACTCGACCTCGCCGACGGCCGGGTGCTGTCGGTGTCCTGTACCGCGCTCGCCGGGTCCACCGACCAGGTGGTGACGTTCCGGGACGTCACCGAGGCGCGCCGGCGGGAACGGGCGAAGGACCTGTTCGTCGCCACCACCAGCCACGAGCTGCGCACCCCGGTCACGGTGATCCGCGGGTACGTCGACACGCTGCACCGCCGGTGGGACCAGCTCGGCGAGGACACCCGGCGGGACCTGGTACGGGCCATCCACGAGCGCGCCGACCGGCTCGCCGTCCTGGTGGACCGGCTGCTGCTCGGCGGTGACGAGGAGCGGGTCGACGCGCTGCTCGAACCGCGCGAGTTCGACCTGCTGGCGGCGCTGTCCGGGGCGGTGGCGCGGCTCGGCTCGGAGGAGGCCGCCCGGCTGCGGACGGTGCTGCCGGACCGGCTGCCCCCGGCGTACGGCGATCCGGACAGCGTGCCGACCGTACTGACGGAGCTGGTCCAGAACGCCCACAAATATTCGCCTGATGGCGGAGTGATAACGCTGACGGCCGGTGCGGACGACAACACAGTGTGGTTCGAGGTAGCCGACAGCGGCATCGGGGTACGGCCGGAGGACACCGGCCGCGTCTTCGACCGCTTCTGGCAGGCGGAACGGACCGATCGGCGCCGGTTCGGCGGCGTTGGCCTCGGGCTTTACCTGGTACGTCGGATCGTGGAGGGCCAGCATGGCGAGGTGTCGTTACGGCGGCGTAATCCGGACGGAACGGTCGCTGAGGTACGGTTGCCTCGCGCAGGCATGTGACGTCTGGGGAGAGGCGTGAACGTGACAGCTGGCGTTGGGGAGCGTGCCCGGCACACCTTCGTGCCGCATCACGCCCGTGGCGCGAGCCTCGCCCGTACCCGCCTGCTGTCCGGTCTCCGCGCCGCCGGCGTCGAAGCCGAGCTGGCCAGCGACGCCGTGATGGTGGTGTCCGAGCTGGTCGGCAACGCCGCCCGACACGCCCGCGCGCTGCGGGACACCTCGGTCGAGGTGTCCTGGTCGGTCCTGCCGGACCGGGTCCAGGTGGCGGTGATCGACGGCGGCTCGGCCGAGACGCCGACGCTGCGCTCCGCCGACTGGGACGCCGTCGACGGCCGTGGCCTGCAGATCGTCGCCGCGCTCGCCACCCGCTGGGGTGTCCAGACCGAGGATGGTCGCCGCCGGGTGTGGGCCGAGCTGGTTGCCGCCCCCGGCGACGGCAGGCTCGCCGTCTGAGGGCTGCCGCCCTCGTCGCCCGGCGCGGCGGCTCCGCCGGGCCGGCGGTGGCGCGGGCGTCCCGGTGAGCGATCGGCCGATCGCGTACCGTATGCCGGTTGCGGGTCACCGGGCGTAACCGCATAGGCTGGCGTGCCGTGAGCAAGCGTCGCCGAAACAGTGCCTCCCGCGCCGAGCGCCGGGAGAAGGTGCGCGACATCTTCGTCGCGCGTCCATTCGAGGGTCTGGCCAGCGAGGCCGACTGGGTGGCGCTGCGGGAGCTGGTCCCCGCGGCGACCGCATCGCTGCAGCTGTCCGCGGAGTACGCGGCGAAGTACCCGGACCGGCAGGTCGTCCTCGCCACCGTGCTGCCGATGGCATGGCCGGCGATGGTCCGCGGCGACGGGACGGTGCTCGTCGGGCTGCAACGCCAGTTCCAGTCCGGCGACGTCAGCCGCGACATCGCCGCGTCGCTGCTCAGCGCGCTGGACACCGAGGTCGGCCAGACCGTCGGGGTGCCGGCACTGCCCGGCCCCGGCCCGCGGCTGCAGGACGTGCTGGCCGACGGTCCGCTCGACGTGACCATCGAGACCGGGTTCGACTTCTGGATCGCCCCCGGCGCCGACGAGGACCCCAACGTCAAGGCCAGCCTCGACCAGGCCAACGAGTCCATCTACCCGACCGAGCAGCTCGCCGCGGCGCCCGGCGCCTACTGGTGCCAGGTGCCCGACAAGGCGCACGTCCGGTGGGTGCTCGCCGAGGACGAGGACCCGGCGCTGGACGCGCTCGCCAAGCTCGCCGCCGCCGGCGAGCTGACCCTCGGCGACGGCACCCGGTTCGCCGGCATGTTCCGCGCCCACGGGCTGCTCGTCCCGGTGTGGGACGTGCCGATCGATCGGCCGGCCTCCGACTGGGAGACGCCGCTCGGCACGGTCCGCGACGGGTACCAGCGGTACCTGGCGGCCGCCGAGCCGCTCACCGCCGAGGAGCGGAGGTCCCGCCAGGGGTTGCTGGGTCGTCAGTTCACCCTGCGCTGAACGGCGACCCGCGGCGGCACCGTGCGCTCGGGCTGCGGGTGTGAAGGCCACCGCCTGGGTGCGCAGTGCAAAGGCGACCCCATGGGCTGGCGGGGTGAAGGCCACCTCCGTGTTCTGTGTGTTCGGGGTGCGGGGTGTGAAGGCCACCTCTGTTCGCGCTTTGACCCCGCGTGGGGGAGCGTGGGGAGGGGGACTTCGCCCCCTCCCCACACCCCTCCCCCGCTAAGGGGCCGTCGCCCCCTTAGCGATCCCCCGGCCGGACAAACAGAGACGAGATCCTGACTGCGCCTGGCTCGCTTCGGAAGGTCGGGGCCCGGTGCCCGGGTCCAGACGCCGCCTGACCCGTGTCGGAAGGTCGGGGTCCGGTGGCTGGGTCGGGACGCCGCCTGGCTCGTGTCGGAAGCTCGTGTGGTGCTGGTGGTCGGTCTGCGCGGCCTGGGCGCCGCGGTCGGCTCGACGCGGCGGGCGGTTGGGCGTGGCGGGCGGTGTCGTGGTGGGAAGGCCGGACCGGACCCCGTCCTTGTTCGACGGTTGCTCGGCGTCGAGGGGCAGCCGTTCCGGGGGCTGGGTGGGGGATCGCCAAGGGGGCTTTCCCCCTTGGCGGGGAAGGAGCGCGAGGAGGGGGCGAAGCCCTCTCCTCGCATCCCCCCACGCGGGGTCAAAGCGGCGAACAGAGGTGGCCTTCACACCGCAACCCCGAAGCGGCGCCGCCCCCGGATGTGGGGGTACAGCGGCGAACAGAGGTGGCCTTCACACCCGCACCCCAGGCGCACAGAACACGGCGGCAGCCAGCACACCGCCGGCTGCGGTGGCCTGCCACCCCGCAGCCGCTCACGGTCAGCGGGTAAGAAGAAGCTTGCCCAGGTGAGAGCTGGCTTCCATCACGCGGTGCGCCTCGGCGGCGTCCGGCAGCGGGAACGTGTCGGCGACGACAGGGCGGATCGCGCCCGAGGTGATGAGCGGCCACAGCTGGGTGCGCACCTCGCCGACGATGGCCGCCTTCTCCGGCAGCGGCCGGGCGCGCAGCCCGGTGACGGTCAGGGACGCGTTGCGGGCCATCAGCAGGCCGAGGTCGAGTTCGGCGGTACGGCCGCCCTGGAAGCCGATGACGACGAGCCGGCCGTTGCGGGCGAGCGCGGTGACGTTGCGGGTCAGGTACTTGGCGCCGATGTGGTCCAGGATGACGTCGGCGCCGTGGCCGCCGGTCGCGTCGGCGAGCGCGGCGACGAAGTCGGTACTGGTGTAGTCGAACACTTCCTCGACGCCGAGGGCGCGTAACGCGTCGTGCTTGACGGTGCGGGCCGTCGCGTACGGCACCGCGTCGAGGGCGCGGGCGAGCTGGATGGCGAAGGTACCGATGCCGCTGCCGCCGCCGTGCACGAGCAGCGTTTCACCGGCGGCCAGCCGTCCGGCCTGCACCAGGTTGGACCAGACGGTACAGGCGATCTCGGGCAGGCCGGCCGCGTCGCGCAGCGAGACACCGGCCGGTACCGGCAGCACCGTGTCGGCGGAGACCGCGACCCGCTCCGCGTACCCGCCGCCGGGCAGCAGCGCGCAGACCTCGTCGCCGAGCTGCCAGTCGGTCACGTCGGCGCCGACCGCGAAGATCCGGCCGGAGCATTCCAGGCCGAGGTATTCGGGTGCGCCGGGCGGCGGCGGGTAGAGCCCGCGGCGCTGCTGGATGTCGGCGCGGTTGACACCGGCCGCGGCGACTTCGATGACGACCTCACCCGGGCCGGGGGTCGGATCCGGTACCTCGGCCCAGTCGAGCACCTCGGGGCCGCCGTCCGCGTTCCTGATCACCGCATGCACGTCGCCACCGTACCGCCGGGGCTGGGTCGTTTCGCGGCGACCGTCCGCACCGCGTTGTCCACAGGGGTGCGCGTTGTCCACAGATTGCGCGCGCCCCGCGCCGGCCCCCGGACACCCCGATAGGCTGGCAAGCGGGGAGCCCCCGGTGAGGGTGGGGGCTGCTAGAGCACGACAGGTAATCCGACGTCCGGCACCGACCGGCATCCGGCCGCCGTCGGCACCTAGGCTCGACGTCCGTGGAGACCATCGAACGTCGGGACACGCCGCGCGGTGAGCTGGTGTTGCGCCGGGACGAGCAGGCCGACCGGTACGAGATCATCAGCAACGGCACGTTCCTGATGGACACCTCGGACGGCCGGTCGGAGCGGCTGCTGGTCACCGAGGCGCTGGCGGCGGGTGAGCCGCCGCGGCGGCTGCTGATCGGTGGCCTGGGGGTCGGGTTCTCGCTGGCGCAGGCGGTGGCGGACGAGCGGCTGACCGAGATCACCGTGCTGGAGCGGGAGCCGGTGGTGGTGGAGTGGCAGCGCGCGCACCTGTCCCGGTTCTCCGGCGACGCGTTGGCCGATCCACGGGTCACGGTGGTGGTCGACGACCTGGTGCGGTGGCTGCACGCGGAGGCTCCGGCGGACCGGTACGACGCGGTCTGCCTGGACATCGACAATGGTCCACAGTGGACGGTCGTACCGGGGAACGCCGCACTCTACGACGTCGCCGGCCTCACCGCGGTACGGGCCACCCTCGCTCCCGGTGGCACCCTCGCGGTGTGGAGCGCCGCCGCGGTGCCGGCGTTCGAGGCGACGCTCGGCGGGCTGTTCCACGACGTGCGGGTGCTGCCGGTGGAGGTCTCCCGCGGCGAACCGGATGTCGTCTACCTCGCCCGGCGCGGGCGCTGACCGGGCCCGACTGCCTGCCGCGCGCTGGCGGCTCGACTGCCCTGCCGCGCGCTGGCGGCTCGACTGCCCTGCCGCGCGCTGACCGGGCTCGACTGCTCTGCCGCGCGCTGGCTGTGCCGGCTCGCCCGCCGCGCGCTGGCCGTGCCGACTCGCCCGCCCCGCGGGCTGCCCGTACCGGCTGTCCCGCGGCGCGGGCCCGCCGCGCGCCGTGCCGAGCTGACCGCGTGCTCCCGCGAAGTATGACGGAATTGTCCTGATCGGCGGATCCGCGGAACGGAGGGATTGATCTGCCGCCGGCGGGGTAGTTCGGCCAGCGGACCGGTAGCGGTCCGCTGCCGAGCGAGCCGGGGGGCGCCATGGCAGGGTCCAAACGGCTCGATCCGCGCCGGCTCGCCGGCAGCCACCGGCGGCGCCTCACCGTCGACGACATCACCGTGGTCGACCCGGACACGCTGCGGCGCGCGGTCGCCGCGGCGGCCATCGGCAACACGATGGAATGGTTCGACTTCGGCGTCTACAGCTACCTCGCGGTGACCCTGGGCAAGGTGTTCTTCCCGAGCGGGAACCCGGCGGCGCAGCTGATCTCGACGTTCGCCACGTTCACCGCGGCGTTCCTGGTCCGGCCCATCGGCGGCCTCTTCTTCGGCCCGCTCGGTGACCGGATCGGCCGCAAGCGGGTGCTCGCGACCACGATGATCACGATGGCCGCCGGTACGTTCAGCATCGCGTTCATCCCCTCCTACGCCACGATCGGGCTGGTCGCGCCGGCGTTGCTGCTGGTGGCGCGGTTGGTGCAGGGGTTCTCCACGGGCGGCGAGTACGGCGGGGCGACCACCTTCATCGCCGAGTACGCGCCGGACCGGCGCCGCGGGTTCATGGGCAGCTGGCTGGAGTTCGGCACCCTCACCGGCTACTCGATGGGCGCCGGCCTGGTCACCCTGCTGTCCGCGGCACTGTCCGAGCAGTCGATGCTGTCCTGGGGTTGGCGGCTGCCGTTCCTGGTCGCCGGGCCGCTCGGCCTGGTCGGCCTGTACCTGCGGCTGCGGCTGGAGGAGACCCCGGCGTACGAGAAGATCACCGCGGACAAGAAGCAGAGCGACGAGCAGAAGCCGAAACGGCACGAGTACCGGGAGATCCTGGTCGGCGAGTGGCGCGCGATGCTGCTGTGCCTCGGGCTGGTTCTCGTCTTCAACGTCACCGATTACATGCTGCTGTCGTACCTGCCGAGCTACCTGCACGCGGCGCTCGGCTTCGGGGAGACGCCCGGGTTGCTGATCGTGCTGGTGTGCATGGTGCTCATGATGGTGGTGATCACGTTCGCTGGCCGGATCTCCGACCACCTCGGCAGGCGCCCGGTGCTGATGGCCGGCTGCATCGGGTTCTTCGTCCTGTCGGTGCCGGCGTTCCTGCTCATGCGGATAGCCACGGTCGGCACGATCTTCGCCGGCGTCCTGGTGCTGTGCCTGCTGCTGGTCTGCTTCACCTCGACGATGCCGGCCGCGCTGCCGGCGCTGTTCCCGACGAAGGTGCGCTACGGCGCGATGTCGATCGGGTTCAACGTGTCGGTGTCGCTGTTCGGTGGCACCACACCGCTGGTCAACGAGGCGCTGATCAGCGCCACCGGCAGCACGATGGTACCGGCGTTCTACCTGATGGCCGCCGCGGTGATCGGCGGGGTCGCGGTGTTCTTCATGCGCGAGACGGCCCGCAAGCCGCTCCGCGGCTCGCCCCCGGCCGTCTCCTCCCGGCGCGAGGCCCGGGACCTCGTCGCCGCCCAGCGCCCCTGACCGCCCCGACCCTGATCATGGTGTTGTCCGCTTAGTAAGCGCTTACCTCGACTGATAACGCCATGATCGACAGCGGCGGGGCGAGTCAGTCCGCGAGCAGGGACTGGCCCCAGTACTCGTGGTCGCCGACGCCGGGCGGGCACGCGTACAGGCCGGAACCGACGTGCGTGATGTACTCGTTGAGGGCGTCGTGCGCGCTCAACTTCCGTTGCAACGCCACGAACTGCGATCGCGGATCGCGCTGGTAGCAGAGGAAGAACAGGCCGGCGTCCAGCTCGCCGGACGCGGCGATCATGCCGTCGGTGTAGTTGTACGCGCGGCGCAGGATCTGCACCCCTCCGTTGTTCTCCCGGGCTGCCAGCCGCATGTGCGCACCGACCGGGATCGTCGGCGACCCGTCCGGGTTCTTCGCCGCGAAGTTCGGCTGGTCGAACTCGCCGCCGCCGGTCAGCGGCGCGCCGGTGTACTTGTGCCGGCCGAACACGTTCTGCTGGTCGGTGAGGAAGTCGCGGTCCCACGCCTCGATCCGCATCCGGATCTTGCGGGCCACCAGGTAGCTGCCGTCCCGCATCCACGCCTGGTCGGTGTCGGCGCCGACGAACACCCACCGGTCCATCGTCTTCGCGTCGTGGATGTTGCGGGTCCCGTCCTTGAACCCGAACAGGTTCCGCGGCGTCTCCTGCTTGCTGCTGGTCGTCGCGGCCTTCCCGAATCCGAGCTGCGACCAGCGCATCACCACGGTGCCGCGGCCCAGCCGGGCCAGGTTGCGGATCGCGTGGAACGCCACCATCGGGTCGTCCGAGCAGGCCTGGATCGCGATGTCGCCGTTGCTGCTCTCGGCGTCCAGGTTCTCCCCGGCGAACTTCGGCAGCTCCGCGAGCGCCGCCGGCCGCCTGTCCGCCAGGCCGAACCGCTTGTCGAACAGCGACGGGCCGAACCCGATCGTGACGGTCAGGTTCGCCGGCTTGCTACCGAACGCCTCGCCGGTGTCCGCCGGCGGTGCTGTCCCGAGCTTGTTCTCGCCCGGCACCGGCCGGCCGTCGCACATCGCGCGGGCCGCCGCCGTCCAGGTCTTCAGCAGCCGCCGCAACGCGTCCCGGTTCTGCTCCGGGCTGCCGTCGACGGTCAGGTCGTACGCGGCGAAGGCCAGCCGGTCCTGCTGCGCGGTGGCGATGCCGGCCTGCCGGTCCCCGCCGAACTCCACCTTCGCCGGCGCCGCGGCCGGCGGCTCGGCATCCGAGCCGCACGCGGTCAGCGTGCCCGCCGCGGTACCCGCCAGCGCGGCGGTCCCGAGCGTCAGCAGCCCGCGCCGCGAGGTATGCACCGTGTTCGCCATCGAACCCTCCCCAGAGGCCGGGACGTCGCGCGGCCCGGCGCCGGTCGATCGTCAGCCGGTCACCTTCGCGGCGACCTGGGACAGCGGTTCGGCGAGCGCGTCCACCTTCTGCGTCAGGGTGCGGCGCTGCGCCTGCGTCACCGTCGAGTAGTCCACGTAGTGCGTACCGGCGTAGCTGCCGCGGTGCGCCTTCAGCGCGTCGGTCACCTGCCGGTACGCCGCCGACACCTGCTTGGCCAGCTTCGGGTGGGTCTTCGCCAGCGCCGGTTCGAGCAGCTCGAACGCCTTCCGGCCGCCGGTCACGTTGGCCTCGAAGTCGTTCAGGTCGGTGTGCGAGTACCGGTCCTCCTCGCCGGTGATCTTGCTGGACGCCACCTCGTTGAGCAGCTCGGTGGCGCCGTTCGCGAGCTGCGCCGGCTGGTACTTCGCCGACGCCACCAGCTTCTGCAGCTTCGCGATGTCCGCGTCCAGCTTGTCCGCGACCGGCTTCATGCCCTTCGTGGACCCGTCCTGCCAGAGCGCCTTCTCGATCCGGTGGAAGCCGGTCCACTTGCTCGGATCGGTGACGTCGTTGGCCCGCGCGTCCACGTCCGGGTCGAGGTTGCCGAAGCTCTCCGCGACCGGCTCGACCTCCTCGTAGTGGTACCGCGCCGGCGAGTACAGCTGCTTGGCCTTCGCGACGTCACCGGCCCGGACCGCGTCGGTGAACTTCTTCGCCGCCGGTACCAGCTTGTCCACCTCGGCGACCACGTAGTCGTGGTACCCGGTCGTCGCCGCCGCGAGCGCCTTGCGTACAGCCGGGTCCTGGCTGGCGTCCGCCGCGCTGCCGGTGACCTGGAGGTTCCAGTGCTCCGTCTTCGCGTTCGGGCAGTACATCTGGTACTTGCCGGCCTTGAGCTTCAGCGAGAACGTGCCGGACAGGCCCGGCGTCAGGTTCTCCTTCTCGCCGATGATCACCCCGTGCTGCAGCAGCTCCGCCTCGCTGACCTTGCTCGCGTTCGCGTTCTTCACCTCGAAGGTGACCGGGCCGGCCTTGATCTTCGCCGGGGAGGGCCGGCAGCCGTCGTTGGTCAGCGACACCTCGACCGTCGTCGCGCCCTTCGCGGCAGCGTCGTCGCCACCCTGCTGGCAGCCGGCGGCGAGCAGGCCGACGGCGACCAGCCCGGCCGGTACGCCGACGCTCAGCGCACGCAGCGATCGGGGTCGAGGCATGGCGGGGTACTCCTTGCGGTGTCGGGTCGAGGGGAGGGGCGCCGCTCAGGCGGCGTCGACGGGTGCCGGTGCCGGCTCGGTGGACTTCTTCGCCGCGGGCGCCTTCCGGCGCCGCGGCCAGGCGACGTAGCAGAACATCGGTACCGCGTACACCAGCCAGCCGATCGCCTCGATCACCGCGGGCCGCGCCTGCCAGCCGAGCACGCCGGTGAACAGCGACTCCAGCACGGTGCCGGGTCGTACCAGCCAGGTCAGGTCGACGGCGGTCGCCTGCCCGACGTTCAGCCAGCCGGCCTCGTGCGCGGTGTGCAGCGAGGTCATCAACAGCCCGGCGGCGACCAGTACCAGCACCAGCCCGGTGACGGTGAAGAACCGCGCCATGTTGAGCCGGACGCCGCCGCGGTAGATGCCGTACCCGATGGCGACGGCGATCAGGATGCCGAGCACCGCGCCGATCGTGCCGCTCGCGACGCTGGCCGAGTTCTGCAGCACCGAGACGAGGAAGACGGAGGTCTCGAAGCCTTCCCGAAGCACGGCGAGGAACGCCATCGCGACCAGCGCGCCGGCCGAACCGCGGGCCAGCGCGTCGGACGCGGCGCCCTCCAGGTCACGCTTCAGGTACCGGGAGTGCTTCGACATCCAGAGGATCATGAACGTGACCATGACGACGGCGAACAGCCCGATCACGGTCTCCATGCCCTCCTGGGCCTGTTGCGGCAGTTCCTGCGAGAGGGTGACCAGCCCGACGCCGATCAGCAGGCACAGCGCCACCGCGGCGGCCACGCCGATCCACATCTGCCGCAGCGCGTCGCGGCGGCCGTTCCGGCCGAGGAACGCGGCGATGATGCCGACGATCAGGGCCGCTTCGAGACCTTCGCGCAGGCCGATCACCAGCGTCGGAATCACCGCTGTCGCGCCTCCTTGCGCCGAGGTGTGTGGGCCACCGTCGGATGTCGAACGGCGACGAGCGCGGGAAGCCACCCGCCCAGACGAGGCCAGGCTAGCCTAACCATGGTGCGGGCACAACGTGGGGGCGCTGTGACGGCGCACTCCGTGACGTCCCGCCGCGCGCGGCCCGCGCCGCGACGCTGCAAGACTCGTACCCAGGCGGGACGATCTGGGGGTACGCATGGGCGGGCACGAGCCGGTCGCCGAGGTCTGGCGCGGCGACTTTCTCGAATCCGAGCACCACGGCTCGGTGGTGGCACTCGACGCCGACAACCGGCCGGCGCTGGCCGTCGGCGCGCCGGACGTCCCGGTCTATCCGCGCTCGTCGAACAAGCCGATCCAGGCCACCGCGATGCTGCGCGCCGGCCTCGACCTCGACGGCGAACTGCTCGCGCTGGCCAGCGCCAGCCACTCCGGCGAGGCGTACCACCTCGACGGCGTCCGGCGGATCCTCGCCGGCGCCGGCCGCACCCCCGACGACCTGCAGAACACCCCCGGGCTACCGCTGTCCACCGAGGCACTCGCGGCGCACTACGCCGCCGGCCGCGGCCCGGAACGCATCACCATGAACTGCTCCGGCAAGCACGCCGCGATGCTCGCCACCTGCGTCGCCGCCGGCTGGCCGACCGAGACCTACCTGGACCCGAGCCACCCGCTGCAACGCGCCGTCCGCCGCACCCTGGAGGACCTGGCCGGCGAACCCGTCGCCGCGGTCGGCATCGACGGGTGCGGCGCCCCGCTGTTCGCGGTGTCGCTCACCGGGCTGGCCCGCGCGTTCGGCCGCATCGCCACCGCACACTCCGGCACCCCGGAGGGCCGGGTCGCCGCCGCCATGCGCGCGCACCCCGAGTACGTCGGCGGTACCGGCCGGGACGTCACCGACCTGATGCGGCTGGTGCCGGGGCTGATCGCCAAGGACGGCGCCGAAGGCGTCTACGCCGCCGCCCTGCCGGACGGCCGCGCCGCCGCCCTCAAGATCGCCGACGGCGCCGGCCGCGCCCGCCCACCGGTACTCGTCGCGGCGCTGCGCGCGCTCGGCGCCGACCTCACCGCCGTGGACGCCCGCCCGGCGGACGACTCGCTGACCGCCCCGCCGGTACTCGGGCACGGCGAGCCGGTCGGCGACATCCGCCCCACCGCCGCCCTCGCACCCCGCAGCATCGCCCGGCCATGACAAACTGAACCCGGCGTCGCCCCGGCGGCGCCTCGGAGGGCTCGCCTAGTGGCCGATGGCGGCGGTCTTGAAAACCGCTAGGGCGGTATCCCCGTCCTCGTGGGTTCGAATCCCACGCCCTCCGCTCCACCAGCCGTTTCCGCAGGCCACGCCGCATTCCCCGGCTTGGCCTGCGGCTCCATCCAGTCCCCCTGGCGGTCAGCCAAGTCCCACCGGTTCGCAGCGTTCGTGCGAAATCCGTGCGAACGATCCGGGCGCCGTGGGGTGGTGCCGCGTGAGCATCGAGGCGCTCTCATATGTCCTGTCGCTCGACGTCGGGCACCCGACCCGCAAGCTGATCCTGCTGGGCTATGCCAACCACGTGCACGCGGACGGTACGGCGTCGTACGCGAAGCCGGCCACGATCGCCCGATACGCGAACTGCTCGGAGCGCACCGTCCAACGGCACCTCGACGACCTGCTGCGAGCCGGCCTGCTGCGCGAGGGCGACCAGCGGCTCGTCGACCACCTGCCGCGCCACGGCCGACCGATCGTGTACGACGTCGCGATGAGCGGCGAGGCGTCCTCGGCGTGGGCTGCTGCGTACCGCCCGGGGAGGCGCGCGACGGCGGCTCGCCACGGCGCCCGCGGTGGTCGTCGTGCCGCCGAGAACCGTGTACGGGGTGACACCGTGACACCCGGTCCGGTGGCCGGGGGTGACAACACGACACCCCGCGCCGAGGGGCCGGAGCCCCAGGTCGGCGGGGGTGACGACCTGGCACCCCAGGATCCCGGTATCCACAGGGGTGACACGGCTACGTCACCGGGTCGGGGTGACACAGCCCTGTCACCCGAACCGTCCCCCTTCAACCGTCCTTCCTCCTCCCCTACGGCTGATGCGGAGGAGGAGGGGCAGCCGTACCAGAGAAGTGCCAGCGCCGAACGGTTGGTCAGCCAGCTCCCGGGGCCGCTCAGCGGCCACCAGCGCCGCCGGGTGGCGGCGGAAGTGGCGGCGAAGCTCGACGCCGGCTGGCCCGAGGACGCACTGCGTACCGAGCTGGTCGCCGACGTCGGCTCCGCCCGTTCCAAGGCCGCGGTCTACCTGCACCGGCTCAACGCCCTGCCCGGCTGCCCGCCGTACGACGCGACAGAGCAGCGGGCGTCGCGGCCGGAGCACTGCGGTACCTGTGAGGACCGCACCCGCTTCCGTGAGACGCCGGACGGCCGTCCGTACCCTTGCCCGGCCTGCCACCCGGTACCCGCTCGCCGAGCCGACGGCGCCCGGGTGGAGTCAGCCCTCGCCTCTGCGCTCTCAGCCTGACCCGCGCATACCCAGCCGTCCCGCCGGTTCCGACCGGCGGGACGGCTTCATTTTTTTTTGAACCTAACCCCCGCAGGAGGGAACAAGCCATGAGCACCGATGTCCTTCAGGCCAGCATCGATACGCCTCAGACTTTCGCCACGCCGCCCGATGGCAGCGGAATCCTCGGCGAACCAGAGTAGACGGACGGTGGCTCGCCAGGGTGCGACTGCTTCGCACATCGAATGTTGGGCGATTCCTGACGGCGGGTGTGTCGACTGCCGTAGCCTCGGTGCATGACTGGAATGGGGGCGTCCGGCGAGTCGTGGCGCAAGATCCAGGAAGACATCAGGAAGCTGCTGAACCAGATGAGTCCAGCGGCGGAGCAGATGCGAGAGCTGCGGGAGCGGGTGAATCCAGCAGCAGATCAAGTTCGGAGACTACAGGAACAGATCACACCGATATTGGAACAGATCAGAAAGTCTTCGTTCCCCAACCGACAGGAGGAACTAGAGAAGCTGCGCGAGAGCGTCGAGCAGTTGCGCGAAGAAATGACACCGATCACGGGTCAGATCGATGCGCTGAATCGTCAACACGACGAACTGCTCAAAAAGCTTAAAGAGCTGGAAGAAAGGATTGGTCGCGCATAGTCCACCAAGACTGAGTAATGGATAGATGGCGCAGGGAAGGCTCGATCGGACGCCAACTC
This sequence comes from Actinocatenispora thailandica, assembly GCF_016865425.1. NCBI lineage: Bacteria > Bacillati > Actinomycetota > Actinomycetes > Micromonosporales > Micromonosporaceae > Actinocatenispora > Actinocatenispora thailandica. The sequence goes on along the minus strand of NZ_AP023355.1, from coordinate 6,813,864 downwards.
TGTGCTGTGTCGCCGCGTCACACGTGTTACCGGTCCGGTTCGTCTTGAGGCGGGAGATCGTTGACGGCGCGGACGACGAAGGCGCGGGCATCTTCGCCGGTGGCTGCTTCGCTCCAGAGCAGTTGCATGGACCGGGCGTAGATCGCGGCTTCGATAGCGCCGTGGTCAACAGATCACCCGGCCCGACGCATCGCTTCGATCTCTTTTCGCGGCCGGCACGTATGCGGTTCTATCGCGCGTTTCCGTGCAATAGCGACGACAAGCGCTTCGAAGGCGGATCAACTGCGTGTAAGTCCACTCGACATCGGCAGGGAGTATCGCCCGCCAGGGTATGTCGGCTCGTTCTGCGGCCGTGCGCGGAAGCGGACTATGCGGGATCGCCTCCCACGGCTGCCGAGACCAATACGCTTATGACGGTGGCAGAATTGCGGTTCGCTGCAGCGGGACGCTCGAGGACACGTCATGACGATGCACAAGGTTCGCGTAGTCGCGGTGGATGTCGGCTCGGTCGCTCGCCTGAACGACTCTCGGTTCGGGTGGGTGGCCCGCGACTGCCGCTTCGACGGTGGGTCAGTCGAACACATCGACAAGGTTGGATGCGGCCGGCGCCCCGACGAACTACCAGAGATCATCGACTCGGCTCTGCGGGATGGTGGACTCGTGGCGCTGGGAATGGAATGCCCGCTCTTGCTGCCTGTTCCCGCCGACTGGCGAGACCTGGGTAGGGCCCGGGTCGGCGACGCGAGTCACGCCTGGTCGGCTTCTGCCGGCGCTTGCTCCATGGCAACCGGCCTCGTCCAACTTGCCTGGCTGCTGCATGAGGTGGCCAGGAGAGGTGGGGAAATGGGTGCCACGACCCGACCCGACCGCTGGTGCACGGCCGCACCGTTGCTCCTCTGGGAGGCGTTCGTTTCCGGCACTGCCAAGACCGATCGCAGTTCACGTGGACACATTGCCGATGCCGGCGCCGCCGTCCAGGCATTCCTGATGCGGATAGACCGACTGACCGTCGCCGACGCCGATGATGTTCACCTGGGTGGTCATCGCGGACTGAACCTCGCCGCAGTGGCGGCGCTTCATGCCGGGCTCTGCATCCCGCGGGACGAACTGGACGCTCCCCTGCCTGTCGTTTGCGCAACCGCTACGCCGCCGAGTGCCAGCTGATGACGCAATCCGGGAGTGATGTGGGGTGAGCCCGGATAGCGTCGCGGCTACCAGCGGTGCCGTATGCCTAAGCTGAATGGCGCAGTTGCCGCCGGATGGACGACGAGACGATACGAGGATTCTTCCTGACAGATCAGAGCGTTTTCGGGCCTGGGGCGGGCGGCTCAGGTTTGTCCGGGGGGCGCGGGTTTGTCGGGACAGACTGCTTCGGTCCAGACCGCGGTGAGGTCCCGGCTGACGACGGTCAGGGAACCTTCGTCGAAGCACATTTCGTGGCGGCAGCCGTGCTCGTGCGGAAGGATCTCGTCCAGCGTGATCGCATTGCGTTCCGCCCAGACGGGCGGACGGCAGGACGAGGCGGGGAACGCGTCGACGACCCCGGAGTAGCGGATCGCCAGGTCCTCCTCGTGCTTCCAGCAGTTGTGCCGGAACCGGAGTTCGAGCCAGCGTTCACCAGAGGTCCGGCCGCTCAGAACGGTGTCGGGCTTGAGGTCCTTGACGCACCGCTGGCTGCCGAAGTCGTAGTGGCCGGCCTCGGTGGCGAATGCCCGGGCGCCGGCGGGCAGGTCCGCGGCGAGGGCGGGCAGCAGGTCGAGGTAGGCGGTGGGGTCGAGGAAGCGGCAGTCGTTCTCGTCCGCCACGATGACGTGCCGCATGCTCAGCCCAGCCCGTCCAGCAGAGCGGTGAGGTAGGCGTCCAGCCGCGTCGACACGGCTTGCTCGGTCAGCTCCGGCCTGCCCTGCTGCCGCCACAACAGCGACACCTCCGGCACCTCCTCGGAGAACGCCAGGGGTTCCCGCACCTGCCAGTACCGGCGCTCGGGGGCCGATGCGGCCAGCATCCCGCCGGCTGCCTCGTACGCCGCCAGGAACCGCAGGCCCCAGGTTGGGCCGTGCAGCAGCGCGAGGTTGGTGGCGCAGTGCGCGACGTCGAGATCCGCCGGGCCCCAGGAGGTCGCCGCCCAGTCGACGACGGCGGTGATCCGGGCGCCTGCCGGGCTCGCGGGCGGCACGTCGAACAGTACGTTGCCCGGTTGGAAGTCCCGGTGCAGGAACCGCCCTTCGTACCGCGGCGGGGGCCGGCGGATCAGCTCGATCGCCGCGCCCCAGGCCGCCGGGTCGCCGCCCGGCGGTACCACGACGCTGTCCGCGGTCGTCAGCGCCACGTACCCGCGGGGCCGGTCGGCGGGCCGCACCGCGTGGATCGCCGCGAGTTGGCTGGCCAGCAGCGGTACGCGCGCCGGCACGCCCTCGTCGGCCAGGACCGTCCGGCCAGCCAGGTGCGTCATCAGCAGCGACGGGTACGCGCAGTGCACCGCCGTCGGATCGGCCGCGACCAGCTCCGGCGCCGGTATGCCGGTCCCGGTCAGTGCGGCCAGCGCGCCGGCCTCCCGGCCCAGCCAGTCCTCGGCGTGGGCTGCCGACGACGGTGTGGTGAAGCTCCGCAGCACCAGGTGCCGGGTGCCGCCGTGCCGGGTGCCGATGGTCAGTCGCCGCATCTCGGCGGTCATGCCGCCGTGCAGCACCTCGATCCCGGCGACCCGCTCACCGACGTCCAGCTGGCGGTGCACCCACGCCAGCGTCGACGCTGGGAGGTCCGCGATCTCGGGATGGGTCACGGTGCCACCTCATCATCCGCCGGGCGGTTCGCACGAGGTGTTTTCGCGCTCGCCTTCCTGGAACGCGGGGTGCCCCGCGGTGTCCGCCCCGCCGACCCGCTTCGGACGGCAGCCGGGCCACGAAGAATTGCTGCGACAGCCGGCACCCCGGCTCGTACCATCCGCCGGCATGGACATCGTCACCCACGAGCTTCCCGGTGCGGACGGTGAGACGATCCGCGTCGAGCAGGCCGGTGCGCCGGACGGGAAGCCGGTGCTCGTGCACCCCGGCAGTCCCGGTTCGCGCCGGCTGTTCCGGCCGGACGCGGAGCTGGCGCAGCGGTACGGGCTGCGGCTGCTCAGCTACGACCGCCCGGGATACCGGGGCCGGCCACGCCGCGCGGGTCGGCGGATCGCCGACGCGGTCGCCGATGTCCGGGGCATCGCCGCCGCACTGCGGATCGAACGGCTCGGCGTGTGGGGGTTCTCCGGCGGCGGCTCGTACGCGCTGGCCTGCGCCACGATGCTGCCCGAGCTGGTGACCGGCGCGGCGGTGTTCGCCGGCTTCGCGCCGTACGGGGCGCCGGGGCTGGACTTCCGCGCGGGCATGGCCCCGGAGCATGCCCACGAGGTCGACCTGTTCTTCACCGACCGGGACACCGCCCGCGAGCACTGGCGGCGGGACGCGGACCGGCTGCTCGCCACCCTCGGCAGCCCGGACGGGTGGCTGGCGCGCTGGGGCGACGCCGCCGGTACCGACGAGGCGCGGAGCGAGGAGGTGGCCAGCCACCTGGCCGCGGTCATGCAGGACTCGCTGGGCGACGGCGACGACGCCTGGTGGGACGACTGGGTGGCGAACCTGACGCCCTGGGGCTGCGACCCGACCACGATCCGGGTACCGGTCCGGCTCTGGCACGGCGTCCACGACCGGGCCGTTCCCATCGCCCACGGCCGCTGGCTCGCCGCCCACGTACCCGGCATCGTGGCACACCTCGTGGAGTCCGAAGACCACACCGACGTCGAGCACGACAACCGGGAAGCGGCCTACTCCTGGCTCTCCGGGCTGGCCTGAGCCGCGCGGCCGTCGCCGCCGGTACGTGCAGGAGCCACCGGCTGGCACCCGGGGTGCCGGCGGCCGGCGACGCGGCACTGGCTCTCCCACCCGCGGTCGGACCGTCATTGCCCGCCGAGCAGCTGCGGTCCGAGGACGGAGAGCAGTTGCAGCTTGTGGTGGCTCTCGCTGCCGGGTACCGCGGTGTACACGAGCAGCGCGTGGGCCTGGCCCGGGTCGAGCAGCGTCTGGCAGGTCAGCTCCAGCGCACCCAGCTCGGGGTGCACGAAGTGCTTGACCTCGCGGGGGCGCAGGCCGACCTCGTGGTCGTCCCACACCCGGCGGAACTCGTCGCTGCGGGCGCGCAGCAGGCCCGCGAGCTGGGCGGCGCGGGAGTCCGGGCCCCGCAGCGTGGCCACCTCGCGCAGGCCGGACACCCACAGCCGGGTCAGGAACGGGTGGTCCTCCGGGGCGTACCGCCGTCGGGTGTCCGGGTCGGTGAACCACCGGTAGCCGATGCTGCGGGCCGGCCCCTGGTAGCGGGTGAGGTCGCCGGTGAGTGCGACGCCGGGTGGGGTCTGCCGGAGGGTCTCGCCGAGTTCGGTGACGATCTCCGCGGGGGTGTCGTACAGGCGGTCGAGGATGCGCAGCATTCCGGGGCTGATGTGGTCGCCGGCCGCACCGCGGGTGGGTGGCGGGTGCCCGGCGAGCCGGAACAGGTGGTCGCGCTCGTCGAGGGACAGGTGGAGTCCCTGCGCGATGCCGGCGATCAGCTGCTCGGACGGGTGCGGCCCGCGTTGCCGTTCGAGCCGGGCGTAGTAGTCGGTCGACAGGTGGCACAGCGCGGCGACCTCCTCGCGGCGCAGCCCGCTGGTACGGCGGCGTTGCCCGCGCGGCAGGCCGACGTCCTCGGGTTGCAGCGCCTCACGCCGGCGGCGGAGGAACTCCGCCAGCCCGCTCCGGTCGATCACGACGCGTGTACCCCCTCACCGTTGCCTCCTTTCTAGCGTCCGCGCGGGCGCGCAGCCACGGTTCGGTGATCCCCCCTTGTCGAGATGCCCGCCGCTGTCCTCCGTCCGGGAGGCGTCCGGCCGTGCCGGCGCGGTGGTAGCGGGATCCGGGCTTCGCGACCGGTGCCGGTCGGATGGGGGGATCGTGAAGTCCTGGCAGACCCGGTCGGTTTCCTCGATCGTGGAAGCAACGACACCACGACCGGGAGCGAGCCGCATGCCCAGGACAATCGAGATCAGCGTCCCCGACCTGACCGGTAAGCGCGCGCTGGTGACCGGCGCCAGCGACGGGATGGGGTTGCGAATCGCCGCTCGGCTGGCCCGGGCGGGCGCCCAGGTGATCATGCCGGTCCGCAACCAGCGGAAGGGCGAGACCGCGGTCGACACGATCCGGCGGTCGGTACCGGGCGCGGACGTGTCGCTGCGCGAGCTGGACCTGTCCTCGCTCGCCTCGGTGGCGGCCCTCGGCACGACTCTGGTCGAGGAGGGCCGGCCGCTGCACGTCCTGATCAACAACGCCGGCGTGATGACCCCGCCGGACCGGCGGACCACCGCGGACGGGTTCGAACTCCAGTTCGGGACGAACCATCTGGGCCACGTCGCGCTCGTCGCCCAGCTGCTGCCGCTCCTGCGGGCCGGGCGGGCGCGGGTGACCGCACAGATCAGCGTCGCCGCGAAGCGCGGCGCGATCAACTGGGACGACCTGAACTGGGAACGCTCGTACGACGGGATGGCGGCCTACCGGCAGTCGAAGATCGCGTTCGGGCTGTTCGGCCTGGAGCTGGACCGCCGCAGCCAGCGGTACGGCTGGGGCATCACCAGCAACCTGTCCCACCCGGGGGTGGCGCCGACGAACCTGCTCGCGGCCCGCCCGGAACTCGGCCGCGACCAGCAGTCGGCCGGGCGGCGGATGATCGTCGCCCTCTCCCGCCTCGGCCTGATGGGTACCGTCGACAGCGCGGGGCTGCCCGCCGTCCACGCCGCGACCGCTCCGGATGCCAGGCGCGGCGGGTTCTACGGGCCGCGGGGGCCCGGGCACCTGGGCGGTGCTCCCGGGCCGCAGAAGCTCTACCCGCGCCTGCGGGGCGCCGCCGAAGCCGAACGCGTCTGGGCGGTCTCCGAAGAACTGACCAGGGTCGCCTTCCCCACGGCCTGACCGCTGGCCGGCACCGGCCGCCGGCGGTACCAGGCGAGTGCGGCGAGCGCGGCGATCGCCAGGCACAGCACGGTTTCCAGGGCCGCACCGCCGGTACCGACGGTCGGCATCACCGCGTCGGTGAAGTTCCAGGCGGCGTGCAGCAGGATGGCAGCCCAGACGCCGCCACGCAGGTGCTCGGAGACGAACAGCGCCAGGTACGTGACCGGGTAGATCATCACGAAGAACAGCGCCCCCCGGGCGGTGAACAGCCCCATCGCGTGCTGGCCGGTGCCGGTGAGCAGGAACAGCGGGACGTGCCACAGTCCCCAGGCGGTACCGAGCAGCGCGACGGTGCCGGTGCGGCCATGGTGGTCGCGCAGCCGCGGCTGGGCGTAGCCGCGCCAGCCGAACTCCTCCGACAGCGGCCCGGACACCAGCGTGTACGCCAGCGCGCCCAGCGGCCCGCCGACGCCGGCCACCACGGCACCGGCATGCTGGGCCAGCTGCGGCAGGTTGCCGGCGTGCAGGATGACGGCCGCCAGCAGCGGCGCCGCGGCACCCAGCAGCAGTGCCGCGAGCGGCCATAACCCGGGCCGGACGCCGGACGGGCGGCGGCGCCGGCCGCCGGCCAGCCACAGCACCAGTGCGGCGAGCGACGGCCCGCTCGCGGCCAGCGCGAACACCAGCTGGGCGGCGCCGTGGTCGACGTCCGCCCGTAGTACCGCGAGGGCCAGCCACGGCACCCACGACAGCAGCAGGCACAGCATCCCGAACGGCGCCAGTCGCCGCAGACTCGTTCGCACCATCGTCGATCCCCTCGCGTCGGCTACGGGATCACGATGCTGTGTGCGGCGGGCCGGAACCATGGCGGCATCCCGACAGTCGGGCCGGGGGCGTACCCCAGCGCCGGCCCGGGTGGTACCCCGGGCTACCCGGCGGAGTCCTCGGTACCGATGTCGACCATCCAGGAGATGCCGAACCGGTCGACGCAGGCGCCGAACTCGTCGCCCCACGGCTGCTTCGCCATCGGTACCGTGACGGTGCCGCCGGCGGACAGCCTCTCCCAGTAGGAGCGCAGGTTGGCGGCGTCGTCGGCAGGGCCGGAGATGCTGACCGAGATGTTCTGCCCGGGCCGGTACTCCATCCCGGGCGGGGTGTCGGAGGCCATCAGCAGGAACCCGGCCGGCGTGCTGAGCTGGGCGTGCATCACCTTTTCCGCCGCCGGCCCGGTGTCGCCCATGTCGCCGAACGTGCTGACGGTCAGCTCGCCACCGAGCGCGTCCCGGTAGAACTCCATCGCCTCGCGCGCGTTGCCGTCGAAGCTGACGTACGGGTTGAGATTCGAGGTCATCGCGAGAACTCCCTCGCTGTCGGGTGACGTCTCAGCGCCGATCCTGCCAGCACGGTCCGAGCCCGCGCGCCGAATCGGCCCGATCGCGGGCGCTATCGTCGCCGCATGTGGCTGACGGTGGTGGGGTGCGCCGGTTCGGCGCCCTCGGCCGATTCAGGGTGCTCGTGCTATCTCGTCGAGGCGGCCGGGTATCGGCTGGTGCTGGACACCGGTTCCGGTTCGGCCGGACCGCTGCAGCGCTACGTCGCGCCCGCGGACATCGATCTGGTCCTGCTGTCGCACGCCCACTCGGATCACTGGGCCGACCTGACCCAGCTGTGGTACCTGCGGGAACGCTCGGGTGGTCGGCCGCTCGCGGTGGTCGGACCGAGCGATCTGCCCGGCTTCGTGTACGCCGGCGACGAGACGCTGCACGCTCGCCGCGCGTCCGCCGAGGCGTTCACCGCCGGCCCGCTGACCGTCCGGCAGGCCGCGGTACGGCACGGCGAGTGCTGGGCGACCCGGATCGGCGATGCGTTGTGCTACACCGCGGACAGCGCACCGTGCCCGGCGCTGGACGAGCTGGCGGCCGGCTGCCGGGTGCTGCTCGCCGAGGCCAGCGGGTCCGATGTGGACGGACCGCTGCGGGGCCACCTGACCGCCGGTGAGGCCGGCCGGCTGGCCCGGCGATCCGGTGCCGCGCTGCTCGTCCTCACCCACCTGCGGGCCTGGCAGGACGCGCCGGTGCTGCTCGCCGAGGCCGCCGCGATCGCCGGCTGCCCGGTCGTGCTCGCCGCCCCGGGGCTGCGCGTCGCCCTGTGACCTGCCCCGGGACGCGCCGGCGGCCGGGGCGGGGTCTCCGACTCGGGCCGGGCGTCACGCTCAGCTCAGCGTCAGGTTGTACACCGCGGCGACGGCGGTGAACGCGACCGCGGCCAGCGCGACGACGGTGTAGCCGATCCGCCCCGGCACCCGCCACCAGCGGCGTACCCAGGCCAGTACGGCGCCGACCAGCAGCACGCCGGCGAACACGGTGCCGAGCCGGAAGACCACCGGCGCGGCGTGCAGCGTCGCGGAGTCGTTCTGCAGGACGTGTTCGTTGACGGTGGCGCCGTCGGACAGGAAGATCCCGAGCAGCACCACGCCCACCAGCGGCAGTACCGCGCCGGCCCAGCCGGCCAGCCGGGCCACCGTCGGCAGGATGCCCTCGCGCCGCTGCACCAGCGCCGCCACCGGCCACACCACTGCCGCGTACAGCAACACCAGGATCGCCACCACCAGGGTCTCCAGGTGCAGCATCGGCGCCTGGTACCAGGCGAGCCGCTGGTAGGCCATCGTCGGGTTCTCGGAGTCGAACAGCGCGTCACCGCGGAACGCGAGGCGCGCGTAGCCGCCCTGCTCGGCGAACAGCCCGTGCCCGAGCGGGATCCAGCGGATCTCGCCGTGGTGCGCGTCGGTGGACAGGCCCGTGGTGGTCAGCTCGGTTCCGGTCGCCTGGACCGTCACGCCGGACGTCAGCTGGGTCACCTTCGTCAGGTCGTCGTGGTTGTAGCGGGTGGTGCGGTAGCTGCCGGCGTACCGGGACAGGTCGCCGTCGTCGGCGCGGTGCGGCGTGGCCGGGTGCCTGTCCGGGTGCAGCGCGTCGACGATGCGGTCGACCAGCGCGCGCCGGTCGTCGTCGGCCGCGCCGTCCACACCGTCCCCGTTGTAGGCGACGTAGACGCCGATGTCGTCGTCCGGCAGCAGTGCCAGGTAGTCGTGGTAGCCCGGTACGTCGCCGTCCTTGCTGATCACCCGCACCCCGTGCCGCGGATGCTCCTCGTAGACCAGGCCCATCCCGGGCAGCCGCGGATCCTGCGTGAAGTGCCGCCGCAGCAACGGATTGCCCGGCTTCAGCTGGTCGATCAGGTACCGGCCCAGGTCGGTCGGCGGAGCCGTGACGTTCGGCCCGGCCGGGGTACCCGGGCCGCGCCGGCCGCCGGTCGCGACGGTGCCGTCGGAGCGGTACCCGGTCGCGATCGTGCCGTCCGAGCGGTACCGCGGGGCGAGGTCGCGACCGTTGTCCAGGCTGGTGTGCCGCATGCCCAGCGGGGTCAGCACGTGGTCCCGCACGTACCGCTGGTACGACTCGCCGGAGACCCGCTGCACGACGTACCCGGCGAGCACCACCCCGTAGTTGTCGTACGAGGCGAGCGTGCCCGGCGGCCGCACCCGGCGCGGCTGGTGCGTCGCGAGCCAGTGCCCGAGCTTCGCCGGCGGCACCGTGGTGGGCGTGCCGAGCCCGAGCACCTCGTCCTCGAACCCGGAGGTGTGCGTCAGCAGGTTGCGCAGCCGGATCGGCCGTCCCGGGTAGCGGTCCGGGATCCGGAAGTCCAGGTAGGAGTTGACATCCGCGTCCAGGTCGAGTTTCCCGGCGTCCACCAGCTGCTGCACCGCGGTCGCGGTGAACAGCTTGGTCACCGACCCGAGGTAGAAGCTGGTGTGGCCGGGATCGACCGGGGTCCGCCGGCCGGTGTCGGCGACGCCGTAGCCCTTCGCGTACACCTGCTTCCCGCCGGCCACCACGACCACCGCGGCGCCCGGGATGTGGTCCCTGGCCAGCTGCGCGGTGAGGACCCGGTCCGCGGTGTGCGCGACGGTCGCGGTGGTGTCGTCGGCGTGCGCGGGTGCCGCGACGCACAGGCACACGGCCACCGCCGCGACGGTACCGCCGAGCGCGGTCAGGATCGCCTTCATACCCACCGACGCTAGGTGCGCGGCCATTCCGGACACAGCCGGCGATCCCGCCTGTCGCCGGTGGGGCCAACCCCACCGGCGTACGGGTGCCTGCCTCCGGACCCGCCGGGTCACCGACCGGCGGGTGCCTGCCACCGGACCCGCCGGGTCACCGACCCCCGTTCGGGCCGGCGTCGAGCAGTTCGATGGCGCCACGGCAGCCCCACAGGGGCGTCCCGTGGGCCCGGTTCGGCACCTCGACCGTGGCGGCGCCGAGGGTGAACCGGAACCGGTCCGGGGTCACCCGGTCGGCCACTGGGCAGCTGGCATCGGCGTTGCCGCGCAACGAGATCGACAGCCCGACCGGGTCGTCGGCGCTGCTCGCCGGCATCGTCACCGAGTCCAGCTGCCGGCTGACCGGCCCGCGCAGCGGCACCGGTCCGCCGTTGGCGTCCAGCGCGGTCAGCGTGATGGTGCCGGCCACCCGGCAGGGCAGGTCGGCCCTGTCGTACAGGGTGATGCCGCCGATCAGCGTCGGCCCGCCGCCCTGCGGTGGCTGCACGACGGCGAAGTAGCTGGCCAGATCGGCGCTGGTGCAGCGCGCCGGCCCGGCCGGCTCCGTTCGCGGCCCGCTCGTCGGGGACCCACCGGACGGCGACGGGTCGCCGGTCGTCGGCGCCGTGCCGGTACTGGCCGATGGGCCGCCACTCGCCGGCCGGGTGGCGCTGGCGCTCGCGGACGTCGTGCTCCGCGCGCCGGTCGGCGGCGGTGGCCCCGGTCGTACCGTGCCGGCGAGCGCGCCGCCGAAGGCCAGCACCACGACTGCCGCCGCGGCCGAGCCGACCGCGTACCGCCGGTGCCGGCGACGGCGGACCCGGTCGGCGACCCGGCCGAACAGGTCCGGTACGGGATCCGGCCGGTGCGCGATCGCGCGCAGCGCGCGGGTCAGTTCCGGCTCACTCATCGGTGCCCCTTCCGACCAGTTCCCGGACCAGGCGGTTGGTCCGCAGCCGGGACAACGCCTTCGACGTCTGGCTCTTGACCGTGCCGATCGAACAGCCCAGCAGGTCGGCGACCGCCGCCTCCGGCAGGTCCTCGTAGTAGCGCAGCACCACGACCAGGCGTTGCCGTGGTGGCAGCGTCGGCAGCAGCCGCTCCAGGGTGACGCGCAGATCGGTGTCCTCGGCCGGCGCGGCGGACTCGGGGACCACGGCGTGCGGCTGCTCGTTCCGCCAGCGGCGGCGACCGGCGGTGCGGCTGGTGTTGACGAGCACCCGGCGCACGTACGGGTGCGGGTCCCCGGACGCGCTCACCCGCGCCCAGTGCGGCCACACCCGGGCCAGCGCCGTCTGTACCAGGTCCTCGGCGCGCTGCCAGTCGCCGACCAGCAGCCGGGCCAGCCCGAGCAGGTGTTCCTGCCGCGCCGCGACGTAGTCCCGGAACCCGTCCGGCTCTTCGCGCATTCCACCTCCTCGACATGCCCCTGCCCTACTCCACCACCTGGCCGCGGGGCGAGGTTGCCTGCGGTCGCCGCCATCTTTCCGGCGGTGCCGCGGCGTGCCGGCCGGCGGTGGCGCGGGGTGCTGGCCGGCGGTGGCGCGGCGTCACCATCCCGGTGCTCGTCGTCAGCCTCGGCCACCCGACGTCGGTTCCTCTTGTGCGGCGGGCGCATGCCTCCATAGGGTGCGAATCACCGGATACGCGGATGGGTCGGGAGACGGAGGCCGCGATGCTGGTGTTGATCGGTGTCCTGCTCGTCGTGCTCGGGTTCGCGTTACGGCTCAACCCGCTCGTGGTAGTGACCGTGGCGGGCATCGTGACCGGTCTGCTCGGCGGGTTGTCGCCGCTGAAGATCCTGGACGCGTTCGGCAACGGGTTCGCCGGCAGCCGCTCGGTAACGCTGTTCATCATCGTGCTGCCGGTGATCGGCCTGATCGAACGGTTCGGCCTGCAGGAACAGGCGCGCCGGCTGATCGCGAAGCTGGGCGTGCTGACCACCGGCCGGCTGCTCACCCTGTACCAGCTGATCCGGCAGGTCACGGCGGCGCTGGGGCTCAACTCCATCGGCGGCCCGGCACAGGCGGTACGGCCGCTGATCTACCCGATGGCCGAGGGCGCGGCGGCCCGCCGGTACGGGTCGGTGCCGCCGACGATGGCCGAGAAGATCAAGGGGTACGCCGCGAGCGCGGACACCGTCGGCGTCTTCTTCGGCGAGGACATCTTCGTCGCGATCGGCTCGATCCTGCTGATCACCGGCTTCGTCGACAGCACGTACGGGCTGAAGCTCGACGCGCTGCACGTGGCCCTGTGGGCGATCCCGACGGCGATCTGCGCGTTCGTCATCCACGGCGCGCGGCTGCTGTGGCTGGACCGGCAACTCGACCGGATGGCGCGCGAACTGGCGCCGAAACAGGCCGACGCGGAGGTGCCGCAGCCGTGATCAAGGTCGAGTGGTTCTACTGGCTGTGCGGGCTGGTCTTCGTCGGCGTGGCCGCGCTGACCGCACGCGACCGCAGCAACCCGAAACGGTACGGCAGCGCCGCGTTCTGGGGGCTGCTCGGACTGTCCTTCGGGTACGGCACGTTCGTGGTGCACAAGACCGCCCCGGCCTGGCCGCTCGGCGTCGGCGTGCTGGTGATGGCGGCGCTGGTCGGCACCCGGCAGCTGTCCCGCGGTACGGCCGGCGGGCCGGACGAGGCGCGGCGCAGGGCCGGCGCGGACCGGTTCGGCAACCTGCTGTTCGTCCCCGCCCTGGTGGTACCGGCGGTCGCGGTGCTGTTCGCGGCGGTACTGGTGAAGGTACGGATCGGTGCGACCCCGCTGCTGGAGACCGGCTCGGAGACGCTGATCGGGCTCGGCGTCGCGGCGATCGTCGCGGTCGCGGTGGGCCTGGTGATGCTGCGCCCGACGACCGCGGACGGTGGGCTGCTCACCCCGATGCGGGAGGGTCGCCGGCTGCTGGAGGCGATCGGCTGGGCCGCGGTGCTACCGCAGATGCTCGCCACCCTGGGCCAGCTGTTCACCGCCGCCGGCGTCGGTACCGCGGTCGGCAAGGTGACCAACCACGTGCTCCCGCACGGCTCGCTGATCGGCGGTGTCGTGGTGTACTGCCTCGGCATGGCGCTGTTCACCATCATCATGGGCAACGCCTTCGCGGCGTTCCCGATCATGACCGCGGCGATCGGCTGGCCGATCCTGATCCAGCAGTTCCACGGCAACCCGGCCGCGGTGTTCGCGATCGGGATGCTGGCCGGCTTCTGCGGTACGTTGTGCACGCCGATGGCCGCGAACTTCAACCTGGTCCCGGCCGCCCTGCTGGAGATGCGCAGCAAGTACGGCCCGATCAAGGCGCAGATCCCGACCGCGGTGCCGCTGTTGCTGTGCAACATGGCCCTGATGTACCTGTTCGCCTTCGGGTGGTCAAATGAGCGTGCGTGTCCTGGTGACGGGGTTCGAGCCGTTCGGCGGGTCGGCGCTCAACCCGTCCTGGGCTGCGGCGTCCACCATGGATGGTGTCGACGCGGTGGAGCTGCCGTGCACGTTCGGTGGCTCGATTCCCGCGCTGCGCGCCGCGATCCGGCGGTACGAGCCGGAGCTGGTGCTGTGCACCGGACTCGCCGGTGGCCGCACCGGGCTGTCGGTCGAGCGGGTGGCGATCAACGTCGACGACGCGCGCATCGCGGACAACGCCGGTGCGCAACCGATCGACGAGCCGATCGTGCCGGGCGGGCCGGCGGCGTACTTCTCGTCCCTGCCGATCAAGGCCTGTGTCGCCGCGCTGCGCGAAGCCGGCATCCCGGCGGCCGTGTCGCAGACCGCCGGTACGTTCGTCTGCAACCACGTCTTCTACGGCCTGGCGCACCTGATCGCCACCGAGTTCGCCGGGCTGCGCGGCGGTTTCGTGCACGTGCCGTACGCGCCGGAGCAGGTCACCGACGCCGCGGCGCCGAGCATGCCGGTCGCGGACATCGCCCGCGGCCTCGGCGTCGTGGTCGACACCGCCCTCTCCCGCACGGTGGACCTCGTGGTTTCCGGCGGGGCCGAACGGTGACATCGCCCGGGGTCGCGGCTGGTGGTCGGGGCGGGGCCCGGCACGCCCGGCGCCCGGCCGAACAGACACCGCCGCAGGCGGCGATGGTCGCGCGGCGGTGCGTCGATGACCGACCGGCTGGCGACGCTCGCCCGGATGCTGGCGGCGACGGCGATGCACAACATCCGCACCGAGTTCCCGTACGCGAGCGGCCACGTCACGGCCGGCCCGGACGACGCCTGGCGGCCCCGTCGGCTGCACCCGGCGTTCGGCGGTGCGTACGACTGGCACTCCTGCGTGCACATGCACTGGCTGCTGATCCGGCTGTGCACCGACTATCCACAGTGGATAGACGTGGACGCGGTGCGGGCCGCACTCGATGAGACGCTGACCCCGGCGGCGATCCGTACCGAGGCCGACTACCTGGGGTCGCACCCGGAGTTCGAACGGCCGTACGGCTGGGCCTGGGCGTACCTGCTGGCCGCCGTCGCCGACCGGTGCCCCGCCGGGGCGCGCTGGTCGGCCGCGCTCGCTCCGCTCGCCGACACGGTGTCGTCGCTCGCGCTCGGCTGGCTCGACCGCACCCCGGCGCCGGTCCGGCACGGCACCCACGGCAACACCGCGTTCGCGCTGTCACTGCTGCTGGACGGCGCGCTCGCGCGCGGCGACGACGCGCTCGCCGACCGCGTCCGGGACCGCGCGATCGGCTGGTACCGCGGCGATCGCGACTACCCGATCGGCTGGGAGCCCAGCGGCCAGGACTTCCTGTCCGCCGGCCTGTGCGAAGCCGACCTGCTGCGCCGGGTGCTACCCGCCGGCGAGTTCCCGGCCTGGCTCACCCATTTCCTGCCGCCGGCGCCCCCGGCTCGAAACGAGCCGCTCGGGCTGCGCCCGGTCGTCCCGCTCGACCCCGGCGACGGCCAGCAGTCCCACCTGTACGGGCTGGGACTGTCGCGCGCCTGGCAACTGCGCGCGCTCGCCGCCGCGCTGCCGGCGGGCGACCCGCGGGCGGCGTCGTTTCGTACCCTCGCCGAGGCCGAGACGCAACGCTGCATCGGCGCGCTGCGCGACGACAGCTTCCTCACCGCACACTGGCTCGCCAGCTTCGCCTATCTCGCGCTGTCCGACGATCCGGGTACGGTGGGATCGGAGCAGAAGGGGACGCGATGAAGCTGAAGCTCGACCTGCACGACATCTACAACCGCGGTCACGACATCGATCGCGCCCTCAACGACATCATCCAGGAAGCGCTGGCGAAGAAAGCCACCCTGGTGGAGATCATCCCCGGCAAGGGTTCCGGCCAGCTCAAGAAGCGGGTGCTGCGGTTCCTCGACCGCCGCGACATCAAGCAGCTCTACCACCGGGTCGAAAAGGACTCCCGCAACTTCGGCCGCCTCTTCGTCCACTTCCGGCACAAGTAGCCCGGCGGTGCCCGTCAGTCGGCGGGTAGCTGCAGGTGCAGGAGCACGATCGACGGCACGTCCAGGGCCAGCGCCGCGGCCTCCGGGATCTGGTCGAGCAGCTCCCAGCCGACTTCGGTCGGCATCGGCGGCCGAGGTGAGGGCCGCTCGGGCCGGTCGGCGCGGTGCGGCTCGGCGCAGTGCCGGAGCTGGAAGCCGTGCGCGAGCGCCACGGTGAGATAGGCACTCAGCGGCCGGTGGTACTCGACGAGGATCGTGGGCCGGCCGTCCGGTCCCGGGGCGCGTGGCAGGGTGGGACGCAGGTACGACAGCAGTTGGTGCAGGTCCGAGACGACCAGGTGCCCGCCGGGTCGCAGTACCCGCGCGAACTCGGCGAAGACCGGGCCGAGGTCCGGGACGTGGCACAGCGCCAGCCCGCACACCACCAGGTCCACCGAGCCGGCGTCCAGTGGCAGTGCGTCGAGCATGCCGCGGCGCAGGTCCAGCTCGGGCAGCTTCGTCGCGGCAACCGCGAGCATCCGGGCGTTCGCGTCCACCCCGATGACACGGTGGCCGAGCCCGGCGAGGTACCCGGCGTGCCGGCCGGTGCCGCAGGCCGCGTCGAGGGCGGTACCGACGGGCAGCCCCGCGACGATGTCGCGGACCAGCGGCTGTTCGAGTTCGATCATCGAGTTCGGGCCGTCGTAGTGTGCCGCCCACCCGTCGTAGACCTCGTCGGTGCTGATCCCGTCAGGGGCCGCGTCCAGGTCGTCGGCGTCCCGCAGCGCCGGATCAGCGAGCAGCTCACGGATCTCGGCCAGCCGGGCCTCGACGAACGCCCGGTCGCCGGTGCCGTCCCGGATGCCGCGCAGCAGCGCGACACCTTCCACTCCGAGCAGGTACCCCAGACGACTCAGATAGGTCACCGCCGAAAGCTAGTGACCCGAACAGATCCCGACAACCGCTATTCGGGCCCCCGACCACGCCGTGCCGGCGTGGTCGGCCACGGTTCGGCGCGGCCCGGGCCGGCTGGGTCGAGGGTGCTGCCCAACTGGCGGCGACGGATGTCGCTGGCCAGGGGCGGCAGGCCGATCCGGGAGCGCTCGCGATCGATGTCGGCGACCTGCACGGGTCGGCGGAACTCCGGGCGGCCGTCCTCGATCCGGTAGTCGGAGGTGAGGACGGCGTAGACCGGCGGCAGCCCGTCGAGCCCTCGGAGGCTGTCGACGGTGGCGGCGAGTTGCCGTGGTTGCGCGTCGCCGGACCGCACCGCCCGCGCCAGCAGCGGGATGCAGGCTCGGCAGAACGCCAGGTTCTCGGGTGTGCCCAGCGACGGGACGCCGGAGCTGGCGTGTTGCAGGACGAGCCAGGCGGCGTCCGCGCCGTCCGTGTCGACCAGGCTGCGGCCGGGCCAGCCGTGCGCGGCGACGATCCGGCGGAGCCGCGCCGTGTTGGTGTGCACCACCTCGACGACCTGTCGTACCAGGGGTGGCGCCGACTCGATCGGTGACCACTCCAGCAGGCCGAACGGCCAGGGCGTCGTCGCGACGATCCCGGTCGCCACGAACCGCGCCCGATGCTCGTCGGCGTGCGCGTAGAACGCCGTCACCGCCGCGGTGTCCGCCTCGAACATCGCCGTCAGCTCGGCGCGTAACCGGTCGTCCATGCGGCTCCCTCGGGGTGTGGCCGGCGCGTCCTCCCGCGTGGCACGTCCGGCCCTCTCGGGGCGACCGGGCCACCCTCCCGTATCCGCCCGGCCTGGGGTCAGGTTTCGCTGCCCGTGTGGTCGGTGAGGTGCTTCATGGTGGTGGCCAGGCGGCGTTGCCGGGTGGCGGGGGTCCGGGCCTTGAGCAGGGGGAGGACCAGCAGGTAGCGGGCGGTGCGGTCGAGCGCCTCGAAGCGTGCCGACGCGGCCGGGTCGGCGGCGAGCGCCGCGACGAGGTCGTCCGGTACCGGCGCCTCGCGCTGCGGGGCGTACGCGGCGTCCCAGCGGCCGTCCGCGCGGGCGGCGTCGATCGCGGCGAGCCCCGGCTCGCGCATCCGGCCCGCCGCGATCAGCGCCTCGGCCCGGTCGACGTTCACCCGCGACCAGGGGCTGTTTCGCCGTCGGCGGGAGTAGCGCTGCAGGAACGAGTCGGTGTCGTGGGCCCGGCGGTGGCCGTCGATCCAGCCCCAGCACATCGCCACCTCGGCGGCCTGGTCGATGTCGATCAGCGGTACGGACGAGTTCTTGCGACGGATCAGCAGCCAGGCGCCGCCGTCCTCGGCGTGGTGCTCGGCCAGCCAGGCCTCCCACGCCGCGGCGTCGGTGAACCGCATCATCGGGGCCGCGTCCCCGTCGGTGGTGCGGCCTCGCCGCATGGTTGCCCTCCTTGCACGTACCGGTGCTCCAAGGTACGGCGCGGGCGCGCGCATCGGCCGCGGTCCGGCCGATGGGGCCAGCGCGGGTCGGCCGTTCGGAGGAGGGCCGGGAAGATCGGGTTTCGGTAGGTTCGGCCGCCGTGACGACCGAGATGTCCGCTGCGTGCCCGGACTGCGCCGCCCCGTTGGTGGCCGACGAGCGGTACCCGTCGTGGTGCCCGGGGTGCGGGTGGGGCGTCGACCCCAGCCCGCCGAAGCCGCCGCGGGGCCGGGTGGACCGGTGGATCCGGCGGGTCGGTGACCGGACCATGGCGTCGGTGCACGAACGGCTCTGCCGCGCCGAGGTGTCCCGGCCGAGCCGGGACGTGGCCTGGGTGCTCACCTACGTACTGGCCGGGTGCGTGCACGCGGTGACCGTGGCCGTCGCGGTACTGGGGATCTGGCTCTGTCTCTCCGGCCGGCTGGTGCTCGTCCTGTTCGGCCTGTTCGCGCTGGCGATCGTGGTGTTGTTGCGGCCCCGGCTGGGGAAGCTCGACCCGGAGGTCGAGCTGCTCGACCGGGACGAGGCGCCGCAGCTGTACGCGTTGTGCGACGCGGTGGCCGACGCGATCGGCGCCCGGCACATCGAGCAGATCGGCCTGGACCCGGACCTCAACGCGTACTACACCGTGGTCGGCATCCGCCGACGCCGGACCATGGTACTGGGTGCTCCACTGTGGACGGTGCTGGACCGGCAGGGCCGGGTCGCGCTGCTCGGCCACGAGCTCGGCCACGGCGCGAACGGTGACATCCGGCAGGGCGTGGTCGTCGACGGTGCGCTGCGCACGCTGGTCCACTGGTACGGGCTGATCCGGCCCGGCCGGGACAGCGTCTTCGCGGCCCGCGGCAACCCGCTCGGGATGATCGCCGGCCTGTTGCTGCTGGTACCGCAGGCGATCGTGGGCGGCGCGCTGTACTGCGTGATCGTGGCGTTCGCCCTGGTGTCCCTGCGGGTCGGCCAGCGGGCCGAGTACCTGGCCGACGCGATGTCCGTCCGCGCCGCGGGGCGGTCGGGGGCCCGGTCGTCGCTGGAAACCCTGCTCGTGGCGCCCTCGCTGCTACGAGCCAGCCGGCTGGTGCCCCGGAACGCGCCGGCCGGCGCGTCGTACGCCGCGCTCGTCGCGCACGCCGCGGAACTGCCGGCCACCGAGAAGGACCGGCTGGTCCGCCGGGGCCGGTCGCGCAGGCACCGGGTCGACGCGTCGCACCCGCCGACCGCGATGCGGCTGGACCACGTCGCCAGCCGGCCGGACGAACCGGCCCGGGTGGTACTCGACGCCGGACAGGCCGCGGCCATCGACGCCGAGCTGGCCGCACCGCTGGCCCGGCTGGAACGGCAGTTCCGCGACCTGGTCCGCGAGTACCAGGTCTGACCGGCGCAGGCCGCCGGTCACGCCGCGCCCCGGCATCGTCGGCAGGGCGCGGCGGCCGGCGTCAGGCGCGCGCCGGTGCGGTACGGGGCAGCGTGGTGTCCGGGATCCCGACCGCGATGTGCGCCTGCTCCGGTGCCCGGGTGCAGAGGCTGACCGCGACCAGGACCAGCGTGTTGACCGCGACGGCGAACAGCCCGAGCGCGATCGAGGAGATGCCCGACCACCAGGTCGACACCTGCGGGATGCCGACCAGCGCGATGCCGACGACCGATCCGGCCGCGACCCCGTAGGCGCTGGTGCGCCGCCAGACCAGGGACAGGATGATGGCCGGTCCGATCTGCGCGATCCCGCTGTACGCCACCAGCAGCAGGCTCACGATGGTGGAACTCGACCCGAGCGTCAGGTACGCGGCGACCGCGACGCCGACCACCGTGGCGAGCCGGCCGACGAGCAGCCGGTGCCGGTCGGACAGGTCGGCGGTGGGCCGGTAGATGTTGCGGGCCACCGTGGTGCCGAGCGTCAGCAGCATCACCGTGGACGGCACCAGCGCGACGAGAATGCCGGTACCGGCGGCGATCCCGATGAACCACTGCGGGAAGTACCGGTAGATCACCGACACCAGCGCGGTGTTGGAGTCGGTCAGGTGCGGCAGCGTCAGCAGCGCGGCGAACCCGATCACGAAGATGAAGAAGTACGACAGGGTGTAGAGCGGTTGCAGCACCGCGTTGCGCCGGATCGCCCGGTCGCTCTTCGCGGACAGGTTGGCCTGGAAGGAATGCGGCCACATCCAGTAGCCGATGTTGGTCATCAGGATCGAGGAGCAGAACCACCAGGGGCTGTAGTGCGCGTCCGGCCGCATCCCGGGCAGGTTGGCGTAGTGCGGATGGTGCTCGGCCAGGTGCCGGAAGATGCCGCCGACGCCGCCGAGCCCGGTGAGGGTGCCGATCGTGACGAACACGGCGACCACCACGCCGACCACGAAGACGTCCTTGACCATCGAGGCGAACGCCGAGGAGCGCAGCCCCGCGGTGAACGTGAAGACCAGCAGCAGCAACGCGCCGACCAGTACCGCGACCGGCTTGCCGACCGAACCGTGGAACATCACCGTCAGGATCGTCGACAGCCCGGTCAGCTGCACCTGCACGTACGGGATGAGCGCGAGCACCCCGATCAGGGCGATGAGACCGGCCAGCCACCGCCGGCCGAACCGGGCCCGGATGTAGTCCGCCTGCGACATCACGTTGTGGTCGTGCCCGGCCCGCCAGATCTTCGGCAGCAGCCAGTACCCGAGCACGTAGCCGAGCGGTGCGTTGGCCAGGATGTAGAACCCCGGCGCGCCGTACGCGTAGGCCCAGCCGGCGGCGCCGAGGAAGGCGAACGTCGTGTAGATCTCGCCGGCGGACAGGAACCACAGCAGGATGCCGCCGAAGCTGCGACCGCCGACCGCCCACTCGCTCATGGTGACCCGGCGCCGTCGGCGGGCCAGGTAGGTGGTGCCGCCGGTGGTGGCGGCGACGATGAACAGCGCGATACCGAGGGCGACGGTCACCGGTCCACCCCCGTCGCCGGTTCCGCCGCGGCGACGTCCGGTGCGCACGCGGCGTCGAGGGCGTTGTCGAGGCGCCACACCACGGCGATGCTGCCGGTGGTGACGAGGACCCCGACCAGCGCCCACCACAGCAGCAGCGGGACGTCGAGCGGGCTGGCGTGTACCAGGTTGACGGCCGGTACGGCCGCCACCGTCCACAGGTAGGGGATCACGAGCACCAGTCGATGGCGCCGTCTGGTTGGTGCGGACATGCTGGTCTCCACCTCCTTGCCGGGGTTGCCCCGGTCGGGCGCTGCCGGGTGTTCGGCCGGCGGGCGCCGGAACGGGTTCGGTCACCCGGGCGGGGCCGCCGGATCGTCGCCCGGCGGATCGCCGCCGCGTACTCACCCGGCCGCGGTCTGGTTGCGTACCAGGGACTCCAGCAGGTCGACGGCGAGCGGCAACGCTGCCTCGTCGAGGTCGAAGGTGCCGGAGTGGTGCGGTGCCGGGCTGCTCGCGCCGATGCCGAAGTATCCGGCGACTCCGCCGCGCTCCTGCACCCGGCGCATGAACGCGGTCGCGTCGTCGCTGCCGATCCCGGCGCCCGCCGCGCCGACCGTGGCGCCGATCCGTTCCGCCGCGTCGCGCAGCGCGGCGGTGACCGCCGGATCGTTGCCGGCGGTGGTCACCGCGCCGATCAGCTCGACGTCCACGTCCAGCCCGTAGCTGCTGGCGGCGCCGGCGAGCATCTGCCGGACCCGGCGTTCCAGCTCGGCGTTCACCTCGCCGTCGTCGGCCCGGGTCTCCAGCCGCAACTCGGCGCGGTCCGGCACGATGTTGCTGACCGTACCGCCGTGCAGCGCGCCGACGTTGACCCGCGTCTGGTGCCCGGAGAACGCCGGCATCGAGTGCACCGCGAGCGTCGCCGCCGCGGCGCCGAGCAGTGCGTGCCGGCCGTGCTCCGGCGCCATCGAGGCGTGCGCCGCGGCGCCGCGGAAGACCGCCCGCAGCTTGGAGTTCGCCAGCAGCCCGGCCACGTCGGTACAGATGGTCCCGGTCGGCAGGCCCATCCCCAGGTGCGGCGCCACGAACACGTCGATGTCGTCGGCGACCCCGGCGGCGACCATCGCGGCGCCACCCCGTCCGCCTTCCTCGGCCGGCTGCAGGATCAGCCGTACCTCGCCGGGGAAGTCGCGGTCGGTGAGTCGTTCGGCGAGCGCCAGCGCGACGGCGACGTGCCCGTCGTGGCCGCAGGCGTGCATCCGGCCGGGCCATCCGGACCGGAAGCCGAGCCTGCCCGGCGCATGGTCGTCGCTGCCCGACTCGTCGAGCGGCAACGCATCCAGGTCGGCGCGCAGCGCGAGTACCGGGCCGGGTCGGGAGCCGCGCAGCCGCGCCACCACCCCGGTCAGCCCGCCACGCAGCGCCGGCAGGTACCGGGGGTCGGCACCGCTGCGCTCGGCCCGGCGGTACGCCGCGGACAGTTCGGCGCCGTCGGGCACACCGAGCCGGGCGTCGGGGTCCAGCACGGTCTCCCCGGCGGCCACCTGCCAGCCGAGATCGTCGAGCCGGCCGGCGGCCCGGCTCGCGGTACGGAACTCGGTGAAGCCGACCTCCGGGTGCCGGTGCAGGTCCCGGCGCAGTGCGACCACGTCCGTCGGCTGGTCGGTCTCTACCGGATCGGTCATGCTCGGGTCCTTTCCCAGGACGGTCGCTGCGCGGCCGGATGCGGGGATGCCGGTCGGATCCGGCCTGGTGCGGCCGTACCGCGACGGTCGAGCGGCAGTACGCGTGGTGACGCGGGCCGCTTTGCCGGGATTCTGCTGGGCACCGGAGGGCTCGTCAACGGATCCGCCGGCGGCATGCACGATCCGCATGGCCCCTCGGAATCCGGCATTGGACTGCCCGGTCCCGGCTCTGCTCTACTCGGCCGGGGAGCGGGTACGCCCCCGG
Organism: Actinocatenispora thailandica; assembly: GCF_016865425.1. Classification (NCBI taxonomy): domain Bacteria; kingdom Bacillati; phylum Actinomycetota; class Actinomycetes; order Micromonosporales; family Micromonosporaceae; genus Actinocatenispora; species Actinocatenispora thailandica. Next base: position 6,791,175 of record NZ_AP023355.1, on the reverse strand, counting down.
TTTTCGCCGATGGGAGGCCACGGATGCAGCTCGCTCGATTCCCCCGGTACCGGCTGGGGCACCTGCCCACCCCGCTGGAACCGATGCCGCGGCTGACGGAAACGTTGCGCGCCAACGGTTCGACGGTGCCGCACCTGTGGATCAAGCGGGACGACTGCACCGGCCTGGCCACCGGCGGCAACAAGACCCGCAAGCTGGAGTTCCTGGTCGCGGACGCGCTGGCGCGGGGCGCCGACACGCTCGTCACGCAGGGCGCGACGCAGTCCAACCACGCCCGGCAGACGGCCGCCGCGGCGGCCCGCGCCGGTCTCGGCTGCGAGCTGCTGCTGGAGCGCCGGCAGGTGCGCGACGACGAGTACGAGGCGTCCGGCAACGTGCTGCTGGACACGATCCTCGGCGCCCGGATCGCGGACCGGCTGCCGGCCGGTACCGACATGGCGGCGGCGATGGAGTCGCTCGCCGACGAGCTACGCGGGCAGGGCAAGCGGCCGTACCTGATTCCCGGCGGTGGCTCGAACCCGGTCGGCGCGCTCGGCTACGTGGGCTGCGCGCAGGAGCTGGCGACCGCCGACGTACCGATCGACTGGGTGGTGCACGCGACGGGCAGCGCCGGCACCCAGGCCGGGCTGCTCGCCGGGTTGCTCGCGATGCGCAGCGGTATCCAGGTGCTCGGGGTCAGCGTCCGGCAGCCGGCGGCGGTGCAGCGCCCGCTGGTGCACGAGCTGGCCGTCCGGGCCGCCGAACTGATCGGCGCGCCCGGCGCGGTCGGCCTGGACGACGTGCAGGTCGACGACGGCTGGACCGGCCCCGGGTACGGGGTGCCGACCGACGAGATGGTCGCCGCGGTGCGGCTGCTTGCCGGGACGGAGGGCATCCTGCTCGATCCGGTGTACTCCGGCAAGGCGTTCGCCGGCCTGCTCGGTGCGATCGAGGCCGGTCGGTTCGCCGCCGACGAGCACGTGGTGTTCGTGCACACCGGCGGCAGCGCCGGCCTGTTCGGCTACCGCAGCACATTCTCGCCCGAGTAACGCTGTGCGTCGGCGTCGGCGTCGGCGTCGGCGTCGGCGTCGGCGTGGGTCTCGGCGTCGGGGTGTCGGGTGTCGGGTGCCGGGCGGCTATCCGGTCGTACCCGGGCCCGCGGCGGCGCGCTCCCAGACCTCGGCGGCGTGGCTGCTGGTACGTTGCCGCCGGTTGCGACTGAGCCGGATCTCCAGCGCGGCGGTCCAGTGCCCGTCGCCGACCGGCGCCATCCGCCCGGCCGCCACCTGCTCGGCGGTGAGCAGGCCGGGCAGCCAGCCGATCCCGACGCCGGCGGCGACCAGCGCGGCCAGTACCGAGGTCAGGTCGCTCTGCGCGACGGGGCGCAGCCGCGGCCGCCGACCGGCCAGGATGCGGTCGGTGACCCGGCCGAGGAACGACCCCGCACCGTGGCTGACGTACGGCATCTCCGGGCCGCCGTCGGCCGCCGTCCGGTCCGGGTCGGGCAGCCGGTACGTGCCGGGCCGGGCGTACGGCGCCAGCCGGTCCTGCGCGACCAGCACCGACTCGATGTCGGTGTCGCCCAGGTCCAGCGGGTGCAGCGGATCGACGTAGCCCAGCAGCAGGTCGCAGCCGCCGTGCACGAGCGTGTCGTACGCCTCCAGGGTGTTCGCCGCGAGCAGCAGGCAGGTCAGCTGCGGGGCGTCGGCGGTGATGGTGTGCCACCAGCCGGCGAAGTAGTGGGTGGCGAGGCTGTGGCTGACCGCCAGCCGGACCGGCTGCGCCGGCATCGTCTGGCGGCCGCGCATCTCGTCGTGCAGCGCGGACAGCCCGGCCACCACGTCGGCGGCGCGGGCCCGCAGCACCCGACCGCTCGGGGTCAGCGTGATCGGCAGGCTGGTCCGGTCGACCAGATCGGTGCCGGCCCACTGCTCCAGCGCGCGGATCCGCCGGCTGAACGCCGGCTGGCTGATGTGCAGCGACTCGGCCGCCCGGGTGAAGCTGCCGTGCTCGCCCAGCGCCACCAGGCTCTCCAGCCAGACCACGTCCATCACGCGAGCGTACGCAGCCGCGGGCCGGCGTGGTGGACTTGGCGTTGGCGGGGCTGGCGCCCCGGCCAGGCCGCGTGGGAGCGCGGCCCGGCCGGTCGGTGCGGCACGGGATTCGGGCAGCGGGTGCGCGGCCGGCCGGTCTTGGTCCACTGTGGACCGACCGGTGGGCCGCGGTGCCGTCAGCGGCGGCGGTGGTGCGGGAGCAGGCGGAGCAGCTCCAGCACCCGATCGAGGTTGGACGCTTCGTACTGTTCACCGTCGACCAGGACCGACCAGCCCCGGCCGTTGCGGATGGCGGAGGCGAGAATCCGCCCGTGCGCGTGCACCTGGACGGTCTGGCCGCTCGCCACGGCCAGTGTCGGCAACTCTGTCTGGGTCATGTGTTCCCCCTGATCATGACCGGACTTCTGGCGCGCCTCCCCCTGCGCACCCGGTACCCGACGATGGCCCCGGCCCCCACCGGCATCCCCCCGGTTGCCCGACGGGAACCGGGACCCCGCACGTGACCTCGGCGGCCCGCCCGCGAGTCGATCCACCCCCGACGGCAGTCGGCGATCCGAACCGAGCTCGTGAGGACACGTGGTTCGTGACGTCGTGTACTGGAGCAAGCGTGCCAGCCGGGTCACGCGGTGCGACACGGCACGTCACCACAACGGTGGACCCGGGTCGTCGCGGCATGTGAAGACCCGATCAATCAGGTGTGCATAGCGAAACCGGTCCTTACAACTCAACGCGGTCGATACGACCGTGATCGATTCGGGGGCGTCGCGACGGGCCCGCCGGCACGTAGCATCCCTCGAATGAGCGGAAAACCCGAATGGCCGCGGGTCGGTACCTGCGTCGCGCACCGGGGTGCGTGCGGCACCGCGCCGGAGAACACGATCGCCGCCTGCCGCACGGCGATCGAGCAGGGTGCCCGGACGATCGAGGTGGACGTGCAGCGCTGCGGTGACGGCGAGCTGGTCGTGATGCACGACAGCAGGCTGCGCCGCACCACCGACATCGCGCAGGTCCTGCCGGACCGGGCGGACGCGACGATCAACGAGCTGACGATGGCCGAGCTGCGCAAGCTCGACGCCGGTGCGTGGTTCGACGAGCGGTACCGCGGGGAACCGGTACCGACGCTGGCCGAGCTGCTGGCCGCGATCGACGGGCGCAGCACGCTGTTCATCGAGCTGAAGTGGCCGGAACGCAGCCCCGGCATCGAGCAGCAGCTGGCCGAGGAGCTGCGCCACTGCCTCGGCGATCGGCTCGCCGACACCGGCCGCCCACCGGTGGCGATCCAGGTGGTCGACGTCGATCGGTTGCGGACGCTGCACGAGCTGCTGCCGACCGTACCGATGTGCCTGATGAGCGGGCTGACCTACATGCTGGAGCTGGACCGGTTCGCGGAACTCGGCGACTGGGTCTCGGCGTACACGCCGCTCGGCCGGCTGCTGACCGCCGAGCACGTGACCGCCGCGCACCGGCACGGCATCCGGGTGCTGCCGTGGACCATCGACGCGCCGGAGGCCGTCGCCGCGATGCGTGATCTCGGCGTCGACGCGGTGATCACCAACGACGTGCCGTTCGCGCAGCCGATCATGTCCGGCCAGCCGAGCCGGTTGCCGCGCACCCCGGTACGGATCGAGTCGGCCTCGGTCGCCGACGAGCGCACCGTGCTGCGCGCGGAGTCCACTGTGGACCTCACCGGCTGGTCGCTGCGTAACCACCTGCTGCGCCGCCAGCCGCTGCCGGCACGCAAGCTCGCTGCCGGCGAGACGCTGGAGATCGCCTCGGCGAGCAAGAAGTTCCTGGACAACTACGGTGACACGCTCGCCCTGTACGACGCCGACGACATCGTCGTCGACCTGCACTTCTACCGCGAGCTGGGCGCACCCACCGGAGGGTGACGACCACCGGCGGGTGACGCCCACCGGCCCACGGGGGAGTGCCCGGTGGGCGCACCCGGGGGGGTGTGACCGCAACCCTTTGCTCTGCACACCTGAGCGCACCAGCGGTGGTGCACCTGGGTGTGCAGAGCAAAGGGGGGCGGTCAGGTGCCTGGACCGCAGCGAGGCGTTCAGCTGCCCGGAGGCCGGCGGCCCGGCATGCCGGCCACGGTGGCGGCGAGCGCGAGTACCACCAGCCCGGCGGCGACCAGGAAGCCGCGGTCGATGCCGATCGCGAGCGCGTGCGAGGCGGGCAACCGGCGGTGCGCCGCGACCGTCGTCCAGGTGATGCTGCCCAGCAGGGCCAACCCGACCGCGCCGCCGAGCTGGCGGGCGCAGTTGAACACCCCGGACGCGATGCCGGCGTCCCGCTCGCCGATGCTGGCCAGTGCCTCGACGGTCATCGGCGGCGCGGCCACCCCCAACCCGGCGTAGGTGAGCGAACTGGGCACCAGCAGGTCGCTCAGATAGCCGCCGGAGACACCCATCAGGGACAGCCAGCCGACGCCGACCGCGGCGACGGCCAGACCGGCGAGCGCGACGGTACGGGTACCGACGCGGCGCAGCAGCGGCCCGCTGGCGCGGGAGCAGGCCACCAGCAGCGCGGTCATCGGCAGGAAGACCAGCGCGGTACGCAGTGGGCTGTAGTGCCAGATGCGTTGCAGGAACAGGGTGAGGAAGAACGCGATCCCGGTCATCGCCATGCTGTACGACACGATCGCCAGGTAGTTGCCGGCCCGGGCCCGGCCGGCGAACAGCCGCAGCGGCAGCAGTGGCCGCCCACTGCGCCACTCCACCAGTACGAACAGGCCGAGCAGCAGGACGGCGGCGGCGACCGACGCGAGTACCACCGGATCGGTCCAGTGCACCGTACCGGCCGGGTCGGTGGCCGCCCGGGTGAGCCCGAACACCAGCATCGTCATGCCGGCGGTGCCGGTCAGCGCCCCGGGCACGTCGAAGCGGCCCGGCTGTCGGCGGGCCTCGCTGAGTACCCGCGGTGCGGCTGCCGCCACCAGGATGCCGAACGGCACGTTGACCAGCATGATCCAGCGCCAGGAGGTCAGGCTGGCGATCAGCCCGCCGGCCAGCAGTCCGATCCCGCCGCCCGCGGTACCCAGCGCGGTGTAGATGCTGATCGCCCGGTTGCGGGCCGGGCCCTCCGGGAACGTGGTGGCCAGCAGCGACAAGGTGGCCGGACTGGCCGCGGCCGCACCGGCGGCCTGCGCCGCCCGGGAGGCGATCAGCTGCCACGGGGCCTGCGCCAGCCCCGCAGTCAGGGACGCGACCGTGAACAGCACCAAGCCGAACACGAACACCCGGCGCCGGCCGAACACGTCGCCGCACCGGCTGCCGAGCAGCAGCAGCCCGCCGAACACCAGGGCGTACGCGGTGATCACCCAGGACAGCTCCGGGCCGGAGAAGCCCAGCCCGGTCTGGATGTGCGGCAGCGCGACCGTCACGATCATCGTGTCCAGCAGGAACATCGTCTGCGCGGCACAGATCACGGCCAGCGCGGTGGTCCGGGTCCGGGAGCCGCCCGACCGTCTCCCCGCGGTGCTGTCTGCGCGGCTCGCCGCGGTGCCGTCCGGGCTGCCCGCCGCCGCGGTACCGGTCATCGCGGCGCCGCGGCCAGCTCCAGCCGTCGGTGCAGCGGAGCGCGCTGGATCTTGCCCAGCGAGTTCTTCGGCAACTGCCAGACGAACTGCACCCGGTCCGGCCAGAACACCCGCGCCATCCCGGTCCCGCCGAGGAACTCGTGCAGTTCGGCGAGCGTCGGCGGTTGACCGTCCGGGACGACGACGGCGCAGCACAGCTCGGAGCCCGGTACGGCCGGGTCGGGGTAGCCGACGAGCGCCAGCTCCTTGATCCCCGGATGCCGGGCCAGCAGCCCCTCGACCTCCAGTACCGGCACCTTCATCCCGTTGGAGCGGATGATCAGGTCGCTGCGGCGGCCGACGATGCGGATGCCGCCCCGGCCGTCCGGCCGGGCGATGTCACCGGTGTCGAACCAGTCGCCGTCGAAGCACGCGTCGTACACGTCCCGCTGGTGCAGGTAACCCAGGCACTGCGAGGCGCCCCGGACCAGCAACCGGCCCGCGTCCTCGCCCGGGTCGGCGTCGATCCGGACCTCCATCCACGGCACCGCGCGCCCGTCGCTGCGGGTCGCCCAGTCGTCCGGATCGTCCGGCCGGGTCATGGTGACCGCGGCGTTCTCGGTCATGCCCCACAGCGCGTGCACCGGCACCCGGAACGTGTCGCGTACCGACTCGACCAGGTCCGGTTGCAGCGGCGCCGAGCCGGAGACGATCCGCCGCACCGAGCTGGTGTCGCGGGCCCGTTCGCGCTGCGCGGCGATCAGGTTCACCAGGTATCCCGGCGACATGTACGCCCAGCTGACCGAGTGCGCCTCGATCGAGTCGAGCAGCAGCCCCAGGTCGCTCGGCCGGTCGTAGGTCAGCCAGGTGGCGCCCAGTTGCAACGGCATCAGCGCGCCGTAGGTCATGCCGGCCATGTGCGTGTGCGGGTGCGGCACCACGATCACGTCGTCCGGCCCCAGCCGGTACGGCTCGGCACCGGCTCGGGCCGCCGCGTACAGCGTGTTGCTGGTGTGCGCCACCGCCTTCATCTGGCCGGAGGTGCCGGACGTGCAGACGAGTACGGCAGGCTCGTCCGGGCGCAGCGCGAGCGCCGGATCCGGTGTCGGGTGCTCGGTGTCGAGGAAGAACTCGGCGAAGTCGATGGCGTCGGCGGCGGAACCGTCCCCGATCACCACCCGGTGCCGGACCGTGTCCGGCGCCGCCGCGGCCACCCGGGCACCGAGGTCGACGTCGTCGACCCGGTCGAGGCTGATGCACACCGGCGCCCTGCTCACGGTCATCGTGTAGCGCAGCTCGCGTTCGGCGAGCGCCGGGAACATCGCCGCGCTCACCGCACCGATCCGGGCACACGCCAACCAGAGCGGGGTCAGCTGCCAGACGTTCGGCAGGTAGGTGGCGACCACGTCACCGCGGCCGACCCCGAGCGCGGCCAGCGCCCCGGCGAACCGTTCGACCAGCTCGGCCAGCTCCCGGTAGCAGATGGTCCGTGGCGTGTCACCCCGGTACGCGACGATCGCGGGATGCTCCGGCCGGGTCCGCGCCGCCCGGGCCAGATCGTCCAGGAACGTCTCGTCCCGCCACCAGCCCGCCGCCCGGTACCGGGCGGCCAGCTCGGCGCCCGGCAGCCGCAACGACTCCGCTCCGTACATCACGATGGGTCGCCTCCCACGCTCTCGTCGGCCGGCTGCCGCTCGGCGGTCCGCTTCTCGATCCAGTCGAGGATGCCGGCGTGGCCCTCGGCGGCGGGGCCGTCGCCGAAGATGGCGAGGAACCCGGGCACCATGTTGACTTCGAGGATCCGGTACCCGTCCGGGGTCGGCAGGATGTCCAGACCGGCCCAGGTGAGGCCCTGGTGCCGGGCGGCGCGGACCGACAGGTCGATCAACTCGTCGGGGGCGTCGAACCGTTCCCAGCTCGCACCCTCCAGCGTCTTGCACCGCCAGCTGCCCGCCGCGGGCAGCTTGAGCATGTTGATCGGCGTGACCTCGCCGCACACGGTGATCCGCAGCTCGCCGTACCGGGTGGGGTAGAACGGCTGGCAGAACACGGTGCCGTAGCGGGCCAGCTGGCTGTCCACGATCGCGCGGTCGGCGTCCAGATCGGTGACCCGCTCGACGTCGATGCCGCGCAGCCCGTACGACGGCTTGAGGATGATGTCGCCCCAGTCGGCGAGCGCCGCGGCGGTGTCCTCGACCGAACTCACCGAGCGAAACGGCGGCACCGGGAACCCGCCTTCGGCGAGCCGCTGCGCCATCAGGAACTTGCTCATCCCGCACAGCCAGGCGTCAACCGGGTCGAACAGCCGCGGGCCGAGCGCGTTGCTGAGCATCGTCAGCCGCTCGACCCGGTCCCGCCACGGGCCGGCGGTCGCGGCCAGATCCTGCTGCCAGACGTCGCCGATCAGGTTCGCCCGGGAGATCACCGCGTCGTAGCTGGTCACGTCGACGCCCTTGGCCAGCACCGTGGCCCGGCCCGCGCCCCGTCGGAACTCGATCTCCTCCAGGGTGAACCCGGACATCTGGTGTCCGCGCCGCGTCCCGAACTCCAGCAGGGCGAGCGCGTCCGCGTCGATGCCGCTGTAGTCCCACAGCAGGATGCCGATCTTCATGCTGCCCCCTCCGGCGTCGGCAGTACCTGGATGGCCGGTGGCACCGTGTCCGGCGGGAGTACCAGCAGGGCGAAGTGTTGCGGTAGGTGCACCGCGAGGCCCACCCGGCCGCCGGCCTCGATCTCGGCCAGCTCGCCGTCCCGGCGCAACGTGATGGTGCCGCCGTCGCAAGCGTCCAGCAGCGTGACTCCGGCCCGGAAGTCGCCCAGCAGCACCTGATCGGGCGCGATCATCCGGGTCCGGGTGATCCGCAGCCCGGCCGCGTCGACGGTGGGCAGTGCGCCGAGCCCGACCAGCCGCCAGTACGTGCGGGGATGCATCACCAGCGCGTCGCAGGAGCCGCCCTGGTCCTCCACGTCGGCCGCGGCGGCCATCAGGCTGTCCACCAGGTCGGTCCGGCCGCGCAGCCGGCGCAGCCCGGGCAGCCGGAGCAAGCCGGTGATCGCGCCGTCGGCGCTGCCGTGCAGCAGCACGTCGTTCTCCACGGTGCACAGCCGGACGATCACCCGGTGGTCGACGAACCGGGCCAGCAGCGCCGGATCGCGGCAGATCTGGGCCGGCACCGGTACCCGGACCCGGACGTCGGTGAGTGCCGCCTTGACCGCCCGGGGCTGCTGGTGGGCCTCCGGGGTGGCGGCGTACTCGGTGTCCCGGGTGACCGGGTGGGCGGCGGACCGCCGTTCCTCGACGAAGGACACCGACTCGTCCGCGATGATCGCCGACTTGAGCAGGTCCCGTACCGGTGGCCGGGGACGCGTCGCGGCGAGCGGGAAGTGCCGGGTGATGGCGTCGCGGACCACGGCCGTCGCCGCGCCGTCGGTGGACCGGCCGGCGGCCACCGCCAGCTCCTCGCCGGGCGTGCGACTGGTCAGTTCGGGATCGTCGACGAGGTAGCGCACCGTACCCCCAGGTGACGAGTGCTGAAAGCCTTGGGCGCCAAGGCAAGCAGAGCCGGCGCCGGAACGCGCGTCCGCTCGATGCGCCACCCTAGAGCACCCGTACGGGTTGCCCTGAAAGTCTGGGAAATCCCCTCGTATCACTCTCCGCCGCGGTGCCCGCGGGCGAGGATCGGATCCCGTATGCGCGAGACCGGCATGGCGTCTCGCTTTCCGGCGGCCACCCCTCGGCCGCCAGCACGATGTTCATGCCAGGACCGTCACTCGGGGTGGTGCGGCGACGACGCCTGCCACCGATCGTGAAGGGAGCCGCCGATGGTGGCCCGCACCACGGACGTCAGGCTGGCGATCGACGGCGGCACGCCGGTACGCGCGGCTCCCTGGCCGGCGTACGACAACGGTGACGCGTACGTCGCGGACGACGACGTCGCCGCGGCGCTGCACGCGCTGCGCAGCCGCCGGTACTTCCGGTACGACACCCGCCCGCACGAGGCGACCGAGACCGGCGCGCTGGAAGCCGCGCTCTGCCGGTACTTCGGCGCGGCCCACGCGCTCGGCTGCGCCAGCGGTACCACCGCCCTTGCCCTGGGCCTGCTGGCGCTGGACCTGCCGGCGGCGTCGGACGTGATCTGCCCGGCCTTCACGTTCGCCGCGACACCCAGCGCGATCATCCTCGCCGGGCACCGGCCGGTCCTGGTCGAGTGCGACGACGATCTCCAGCTCGACCCCGACGACCTGCGCCGCAAGGTGGCCGCCGGGGCGCGGGCGATCGTGGTGGTGCACATGCGCGGGTTCGCCGCCGACATGCCGGCGATCGCCGGCATCGCGGACGAGTTCGGGGTGCCGATCGTGGAGGACGCGGTGCCGGCGCTGGGGGTCCGGCTGCACGGCCGGCCGCTCGGCACCTGGGGCCGGGTCGGCGCCTTCTCCACCCAGTCGGACAAGGCGTTGAACACCGGCGAGGGCGGCTTCGTGCTGACCGACGACGCCACCGTCTACTCCCGCGCGGTGGTCTACTCCGGTGCGTACGAGTCGCGGATGGCCCGGCACTTCACCGACCCGCCGGACCTGGACGATCTGTCGTTGCCGCTGTTCAGCTGGCGAATGGACGAGATCAGGGCCGCGCTGGCGCGGGCTCAGCTGGCCCGGCTGCCCGGGCGGCTGGCGGCGCACCGGCGCAACTACGACCGGGTCGCCGCCGCCCTCGACGGCCGGCCGGACGTCGCGGTACGGCGACCGGTCGCGCCCGGCGCGTACCTCGGTGAAGCGTTGCTGCTGCGGCTGCCGGACACCGCGGCCGCCTGCTGGTTCGCCCGCGCGCTGCGGGCCGAGGGCATCGGTGTCCGGGCCTTCGGCGACCCGGACGACGTCAACGTCCGGGCGTTCTGGAACTGGCGGTTCCTGTTCCCGGACCGGGCGGCGGTCCGGGCCGCCTACCCGGCGAGTACCGCCGCGGTGGGGCGCACGGTGGACATCCCGCTGTCGGCGAACCTGACCGGGGACGACTGCGCGCAGCTGGTCGACGCGGTCGACAAGGTCGCGGCAGCGCTGCCGGGCCGGTACCGGTGAGCGACCGACCCGCCGTCGTCTACCTGACCGGCTGGTGTCGCAGCGGCACCACCCTGATCGGGAACCTGATCGGCGAGCTGCCCGGCGCGCTGCACGTCGGGGAGCTGCGCTACCTGTGGCGGCACGGAGTGTTGGGCGACGGCACCAACGACACCTGCGGCTGCGGTACCCGGATCGCCGACTGTCCACTGTGGTCGGCGGTGCTGCGGCGGCTCGGTGCGCCGGACGGCGTGCCCGACCTGCTCGAGCGGCAGCAGCGGCTGCTGCGCACCCGGCACGTCGGTGCCCGGTTGGCCGCGATCCCGGCCACCATCGCGGCACGGCGTGACCTGGAACGGCTCTACGGCGCCATCGCCGCCGAGGCGGGCGCCCGGATCATCGTGGACAGCGGCAAGTTCCCGGCCGAGGCGGCGACGGTGTGCGGCAGCGACCGGGTCCGGCCGTACGTGCTGCACGTGCTGCGGGATCCGCGCGCCGTCGCCGAATCGTGGCGCCGCCCGAAGGCGTACATCCCGGCCATGTCGGCGTGCCGCAGCACCGCCTACTGGGTCGCGTTCCAGCAGGCATCGGCGCGGGTCGGCCGCGCGTTCCCGGGCCGGTACCAGCGGCTGCGGTACGAGGACTTCGCGGCTGCCCCGGCCGACACGCTCGGTGCGGTGCTCGCCGGCTGGGGCCTCGCCGCCGCGGCGCCGGTGACCGCCGACGGCACCGCCGTACTGTCGCCCAACCACACCGTCACCGGCAACCCGGACCGGCTGCGTACCGGCCCGGTCACGATCCGGCCGGACGAGCGCTGGCGCACCACGTCGCCGCGCACCACCCGGTACGCCGCCGGCCTGCTCGCCGCGCCCTGGCTGCACCGCTACGGCTACCGCCTGACCGGCGGCGCCGACCGCGGCGCCGGGGTTCGGTCCGACGCCGGTACGAGCTGAGACCCCGCACCGGAGGCGGTGGCGGCCCGACCCCGGTTGCAGGTGAGGCCGCGCCCGCCGTACGGCCGGCGCCGCAGCGACCGGAGCCGGGGGCGGCACCGGCCAGCGGGCGACAGGACGAACGAGAGGAGCAGCCAGGTGGATCTGGGTATCGCCGGGAGGGTGGCGCTGGTGTCCGGCGCGACCAGCGGGTTGGGCCGTGCCGTCGCGACCGCGCTGGCCGCCGAGGGCGCCCGGGTGGCGATCTGCGGCCGGGACGAGGCGCGGCTCGCCGCCGCGGCCGAGCAGGTGAACGACGCCGCCGCGGCGTACCGGGCCCGCTCCGGCGGCGCCGCGCGGCCGGCCGCCGGCGCCGGGCGGCCGGTGCGTGATCCGGTCCGGGCGGACCGGGTCGACCTGCGGGACCACGACGCGGTACGGCGCTGGGTCGATACGGTCGCGACCGACCTCGGCGGACCGGACATCGTGGTCAGCAACGCGGGCGGGCCGCCCGCCGGCCCGGTCACCGCGTTCGACCTGGCCGCCTACCGGGACGCCGTCGAGCTGTGCCTGCTCGCGCACATCGGGTTCGTCCAGGCGACGCTGCCGCGGCTGCGGGCCGCCGGCTGGGGTCGGATCCTGCTCGTCGCCTCCGAGACGGTCCGCCGCCCCCGCCCGCAGTACGGGCTGTCCAACACGGTGCGGCCGGGCCTCGTCGGCTACGCGAAGTCGCTGGTACCGGAGATCGGGCCGGACGGCGTGACGATCAACGTGCTGGCCCCCGGCTACCACCGCACGCCCGCGCTGACCCGGCAGTTCGACGATCCGGCGGCGAGCCTGGCGCGGATCGCCGCCGGTGTCCCGGTCGGCCGGGTCGGTGACCCGGCCGATTTCGGCGCCACCGCCGCCTTCCTCGCCGGCAACCAGGCCGCCTTCATCACCGGCAGCACCATCCTCGTGGACGGCGGCGCCTCCCTCTGACCCACCCCTTGCTCCCCGCGAGGCGGCCAGGCGGTGCCCGACCCGATCACCGTGCCCCGACCCGCGAGGCGGCCAGGCGGTGCCCGACCCGATCACCGTGCCCCGACGTTCCGAAGCGAGCCAGGCGATGTTCGACCCGATCACCACGCGGGGTCGAACAGCGAACAGAGGTGGCCTTCACCCCGCCGGCCGCGCACCCGCAGGCTCAGAGCAGGGCGGACAACTCGGCGCAGGTGTCGCCCGGCACGGTCTTGAGCCGGGCCACCGCATCCACCAGCGGCACCAGCTCGATCTGGGTACCGCGCAGCGCCGACATGGTGCCGTACTTGCCGTTCCGGATCGCTTCCACGGCCCGCCCGCCGAGCCGGGACGCGAGCACCCGGTCGTACGCGGTGGGGGTGCCGCCGCGTTGCAGGTGGCCCAGCACCGTGGTGGTGACCTCGCGGTCCAGCCGGCGGCCGATCTCGGCCTGCAACTGCCGCGCGATGCCGGCGAACCGGCGGTGCCCGAACTGGTCGATGTACCCCTCGTCGAACGGCATGGTGCCCGGCGCCGGGGTGGCGCCCTCGGCGGCGACGACGACCGCGAAGTTGTCGCCCTCGTCGAACCGGCGGCGCAGCCCGGCGCACACCTGCTCGATGTCGAACGGCGTCTCCGGGGTGAGGACCTGGTGCGCGCCGGCGGCGAGCGCCGAGTGCAGCGCGATCCAGCCGGTGTGTCGGCCCATCACCTCCACCACCATCACCCGCTGGTGCGACTCGGCGGTGGTGTGCAGCCGGTCGATCGCGTCGGTGGCGATCTCCACCGCGGTGTCGAAGCCGAACGTGACATCGGTGCAGTCGATGTCGTTGTCGATCGTCTTCGGCACCCCGACCACCGGGATGTCGTGCGAGGACAGCCAGTGCGCGGCCTGCAGGGTGCCCTCGCCGCCGACCGGGATCAGCGCGTCGATGCCGTTGGCCGCCAGTACGGTCCGGATGGTGTCGATGCTGGCCCGCAGCGTGTCCGGGTTGACCCGGGACGAGCCGAGGATGGTGCCGCCGCGGGCGAGGATGCCGCGAACCCGGGCGGGGTCCAGTTCGACGTGGTGATCTTCCAGCACCCCGCGCCAGCCGTCCCGGAAACCGGTGACCTGCCAACCGTGGTCGCGCACCGCGCGCAGCACCACCGCACGGATCACCGCGTTGAGGCCGGGGCAGTCGCCACCGCCGGTCAAGATACCGATACGCACCTGGATGTCCCTTCTTCCGTCGCGGCTGCCAGCGGTCACCAACAGCCGCCGGGGCGGCACGGCGCTGTACCGGTCACGTTCGCGAACCAGGGTAAGGGCTGGCCGGGCAGTGCTGGCAGTGTGCCCGGACACGTTGGAGGCCGCGTCGAACGAACGTCGAGCGGCCCCCGTACCCACCGGACGAACCGGCTCCGATCGGCCGGAACGGTCAAGATCTTCCGGTACCCGCCGGCTCGGCCCGGTCCACGGTCACCGGGGCGGCCGGGCGTGCCGGCGCGCCGGTACGCCGCAGCAGGGTCACGCCGAGGGCCAGCGCGGCCAGCACGAGGCCGCCGGCCACCACGAACGCCACCCGGTACCCGGCGGTCTGCGCCGCCGCCGCACCGGTACCGGCGGCGACCAGCTGCCGGGTGTGCGCCGCCGCGACGGTGGACAGTACGGCGAGGCCGAGCGCACCGGCGATCTGCTGCACCGTGTTGAACAGCCCGGACACCACGCCCGAGTCGGCCGGGTCGCCGCCGGACATGGCCAACCCGGTCAGGGCCGGCATCGCGGTGGCGAACCCGGCGCCGAGCACGATCAGCGCCGGCAGCAGCACCGGGTACCCGTGCTGGCTGGGCAGCTGGGCGAGGATCGCGAAACCGAGCACCACGGTGGCCAGGCCGGCGGCGAGCATCCGGACCGGACCGAAGCGGGCGACGAGCCGGCCCGACACGCCGAGCGACACCACCGCGATGGTCAGTGAGGCCGGCAGCAGCGCGAGCCCGGTGTGCAGCGGGTCGTAGCCGAGCACCTCGCGCAGGTAGAGCGCCACCAGGAACTGGAACCCGAACATCCCGGCGATCATCAGCAACTGCACCGCGTTGCCGCCGGCGACGGACCGTACCGCGAACACCCGCAGCGGCAGCAACGGTGTCCGGGCGCGGGCCTGCCGCAGCACGAAGCCGGCGAGCAGCACGACCGCGCCGGCCGCGGTACCCAGCGTGTACGGCCAGGGCTGCTCGGTGGACCGGACGATGGTGTACACGCCGAGCATCAGCCCGGCGGTGACCAGTACCGCGCCGGCGGCGTCGGCGCCGGCGCGCAGGCCGAGTCCGCGTTCGGCCGGCAGTACCCGGATCGCGAGTGCCGCGGCGGCCAGCCCGATCGGCAGGTTGACCAGGAAGATCCAGTGCCAGCCGACGGTCTGGGTGAGTACCCCGCCGGCGATGGTGCCGATCGACGCGCCGCCGGAACCGACGAAGGTGAAGGCGCCGATCGCGCGGGCCCGGTCGCCCGGCCGCTCGTACAGCGTGACGAGCATGCCGAGCACGACGGCCGAGGCGAGCGCGCCGCCGGCGCCCTGGATGAACCGGGCGGCGATCAGCATCGCCTGGTCGACCGCGGCGGCGCACAGCGCGGAGGCGGCGACGAACGCGACCAGCCCGGTCACGAAGACCCGCTTGCGGCCGATCAGGTCGCCGATCCGGCCGGCCAGCGGGAGCAGCCCGCCGAACCCGATCAGGTACGCGTTCATCACCCACGCCAGGTTCGCCGGGGTGAAGTCGAGCGCGTCGGAGATCGTGGGCAGTGCGACGTTCACGATGGTGCCGTCGAGGATGACCATCAGCTGCCCGGCGCACAGGACGACCAGGGCGAGCAGTCGACCGCCGGCGCGGCCCGGCGGTACGGGTGTGGCGCCACCGGCGCGCGGGGACGTGGACATCGTGTTGCCTCCCAATGGTGCACGACTTGTTACAGGGGCCATCGTGTGTGACCATCAGGTCGTGCGGAAGGAGGCACATCGATGTCACGGAGTACCACCGATGTACCAGGCCAGGTCGTCGACTGCCCCACCTGCACCGTGCGTGAGGTACTAGACAGGGTCGGCGGCAAGTGGAGCATCGGCGTGCTGGTCGAGGCGGTCCGCGGACCGGTGCGGTTCACCGAGCTGGAGCGCACCATCACCGGCATCAGCCGCCGGATGCTCACCCTCACGCTGCGCAACCTGGAGCGCGACGGGCTGCTCACCCGCACCGTGCACCCCACCGTGCCGCCGAAGGTCGAGTACGCGGCGACGCCGATGGCGCTGGAGCTGCACGACGCGCTGTTCACCCTGACCAGCTGGGCGGAGCGGCACCGGGACGACATCGCCGCCGCCCGCACCACCTACGACGCGGCACACTGACCCCTGCCGCCGGCGCCTGGCGACCCGCCGCCGTCGGTACCGGGGGCGCGGCGCAGGGGTGGCCGGCGGGCCCAGGTCGCCCAGCGCCAGAGCCACTCCAGCGGGCCCTGCCGGTACCGGCGCAGCCAGAGCGTGCCGAACACCCACTGCGCGGCGAGGATGCCGCCGGCGATCGCCAGCACCGTCGTCGACGACCAGTTCTCCGGCCGGCCACCCAGCACCGGCGCGGTCAGCCGGACCAGCACGGTGGCGGTCAGGTAGTTGGTGAGCGCCATCCGGCCGAGCGGGGTGAACGCGACCCGCAGCGCCGGCGCCAGCGGCGTACCGAGCAGCGCGACCAGCCCGCAGCAGTAGCCGCCGGCGGTGAGCAGCCCGGCCAGCGCGAACGCCCGCGGCCCGCCGCCCACCAGCTGAACGAACAGCACCGGCGCGGTGGC
Source organism: Actinocatenispora thailandica (assembly GCF_016865425.1). Taxonomy (NCBI): domain Bacteria; kingdom Bacillati; phylum Actinomycetota; class Actinomycetes; order Micromonosporales; family Micromonosporaceae; genus Actinocatenispora; species Actinocatenispora thailandica. The sequence continues at coordinate 6,774,816 of NZ_AP023355.1, read as the reverse complement.
CACGGCGAACCCGAGCAGCAGCAGCCGGGGGGCGAGGCGGGCCCGGTCCAGCCGGTCCACCACGCCGTACCGGGTGAGGGCCGCGCCGGTCAGGAACAGCCCGGGGATCAGCGAGAAGAAACCGGTGCCGACGACCAGGCCGGCGGCGAGTGCCGGTACCGCCAGCGCCGCGGCCAGCCAGCGCGGCCCGAACGACACGGGCAGCAGTACGGCCAGCCCGCCGACCGCGTAGACGGCCAGGATGTCGCCCTGCCACAGCAGCAGGTGGTGCGCCAGCCCCAGCGCGAGCAGGACGAGCAGCCGGCGCAGCAGTACCACCCGGGGGCGGGCGACGCGCCGCGCGGCCGAGCGCAGCAGCAGGGTGAAGCCGATCCCGAACAGCAGCGAGAAGATCGGGAAGAACCGCTGGTCGAACAGCAGACCCGGCCATGCCGCCGCGCCCGTGTCACCGTGCAGAACCCGGGCGCCCGCGTTGGCGATCGGCTGCACGTTGACGACGAGGATGCCGCACACCGCGAACCCGCGCAGCACGTCCAGCGCGGAGATCCGGCCCGCCGGCCCGGTGCTGGGGGGCCGCGTGGTTGCCGGCGGGGCGGGTACGGAGCGTGATTCGAGAGGCATGCCGGCCATCGTCGGCGCGGCTGCCGGCGGGCCACATCGGTCCGAAGCACGGCCTCGGCGGCCCCGCGTCGTACTTCTGACCGGTTCGGCCGGGGACTCGGCTGCGTACCGTGATCGGCGTGACGGAACGGGCGGGGGTCGGCGCGCTGCGGTGGGCAGGCCGGGCCGGGTTGGCCGCGCTGCTCGCCGCCGGTCTCACCGTCCAGGCGGTCGGCATCGCTGCCAGCTGGGGCGGCGGGTACTGGATCTTCGACGTCGCGGTCGGCGCGGTGGCCGGGACGGCGGCGGTGTGCCGGCACCGGAGCCGTACCGTCGCCGCGGCGGTCGGGCTGGCGGCGGCCACGCTGGCGGTACCGGTGGCGCTGGTCGCCGGGCTGCCCCGGGAGCCGAGCCCGACCCTGGCGCTGGCGCTCGCGGTGCTGGTCGGCGCCGCGGTACGGGCGCTGCCGCCGCGCCGCGCGACCGGGGTCGCGGCGGCCGGGTTCGCGGTGGCGGCGGGCAGCTGGTCGGCCGCGCTGGTCGTCGCGCCCGGCGGCACGAACCTGGTGCTGCTGGACGGCGTCGGGTTCCTCGCCGCGGTGGCCGGCGGGCTGCTGCTGCGGCTGCTGGACCTGCGCCGCCGCGCCGTCGCCGAGCAGGTACGCCGGGACGAGCGGCTGGCGCTGGCCCGCGAGCTGCACGACGTGGTCGCCCACCACGTGACCGGGATCGTGCTGCACACCCAGGCGGCCCGGCTGGTCGGGGCGGACGGGGAGCGGCTGGACGAGGCGCTGGCCCGGATCGAGACGGCGGGTGCCGACGCGCTCACCGCGATGCGCCGGGTGCTCGGCCTGCTGCGCGACGACCGGGACGCCGGGGAGGCCGACCCGATGCCGGTCGGCGTGGCGCAGCTGCGCACCCTGGTGGGCCGGTTCGGCGCGCACGGCCCGGCGGTACGGCTGGTGCTGCCGGACGCCGAACCGGGCTGGCCGGCGGAGGTGTCCAGCACGGTGTACCGGCTGGTGCAGGAGGCGTTGACGAACGTGGCGCGGCACGCGGTGCAACCCGCCGAGGTGGTGGTACGGGTGACCGAGGACGGGCCGCACCTGACGGTGACGGTGACCGACGACGGCGCGCCGGGCCGGCCGCGCCGCCGGCCCGGCGGGTACGGCCTGCTGGGTATGCGGGAGCGGATCGAGGCGCTCGGTGGCACCCTGCGCGCGGGTCCCCGGCCGGACGCCGGCTGGTCGGTCGTCGCCACCGTGCCGGTACCGGCGGGTGAGCCCGGGTGAGCATCCGGGTACTGCTGGCCGACGATCAGGCGATGGTGCGCGGCGGGTTGCGGATGATCCTGGAGGCGCAGCCGGACATCACCGTCGTCGCGGAGGCGGCCGACGGGATGGAGGCCGTCGAGGCGGCGCGCCGGTTGCGGCCGGACGTCTGCCTGGTCGACGTCCGGATGCCGCGGCTGGACGGCATCGAGGTGACCCGGGCGCTGGCCGGTCCGGCGGTACCGCGGCCGCTGAAGGTGGTCGTGGTGACCACGTTCGACCTGGACGAGTACGTGTACGGGGCGCTGCGCGGCGGGGCGGTCGGCTTCGTGCTCAAGGACGCCGGGCCGGTGCTGCTCGCCGAGGCGGTCCGGGCCGCGCACCGGGGGGACGCGCTGGTGTCGCCGTCGGTCACGCTGCGGCTGCTGCGCCGGCTGGCCCCGGTGGCGCGGCCGGCGGGTCGGCCGGGCCGGCCGCTGTCCGACCGGGAGCTGGAGGTGGTCCGGGCGATCGCCCGGGGCCGGACGAACCGGGAGGTGGCGGCCGAACTGTTCATCTCGTTGAGCACGGTCAAGAGTCATGTGGCGGGCATCCAGGCGAAGCTCGGGCTGCGCAACCGGGTGGAGATCGCGGCGTGGGCCTGGGAGCACGGCCACCTCGACCCGCCCTGACCGGTACCGGCCGGCCCGTACCGGTCGCGGCCGGGACCGGGCGGCCGGACCGGGCGGCCGGACCGGGCGGCCGGACCGGTCGCGGGCACGGCCGGGCGGACCGGGCCGGGCGGGCGGCGCGGCGGTCCGGGTGGCCGGGGTCCGACCGGGCCCCGGCCGGGTGCCGGTCAGCCGCAGTGCGACCAGTCGCTGGTCCACGACAGCAGGGCGTAGGTGTCGCCGCTGACGTGGTAGGTGGCGTCGCCACCCCACTTGATGCAGGTGCCGGGCGCCGACCGGCGGACCGGGCCGGCGTACGAGTTGTAGTACGACTCGTCCGAGGTCTTGCTGGATCCCTCCGGCTGGACCCAGGCGCCGGTGATCGTGCCGAAGCTGGTGAGCTGGAACTTCTCGGTCACCACGCAGTCGGTGGATCCGTTGTAGGACAGGTAGATGACCGCCACGGTGCTGCCGTTGTGGGACAGCGTGTGCGAGTCGATGTTGTGGTAGTTGTCGCCGCACAGCGCGCTGGCCGAGTAGGCGAGCGCGGGGGACGGCGCGACGACCGCGCCGAGGCCGACCGCCGCCACCGCCGCGGCGGCGCCGACCGCGATCTTGCGGGTCATCTTCTTCATGGTTTCTCCCCACTGGGTTCCGGTCCGATCCGTTGAATGATCGGCCCGGCCGCATCGATCCGTTTCGATCGACACGTGTCGGAAAACGCACACTGTCTGGTTTCTCGCACGGATCGCGGCGTGTCGTTCCGGGCGCCGGCCCGGCGGTCGGCCGGCCGTACCCTGCGGTGGGTTGCGGATGTTGGAACGTGGGGCAGGATGTGCGGAGACGTTCGATCAAGGAGTACGAATGGCTGTGCGGACGACGCGGGTCGGCGGTGACCGAACCGGTGACAGGGTCGGCATCGAGTACGACGACGAGGCACGGGTGTGGCTGCTGCGCACCCCCGGTACGGCATACGCGGTGACCTGCCCGCCCGAGGTCACGGTGCACCGCCAGCAGCTGCCCGACGTGCTGCTGCATGTGTACTGGGGCGCCCCGGTGACGCTCGCCGACGCGGTGCAGATCGCCACCGTGCAGCGGTCCCGGTGGAGCCGCCGCGGGTTCGAGTCGCCGCTGGACGGTGCCGAGGAGTACCCGGTGGCCGGCGGGCTGCGGTTCGCCCGCCCGGCGCTCGCCGCCCGGTTCGCCGGCGACGCGCGGTCCGTGGAGTGGCGGCTGACCGGCAGCAGCGCCACCCGCGACGCGGGCGTGCACGAGCTGACGCTGGAGTTCGCCGACGCGTACTTCCCGCTGGCGGTCGCGGTGCACTACCGGATCCGCGGCGACAGCGACGTGATCGAGCGCTGGGTGACCGCGACCAACACCGGCAGCGCGGCGATCGACCTGGACCGGGTCGACTCGGCGGCGTGGACGCTGCCGGAGTGGGACTCGTACCGGTTGTCGCACCTGGTCGGCCGGTGGAGCGCGGAGACCCAGCTGCGGCGCCAGGAGCTGACCGAGGGCACGTTCGCCACCGGCAGCCGTCGCGGCATCACCAGCCACCACGCGAACCCGTGGTTCGCGCTGGACGACGGTACCGCCACCGAGCGGTCCGGGTCCGTCTACAGTGGAGCGTTGGCGTGGTCGGGCTCCTGGGAGTTCGCCGCGCAGCGGCTCAGCCACGGCGGCATGCAGGTGCTCGGTGGCCTCGGGCACGACGGCTTCGGGCCGTACGTGCTGGCGGCCGGCGAGTCGCTGGACACCCCGGTGTTCGCCGGACTGTACACATCGGACGGGTTCGGCGCGGCCAGCCGTGGCTGGCACGACTACACCCTGCGGCAGGTGCTGCCGAACGCCGACGCCGATCGCCCGGTGCTCTACAACTCCTGGGAGGCAACGGGTTTCGACGTCGACGAGCAGAACCAGAAGGCGCTGGCGGCGCGGGCGGCGCGGATCGGCTGCGAGCTGTTCGTGATGGACGACGGCTGGTTCGGCGCCCGGACCAGCGCCGAGGCCGGGCTCGGCGACTGGCACGTCAACCCGGACCGGTTCCCGAACGGGCTGGCTCCGCTGATCGACGAGGTGCACCGGCTCGGCATGGACTTCGGGATCTGGGTCGAGCCGGAGATGGTCAACCCGGACTCGGACCTCTACCGGGCGCACCCGGACTGGGTGTACCACTTCCCGGAGCGCACCCGGCACCAGATGCGCAACCAGCTGGTGCTCAACCTGGCCCGGCCGGACGTCGCCGAGTGGATGTTCGGCCAGCTCGACACC